>NZ_JBQPTH010000033.1:0-17737 GCF_052220245.1 Geobacillus sp. BK01
TCACCTCCAACAAAAGCTTTGGGGAATGGGGAGAAATCGTGGGAGACTCGGTTTTGGCGACAGCGATGTTAGATCGATTACTGCATCATTCCATCATTTTCAACCTAAAGGGGGAAAGCTATCGATTGCGGGAAAAAAGGCTCCAACAAGAAAAACAGAAGGATCAATGAGGTCCTTCTGGGGAATTTTAAACCGGCGATTTTGGGGAAAAAATAATCGGCCTTGACACAACAATGATGAATAAAAAAATAATTTCTGGAAAAGATAATCTAAGACAAAATATAAATTCTAAGAAAGAGGTTGAGAACAATGAAAGCAGTTACTTTTCAAGGTGTAAAAAATATGCAAGTCAAAGAAGTGCCAAACCCAACAATTCAAAAGAATGATGATATTATTGTTCGCATTACTTCAACTGCAATTTGTGGTTCTGACCTTCATATTTATCAAGGGGCAATACCAGCTACAAAAGATTATGTATTAGGACATGAGCCGATGGGTATTGTTGAAGAAGTTGGTTCGGAAGTTACAAAGGTAAAAAAAGGTGATAGAGTAGTTCTTCCATTCAACATTTCATGTGGTCATTGTCATTATTGTCAAAATGAAATGGAGAGCCAATGTGATAATTCTAATCCTAATAAGGCTGTAGACACTGGGGGTTATTTTGGTTTCACTGAAAGATATGGTGGGTATCAAGGTGGTCAAGCGGAACTCCTTCGTGTACCATATGGTAATTTTATTCCTTTTGTTATCCCAGAATCAGTAGAATTAGATGATGAAAAATTGTTGTTTATGTCAGATGTATTACCTACCGCTTTATGGAGTGTCGAGAATGTAGGAGTTAAAAAGGGTGATACAGTTGTCGTTCTTGGTTGTGGACCTGTTGGTTTTATGGCACAAAAGTTTGCATGGTTGAAAGGTGCAAGTCGAGTGATTGCAGTTGACAATGTTCCTTATCGCTTAAATCATGCTAAAAAAATGAACAATGTGGAAGTAATTAACTTTGATGATTTTCCAACATTTGATGATGCTGGAAAATATATTCGTGAATTAACAAAAGGTGGAGCAGATTGTGTCATTGATTGTGTGGGAATGGATGGGAAGAAAACTCCTAAAGAAGCACAAGAACAACAAATGGGTTTAGTTGGGGGAACTACAAGCCCTATACAAATTGGTATGCAAGCTATTAAAAAATTCGGAAATTTACAATTAACAGGTGTATATGGTTCTGTTTACAATCAATTTCCTTTAGGTAATTTATGGGAAAGAAATATTTGTATAAGAATGGGGCAAGCACCTGTTGTTCATTATATGCCAATATTGTTTGATATGATTCAAAAGGATGAATTTGACCCTACTGAAATTATCACGCATGTTGTACCGTTAGACCGAGCAAGTGAAATGTATAAAATCTTCTATGAACATGCAGATGATTGTATAAAAGTAGTTTTAAAACCATAATGAAAAATATAATTATTACCCGTGGTGCTAGATAAAATCAGACAAGCATAAAAAATAGCCCTTGCATGAGGAACCCCTTAAAATGAAAGTG
This sequence comes from Geobacillus sp. BK01, assembly GCF_052220245.1. Classification (NCBI taxonomy): domain Bacteria; kingdom Bacillati; phylum Bacillota; class Bacilli; order Caryophanales; family Anoxybacillaceae; genus Geobacillus; species Geobacillus sp. BK01. Next base: position 1,550 of record NZ_JBQPTH010000033.1, read on the forward strand.
CAACCAAACATCAAAAGGAGAAGTTCCCATGCAAGAGCACTTTCATTTTACAACAGATCGTGTCAAACTTCAAAAACAATATGCATCGATTTTGCTTTTTGTATCGGCTCAACTATCGAGTATCCAGATTCCTCTTCAACGTCGAAATCGTCATTTGTTGTAAATTATCTCGAGTGTTGATTTCAACGTCCGAAAGGCCTGCTCGATATCCACCAGTTGCTTATACCCGAGCGCGACATCCTCGGCAGACAAGGTGTCATCGGAGGTTCGGATGAGATATTTGCCATCGTACTTTTCCGCTTCACGAACCGCTTGCTTGTCGATGCGAAGCGTTCCATCCTTCAATTGACGCAAGTATTTTCCGTAGGACGGATGGGAACGCAGCCGGCAGGTGGCCTTATGATGAGCTTCATTGGGGAGTTGGCGAAGCCCCTCCAACTCCTCTTTCAGCGATTCGAGCAGCTTTTCCCGTTCCTTGCGTTGGCGTTCGGCTTCGCTGGGATTGTACACGAGAACATAGCGCTGACGCGCTTCTCCGTCGCCCACGATGATTTCTTTGATATGCAAGTTCTCGCGAACTTGTTGGTAGCGCCCGCGACGGTTTAGGGCCTCTTCGACGGCGGCTTTGCCGGACCGCATTTTTTCGCCGACAATGTAGTGTCCCCCGGCCTGTTGCAAGATTCGCAAATTCTCTTCAGACGAAAATCCGCGGTCCATCACGCTGATCACACGCCCAAGCTTCCAGCCAATCAAGTCTTGTTTCACCTGTTTGATGACCGTCATATCCATCGTATGGCCAGGCCATACCCAAGCGCGAATGGGGACTCCTTCCCGGGTAACGGCCAGTCCAATGACGATTTGGACCAAATCGGGACGCTTATCTTTGGAAAACCCCTGCTTTCGAAGCGATTCTCCTTCTGGTGTTTCGGATGGATCCACTTCGAAGTACGACGAAGTCGTATCAAAGTAAATCAAATCGACTTCCAGGTTCAATAAATCGGCCACGGCATGGAACACTTGGCGTTCCAATTCCGGCTGCACAGCCAGCAGCTCATCCATCGCCCGGTACAACTGGTGGCTGGCGACTTGGGGAAGATGAGGGATATGCACGTCTTTCTCCACCCACTCCTCCATCGCCAACTTGCTTGACGGATGAAGGGCACGATTCGCCACCATGGCAAAAATCAGCCGTTCCAACGGAATCTGATGATGTCGGGAGGCAAACAAGGAGTGGAGAATCTCTCCCAATCCCAGTTGTCTCCAGAGCTGATCCAAAAGCCAAGCGCCACCAAGGCGTTTGCTTGATTGAAACTGAAAGTCATCCGACACTTCTCCTGTCAACGTCTCGATTTCCCAAGCCTGCTCAGGAGAAAGGAATCGCGAAATGCTTTTGGCCAGACGCTCCAAGACAGCGCGATCCACCTCGTCTTCGCGCCCAAACGAATAAATCACCTTCGCTTTCGCATATTTGGCCTTCGGATCCCATTCGTTGTGAGCAAGCTGGAGATACGCCACGGTCGTTCCATCTTTGTTTTTGCGTGTTACTCGCCGTATGTACATGCCTATATTATAACCGATATTCAGCTGTTTTAAAAGTTAAAATAAACAAGTCGTGTGCCTATGAAATTCAGTGTTTTTTCTAGGATCCGCATCGCGAAATCTTTGATATAACAGCATTTTGGCCATTTTCATTTGCCTAAAATGGCCTCAAAACTGTCGAACTCGGGTTGAATTTCAACGAATTTTTTGTAATTTTCTACATCGAAAATGGCTTTGGCAGAATCAATCACTTTAAATACGATAACCGCTGCAATTTCGATTGGATTTCCTTCAACATCATTCACTTTTAATGTACTGCTGTTAAAGTTGCGGACACGGAGGGAAACGGTTTGGCGAATCGTTAATGGAACCGTAAGAAATAACCCGCTGTCACGAATGCTGCCTAAATAACGCCCGAAAAAGGTGACGACTTTTGCTTGATTTGGCTGAACAATCGTAATGCCGCTTGCGAATATCCCCGCCAAAATTACGCATATAACAGCTACGACGATCCGTTGATGAAAAAAGCTAAACACTGCTGCCCCTAATAAAGTTGCAATGAGGACAATCCCGACAAACCCATTGATATACGATGCTTTTGTTTCTTTCATAAACATCCCCGCCTTAATATTAATTTTATATCATAATGATATCATTATTTCAAAAATATGTAAAAGAAAATGGGCATTCAAAGTAAAATTTTTATGAAGGTGTTTTAAAAAAGCCGGAAGACTTATCCGGAGGCATGAAACGATTGTTTTGTGATTTTTCAGGAGTGATTCATATCGATGAATAATAACCGCAAACATATGAAAGAAAAACATAGATCGGCACGTGATTTTGCCAATAGTAAAACTTATACGCAAATAGGGGAAAGAGCACGGTGTTTCCATTTTATACAATGAAATCGGGGTTATTTAACAGATTGAAAAAGAAGTGGCATTTATATTCGATTGATGAAGCGTATGCACCAGGTTGTCAGCCGATTGGTCCAAGAGGCATGGACGGTGCTCGTTAGCCTTACGAGGGGATACGATATGATGAAAGCGAGTGATATTCTCCAGATTGACACAACAATCGATTTTTATGATATGAAAAGCCGTACAACTACATAGGTGATTATGAAGTTTTCAAGGGAAAGAAATTATATAGAGGGGCCGACTCATAAAGTGTCTATTTAATACACAGCTGTGGGTATGACACTTTACTGGAATCAGGTCAGCCCCTATTTTTGTATGACACTAATGATTCGAGGCTTTTTTATAGCGGTATTGTTGCCATTGATAACGAATAAAACATCCGATACAAAATCCGAGGATAGCGACAAATGCTGCTAACGCGACCATCGCTGTGAAGATATAGGCAACGACCATCCAGTCAGCTAAGTAACTTATTAAGCCGGCAGAAAGGCAGATGACAGCAATGACTTGATTAAACTGCTGCTGTTCGGCGTCTTCTGGGACGTACTCAGAAGGATGCTTCTTTAAAAACAACTTTGCGAACCGCATAACAGGATTAAAATCAAAGAATAATCCAAGCAATCCAGCAGCTAATGGAAAAGCAAGCAACCATTCTTGTCCTGACAGCCATGTTGCAACAACACTAACAACAATAAACCATTGATTGGCTCTTACAAGCGGACGGGGGATTGAACGGTTCGTTTCTTTCATTGTTTATTCCCACCTTTCTTATATGATTATATGAATTTTACTACTGTTTTGTCATTTTGTGAAGTCAATGAATGTCTTTGAAAAAATGAGGATTTATTGCAAAATGGCGAAAGAAAGTACATATTAGTACGGTTGAAGAGGAAAGGAGGGAATTTATCGGTATACGTTCAAATTCATGTTTCGACATACGCATCGGTCAGATGTTGTTAGGCACATTTTGAAAAAGGAAGACAGGTGTTCCGAGAATGAAATGATCATATCCAATAGTATACTTTTTAACACTATGTAAAAATAAAGTGCGTACTTTCTAAAGAAAATCATACATAGTATACTGATTGCTGTACAAGCGGAAAAGATATGTTTGCTTGTGCAACAAACAATCAATTTTTATTAGGGGGGTAAGAATTCATGCAACTACAATTAGCATTGGATCTTGTAAATATTCCCGAAGCAAAAGAGCTTGTGAAAGAAGTTGAGGAGTATGTGGATATTGTAGAAATCGGTACTCCTGTTATTATTAATGAAGGCCTGAGAGCTGTTAAGGAAATTAAAGAAGCATTCCCTCATTTAACCGTTCTAGCCGACTTAAAAATCATGGATGCGGCTGCATATGAAGTCATGAAAGCATCCGAAGCTGGCGCGGACATTATCACGATCCTTGGAGTGGCTGAAGATATGTCAATCAAGGGGGCCGTTGAAGAAGCTAGAAAACAAGGAAAAAAAATCTTGGTTGACATGATCGGTGTTAAAAATTTAGAAGAACGCGCTAAAGAAGTGGATGAGTTTGGTGTAGACTATATTTGTGTACACACAGGATACGATCTTCAAGCAGTCGGAAAAGATTCTCTTGAAGAACTTCACACAATTAAGCGTGTTGTGAAAAATGCGAAAACAGCCATCGCCGGCGGCATTAAATTAGACACGCTGCCAGAAGTCATTAAAGCAAAACCGGATCTTGTCGTTGTCGGCGGCGGTATTACCGGACAAAAAGATAAACGAGCTGTAGCTGCTGAAATGAAAAAAATGATCCAACAAGGTGAATGAAATTATGCAGACTACACAATATTTAGGTGAAATCATCAAAGAGTTAAATCGGACAGCTGATTTCATCGCTGATGAAGAAGCGGAAAAATTGGTAAATGGGATTCTTGAAGCAAAGAAAATTTTCGTAGCTGGCGCAGGTAGATCTGGATTTATGTCCAAATCTTTTGCGATGCGAATGATGCACATGGGGTTAGAAGCCTATGTAGTAGGCGAAACCATAACCCCTAGCCTAGAACAAGATGACATTTTGATCATCGGATCGGGTTCAGGGGAAACGAGAAGTTTAGTTTCCATGGCTGAGAAAGCCAAAAGCTTAGGTGCAACCGTAGCGTTAGTGACCATTTTCCCTGAATCGACCATTGGACAATTGGCTGATATCACGGTCAAGTTGCCTGGTTCACCTAAAGACCAATCAGATAATGGATACAAAACGATACAGCCGATGGGATCGCTTTTTGAGCAAACCCTCTTGCTGTTTTATGATGCGATCATATTAAGATGCATGGAGAAAAAAGGATTGGACTCCAATACGATGTTTAAAAGACATGCCAACCTTGAATAGCGTAAGGAGTCCTAATCACCATTTTAAGTCCTAACCAAAATTTTAAACTAATTCAAGTAATTGATCAAACTGAATTTTCACCTCAATAAACAAAGAACAAAAAGACCGCAAAGCGTTTCTTACATTTCTTAAAGGAAGCGTTTTGCGGTCTTTTCATTAGAGTCATGCCTGTTACGCTCAGGAGTATGAGATGTCCTACCTTTTCATGAGAATACGTCTTCGTGTCTGATTGAGAAGTAAAAACAGCTCATCAATCTTTGTGTCTAATGTCGTTTAAATCAAAAAGGCGTTCCCATAGGAGAACGCCTTAACAAACGATGTTACTTGTTTAATAACTTAATAAATTCACGCATAAACGCTGGTAAATCCGGCCATGCATGAGCAGATACGAAATTGTTGTCAACATGAGTTGGCTCAGATACATAGTTGGCGCCAATCGCTTCTACACCTGGCTTGCAGGCAATGTATGCGGTCATGCTGCGCCCTTTCATAATATCAGGAAGGGTTTCTAATACAAGTGAAGCATGGCAAATCGCCGCAACTGGTTTGTTCGCTTCAAAGAAATGGCGCACAATTTTTGGCAAGTTTTCATCGAGGCGGATGTATTCTGGCGCACGCCCTCCCGGAATAATGAGCGCATCGTACTGTGTTGGATCGATTTCTGCAAACGATGCATGTGCATCAATGAGATAGCCTGGCTTTTCTACAAAAGTATCCCAATCAGCGAAATCGTGGACAACTGTATGCAGTTTCTTTTTCTTTGGAGCAGCGATTGTAACATCAAAACCTTCCTCTAACAAACGGTAATACGGATAATAAATCTCCAAAGCTTCCACTGCATCTCCTGTAACAATTAATACTTTTTTGCTCATATGAACAACCTCCTTCACTACTATGATACATTTATAGAAAGAATTTTAACACGGTACTTTTTATAAACAAAGTGTACTGTCACTATTTGAATTGATAAAGGATTTTTTAGTTTTTTGAATTTGGACTTTTGAAATTAAATGAATATGACGTTAGTACATTAAATGCTTAAAAGAGGTACCGTATTTTTGGTTTCAAGATTTTCAACCATTTCATACCAAGCCTTTGGTTTGTTTGATAAGACAGAATAATAACGTTTCAAAAACTTCACAACAAGCTCCGCTGGAAGTTCATTTACGTTATCATCCATCGGAAGGAAACAAAGGTCGAGTCCTGTTACAGCCTCTCCATCATTGTTCCAGGATGGATGAACATAAGGGAAATCAAGGCGCTTATAACCAAGATGAGACAATACTTCACGGCGGACATATGGATCCATCGGTTTAATTCCGCCAAATTCATAATGTTCCACCCGATAAGGATCATAAATTTCCGCAAACATGCCAAATAACTGCTTTCCGTTTGCTGCTGCCCAAGCGTTCAAATCTTCTAGCCTCTTTTGCGCTAAAAATCGGCCGATGCCAAGTCCTGCTTGGCCAATGATCGTGAAGTCTGTCATTGCGACATTTAAATCTTCATAATAGCGGTACTCTGTCGCACCTACGACATTTCCTTCGTGAACAGCAACACACACACGAATTCCCGGATCTTCAAGAGGCTCTTTCCAAAGATCGAATGCTAATACTTCTTCAGGAGGAAATACCTCTTGCATCAATTCGTGCATTTTTTTAAACAAAGGGTCCTCGATACTCGTAATTCTCCGATATTCCATGTTCATCATTCTCCTTGTTCAGATTTTGTTGTATAAAAAGGATTTTTCCATTCCATCAGCGCCGCGTAGTTACAAGACTCTTCATCCTCTAAATAGTTAGCCACCACTTGAACAGGGGTACGGCCGCAGCGAAGCAGGAAAGTGATAACAGGGTCCTTTAATTCTCCTTTGACGACTGCTTCGAGGTATTGTTCTGCCGTCATCTCATCAGCTTTTTTATGATAGCCGGGCATTCTTCCTCCGCCTAACAGACGTTTTAATCCCAATTGAACGACGACTTCATACATGGATAACATTAGCCATTTTCCTAATCCTAATTTGCGATAAGCAGGACGCACGCCAATATCGACTACATAGAGCGTATTTCCATTTGGATTATGGTTGCGAATATATCCATTATCGGTAATTTCTTCCCATGTATGCTCCGGGTGATTCGGGTCAAAGTCAACAATCAATCCTGTCATCGATCCAGCAATTTCACCATCGACCTCTACACATAAGGCTCCTTCTGGAAAGAGAGTAACATGGTTTTTCAGCTGTTCCGTGTTCCACCATAATTCAGATGGGAATGGCGGTGGGAAACTTTCTTGCTGGATGCGGATTAAGCCGGGAAAGTCCTTTTCTTCATAATTTCGAATGACCGTCGGAACAGGCCGATCTTGGTCAAAGACGTAAAATTCTTTTCGATACATTTTTCTCCCTCCTTTAAGAGCGCTAGTCTTACCTTATTTCCAATCCGGATAGAGATCGGTGCGTCGGTCACGCCATGTGGTGACGGAACCGCTTTCGCGAACCTGGTATAACAGTTCTAAATCGAGATCAGCGGTTACAATCATATCATGATTGATTTCCCCTTCGACTAAGATGCCGCGCGGAGGAAATGGAATATCGTTTGGTGTAATCACCGCTGCTTGCCCAAAATTCGCCCGCATAAAGTCAACCGTCGGAAGGGAACCTACTGTACCCGTCGTGACGACATAAACTTGATTTTCGATGGCTCTTGCATGGCTTGTGTAACGAACACGATGGAATCCGTGACGATCATCCGTGCAAGAAGGGCAGAAAATGACATCCGCACCTTTCGCTTTAGCTATGCGAACAATTTCTGGAAATTCAATGTCATAGCACGTCAACATCGCAATGGTTCCTTTTTCGGTTTCGAACACTTGTAGACCATCGCCAGGCGACATGTTCCATTCTTTTACTTCCGTAGGAGTAATATGGAGCTTTGCCTGTTCTGCGACTCTTCCATCTGGATAGAACAAATGAGCCACATTGTATAATCGGTCACCTTTACGGATGACATGTGTTCCTCCAATAATATGCATCTTTGTTTTCTTGGCTAAATCTATAAATAAAGACCGATATTGTTCAGTAAAATCAGGAAGCTCTTGAATCGTCAAAGGCTGTCCTTGTTCATTGCCAATGGACATGAGCTGAGTAGTAAAAAATTCTGGGAATAAAACAAAATCTGCATCAAATTCTTGAGCTGTTTTAATATAATGCTCCACTTGATTAGCAAATTCTTCAAAAGAATTTATGGTATGGAGATGATATTGAACGGCTGAAACTCTTAGTTTCATAAGCCTCCTCCTTTCTTTGTCATCAGTCTAAAAAATTTTACACCATTCATGTTATTAATAACCATGATATTTGATATTATTAAGCACATCATTCGCTTTAACAAGTACACACTTTCATGTAACATAGTGTAAAAAAGTATACTAAAAGGGAATATAAAGAATTAAGCGAGGAGAGTCATCAATGTATATACGTAAAAAAACGGGCAGCAGACCATTTATAAAGATGCTGCCCGATTTTTGATGACTATATTCCTCTATAAGATTTAGCGCTCCAATAAACACACATTCTTTCTACAAACATAACGATATTGAAATAAAGGAAGATGAGAAGGCCGTTTTCGAATTTTTAAGAAGAGTGTTTTTATTTGGCAGATTCATTGATTTTTACTTGGCCCTTCACGACCGTCTCCATATAATTTTTACCCCACTCATACATAGCATCGAGAATTGGCATTAGACTTTTTCCATGTTCAGTAAGTGAATATTCTACTTTTGGAGGAACAACTGGATAGACTTTGCGTTCAACAATAAGGTCTGCTTCCAGTTCTCGCAGCTGGTTAACAAGCATTCGTTGGGTGATCCCCGGCATGAGAGCCTTCAGCTCGCCAAACCGCTTCGTCCCACCTTTTCCTAGATGCCATAAAATAAGCATTTTCCATTTACCGCCAATAACAGCAAGTGTCAATTCTTTTTCACAGTTATACATTTTGCCACAAACATGTCCCATTTATTCCACCTCCATCTCTATTATAAACCAATAGTATACTTTTTATCACTATATGACAATAATGCATGTATTTACAAAACATTTCATTTCCACCCATAACATCTAGGATTTATTTCTTCTTACAGATAAAGGACTTTTCATGAAGTCATTCCATTGAGCATATATCCGTACTGATTATAACCATAAGTATACTTTTTTATACTATATTATATTTTTATCACTACGTGATAATAAAGTGCGTACTTCTAAAACAGGATTATACGGATTATACTAGCGTCTGTAAAACAAAACGTAAGCATAGGAGGGGACAACATGAATCGTGGTCCAAATACGTGCCAAGAATATTGGGGTATCCGGGGAGTTGTTCCATGCACACGTGGATGAAATGACAGCCAATGCCGTGCAAGATCCATGCACAAGCACGAATCCGCGTGAAACATCTGTAGAAGAAATGAAAAAATTATATATCGCCGCGTTTTATGGCCTAAATGTGAACTTCTAAGCAATAGAAGAAAAGACAAATATCACTACATTTTCTTACGAGAGATAAAAAGATCGGATTTAATTGAAATTCTGATCTTTTTATCTTGCATAGATAATCTTTCTTTATCGCGTTTGTACTCAAGAGCTCGATCGGAAAAGATGAAGGGCGTAAAAAGAGTCCAAAATGATGGATTTTGTATTTTCAATAGTTGTTATCTACTTTTTTAGTACAAGAAGAAATCTGGAGTTTTTCTGTTTGGAAAGATGGGGGTGAAATCAAAAGTGGATTCTATGACCTTTGTCTTGTTTGGGGCAACAGGGGATTTAGCGAAAAGAAAAATTTTTCCTGCATTATATCATTTATTTCTCGATCAAAAAATGCCTGACTCGTTTTCCATTATTGGCGTAAGCAAAAGTGGATTGTCTGATGACGAATTTCAAACACATGTGGAAAATTCATTAAAAACATTTTCTAGACGTTTGACAAATGACCGTTCCAAAATGGAAGAATTCCTTCGTGCGTTTCGTTATATTTCTTTAGATGTAACAAATGCACAAGGGTATAAAAAGCTGCTTGAAATCGTTCAACAGCGTGAAAAAGAGTTGAATATTCCTGAAAACCGCATGTTTTATTTATCTGTTGCGCCAGAGTTTTTTGATGTGATTGCCTCAAACATCAAGGAGAGCGGATTAGGATCGGCAAGAGGTTGGAAACGTTTGATGATCGAAAAACCGTTTGGGCACGATTGGAGATCGGCACAACATTTAAATGAAAAGTTAAGTCAAGCTTTTGAAGAAGAGGAAATTTATCGAGTGGACCATTACCTTGGAAAGCCGATGGTCCAAAATCTTGAAGCCTTAAAATTTGCCAACCCTGTGTTTCAATCATTATGGAACAATCAGTATATAGCGAATGTACAAATTACGGCTAGTGAAACGGTTGGGGTAGAAGAGAGAGCGGGGTATTATGACCAGGCAGGGGCCATTCGCGATATGTTCCAAAATCATATGCTGCAATTGTTGATGATGACAGCCATGCACCTGCCAAAACGGATCAGCGCAAAAGACATCCGTGACGAAAAAAGAAAAATCATCGAATCTCTTCGCCCATTACAAAAAGAAGAAGTAGGTTTACATGTCGTTCGCGGCCAATATGGTCCTGGAGAAATCTTTGGTAAACCAGTTGTTGGATATAAAGAAGAGCCTGGAATTGCTGCTTCTTCAACAACAGATACATTTGTTGCGGCTCGCTTGTGGATTGATGATGAGTTTTGGAGTGGGGTGCCATTTTATCTCCGTACAGGGAAAAGAATGAAGGAAAAATCTACTCGTATTGTGATTGAGTTTAAAAATCCATTAAAGGAATGGTACTTGCCAAAAAATGAGGAAACGGTTCCTAATCTTTTAGTGATTGAAATCAATCCGAATGAGGGTGTTACGTTGCAATTAAATAGTAAAAATATATTAAACAATGGAAAAATCGAGCCTATTCATATGCATTTTTCAACTAATGAGAAAAATGTACCTGAAGCCTATGAATTGTTAATTTTTGATGCTTTGCGAGGCGATTCGACTTTCTTTGCTCATTGGAAAGAAGTTGAACTTTCTTGGAAGTGGGTACAGCCTGTTTTAGAGGCATTTGAGGGAAATCTCCTTCCCCTTCATTCGTATCGTTCAGGTTCAATGGGGCCAGAGGCTTCTCATCGGTTACTGGAAGAGGACGGATTCAATTGGTGGTAGTTACGAATGATCGTGTCGAACTTCATTCTCATCATTAGAAAATATCATTTCTAAATGGAACTATAGATTAGCTGTGCATATATACGTATAAAATGTGAATAATGTCGAAAGGTTAAATCAGTTCGAGGAGGGCAATGAACATGAAAGTCGGGTTAATCGGTTTAGGGAAAATGGGATTAAACTTAGGTAAAAATCTCATTGACCATAAACATGAAGTAGTGGCGTTCGATGTAAATGCAAATGCGGTTGAAGAAATAAAAAAATACGGCGCTAAAGGTGTATCAAGCTTAGAGGAACTCGTTTTATCATTAGAAAATCCAAGAATTGTTTGGCTCATGGTTCCGCACAATGTTGTTGATTCGGTTATTCGTGAGATTACCCCATTTTTAAACAAAGGAGACATCGTGATTGATGGCGGCAATTCTCACTATAAGGAATCGATTCATCGTTATAATGAGCTAAAAGAAGCTGGGATTCGTTTTATGGATGCCGGGACTTCTGGCGGGGTGGAAGGTGCTCGGAACGGAGCATGCTACATGGTTGGAGGAGATCCTGAAGCTTGGAGCATTGTCGAGCCTCTTTTCCGGGATACGGCTGTAGAAAATGGGTATTTATATGCAGGAAAAGCAGGCAGCGGCCACTTTTTAAAAATGGTTCACAATGGGATTGAATACGGGATGATGGCTGCCATTGGTGAAGGATTTGAAATATTAGAGAAAAGCGAATTCGATTATGACTATGAAAAAGTAGCAAGAGTATGGAATAACGGCTCGGTTATTCGTTCATGGCTTATGGAATTAACAGAACGCGCCTTTTCTAAAGATGCAAAATTAGAGGAAATCAAAGGAATTATGCATTCTTCCGGTGAAGGAAAATGGACAGTCGAAACAGCTTTAGATTTACAAACAGCCACTCCTGTCATCGCTATGTCCTTATTGATGCGTTATCGTTCATTAGAAACAGATACATTTACAGGTAAAGTAGTAGCAGCTTTACGCAACGAATTCGGCGGACATGCTGTAGAAAAAAATGAGAAGAAATAAATTTAAGTATTTGAAGCATCTCCATAAAACGTTCTTAACCGAAAAACTTTCAGATGCAAGATCGAAAATAATAAATTACACAGAAGAACGATGGTGAATTTTGCAAAGAAAGGAGAAGGTATATGACTGTCTCTTTTGATTATTCCAATGCATTACCATTTATGAAAGAGAGCGAGCTCGAGCATTTAAGTGAATTTGTCAAAGTCGCTCATCATATGCTTCATGAAAAGAAAGGCCCGGGATCCGATTTTCTTGGTTGGGTGGATTGGCCGGTCCGCTATGATAAAGACGAATTTGGTCGAATCAAACAAGCTGCCGAAAGAATCCGAAATCATTCAGATGCTCTTGTTGTTATCGGCATCGGCGGGTCTTATTTAGGTGCAAGGGCAGCTATTGAAGCGTTGTCCCATACTTTTCATAACCAAATGAATGATACGACGCAAATTTATTTCGCCGGTCAGAATATCAGTTCCACTTATATCTCTCATTTATTAGATGTATTAGAAGGCAAAGATCTCTCTATCAACGTCATTTCCAAATCGGGAACAACGACCGAGCCTGCCATTGCTTTCCGTATTTTCCGCGACTACATGGAGAAAAAATATGGAAAAGAGGAAGCAAGAAAACGGATTTATGTGACTACCGATCGAGAAAAAGGAGCATTAAAAAAGCTCACCGATCAAGAAGGATATGAAACTTTCGTTATTCCAGATGACATAGGCGGGAGATATTCTGTGCTGACAGCAGTCGGCCTGTTGCCAATTGCCGTAGCCGGACTGAATATTGACCGAATGATGGAAGGGGCAGCATCAGCATATCATAAATATAATAATCCTGATCTTTTAACCAATGAGAGTTATCAGTATGCCGCTGTGCGAAATATTCTCTATCGTAAAGGAAAAGCGATCGAATTATTGGTGAACTATGAGCCATCCCTTCATTATGTATCTGAGTGGTGGAAACAGCTGTTTGGCGAAAGTGAAGGGAAAGATCAGAAAGGACTCTTTCCTGCATCTGTTGACTTTACAACTGATTTGCATTCGATGGGGCAATATGTTCAAGAAGGCCGCCGTAATCTGATCGAAACGGTGCTGCAGGTCAAAAAACCGCAAATCGAGCTAACGATCCAAGAAGATCCAGAAAATATCGATGGATTGAACTTCCTGGCCGGCAAGACATTGGATGAAGTGAACAAAAAAGCTTTCCAAGGTACGCTGTTAGCCCATGTAGACGGTGGAGTACCGAACTTAATTGTTGAACTGGATGAAATGGATGAATATACATTTGGTGAAATGGTATACTTTTTCGAAAAGGCTTGCGGCATCAGCGGACATTTACTAGGCGTGAACCCGTTTGATCAGCCGGGAGTGGAAGCTTACAAGAAAAATATGTTTGCCTTGCTTGGCAAGCCGGGATTTGAAGCGGAAAAAGCGGCTCTCATGAAGCGGTTATCTAAATAACGTTTTCTTACATGTTCTCTTTAAGTGGAAAATTTTAGATATACAAATCCTGCAGTTGTATCCAATTTAGGAAGATAACTTCTTTTTCAGTCCTATAGTTCGCTACCACGGGGGAAAATAGACGAGGCTGACCCATAAGTGTCTGAGCTCACGCGTATCCCATCTATTTTGTTGCGGGGTCTGACACTTTACTTTTGGGCCAGCCTCGTTATATCTCAATTATAGTTCATAAATTTGTGATGTAGGGAATTCCTCTTGTGATAAATTCATTTAAGCAGGATGTTGCATTTTTTTATTGAAAGGTGCCGCTGGTTAGAGCTACTAATCGAATTTTATTTCTAATATTTTTTATCAGCAATTTCTTCATGTTCTTTATCTAGCACTTCACTCGTAATTCATTTTATCCAGTCTCGGTTAACTCCATAGGGCTGATTTTGTACGTTTTGTCAACCTCTCTTATGTCTTCTAAATATTCATTTTCCCTTTTCAACCCAAAACGAATCACCCTTTTTTAATGGTGAATCATCTGTAATTTGAAAGTGATCGCTACACTCATTTTCTGAACGCTGAATCGTTTCATTAACATAATCTACAAATATTTAAAATCTTTTCAATTATTTAACAATTATTTACATTAGATTAATTAACATTTTCTTTCTTGATTAATATAATCAAGTTGTCAATTCATTAAAAATTTTGAAAGGGGCTAATAAATTTATGGACCGCCGTTTATTCTTAAAATATGTAGGAAGTAGTACCGCGGCGTTAGTTGCAGCATCATCCGGAATTGAAGCGTTAACAAATAAAGCGAGTGCCATGACAGCAGACCATTTAATGAATGGTCAAACGAAAGGGAAAGGTAAGCGACTTACAGCACCTTTCAAACCTATTAGTCGTACATGGGAAAATGATCTAGTTCTACCTAAAGGGTATAGATACAACATTATTGCTTCATACGGAGATGTAATTAACTCAAAAGGCGAAAAATTTGGTGATTCAGCCGATCTTACTGTTTACTTCCCAATCGATAGTTTGAAAGGCGGCAACAATTCAGAAGAGGGATTAATCTGGGTTAACCATGAATTTCCTGAACCGGAAAATTATATGAAGATACTAGGGGTTGATCCAAGTAAATTTAATAAATCCAATCAGGCGTGTTGATTATCCAATAAAATCCAAAGGGTATAGAAAAAAGAGCACCTTTCCTGTAGAATGTGGGTAGCGACACAAACAAACCCAGGAGGTGCTCTCTATGAACAAGCATACCACACTCCCGAATTTGATGCAAAAACTTGTTTCGGATGAAGAGATTCAACGGATTGCCGAAGCGGTTGGGTATCGTGATTCGTCTCGAACCTTTACGTTGCGCGAGTTGATTCACTTCTTCCTGCTGGCCGCCATGCATCAATGGAAAAGCTTTCGCCACGGAGCCGATGTGGGGCCTCTGTATGGATTGCCGCGATTCCATTATTCAACTGTATCCAAGAAAGCGAAAGAATTTCCCTATGACATCATGAAACGCTTGTTGGCGTTGATCATTTCCAAGTGCAACCGCCAAACCCGCCGTTCGCTTCGGTTTCCCAAACCGCTTCGGGTGGTGGATTCGACGACCGTCACGGTCGGGAAAAACCGCCTGCCATGGGCGCCGTATCACGGCGAACGCGCCGGAGTGAAGCTGCACGTCGCGTATTCGCCGGAATCCTCGTTGCCGGCAGACGTGGTGGAAACCCATCGGACTGCGTCATGATGGCCCGGTGGGAGAACAGTTGACGAACGCTCAACAAGTGCTGGTGGAAGACCGGGCGTATTTCAAAATCGAACGCCTCGATCGATTTGTGGAGCAGCATCAGCTCTTTGTCATTCGGATGAAGGACAACATCGAACTTCATCAGAAAAAAAGCTTGAAACGCCTTTCCAGCACATCCTCATCGGTTCAAGCCGACTTCACGTGCCAGTTGGGGACGAAACAATGCCGCTCGACCAAGCGTCACCGGGTGGTGATCTTTCGAGATGCGAATGGCCGCGACATTCGGGTCGTGACGAACCTCTTCCATGCATCTGAGGAAACCATTGCCGACATGTACCAACAACGTTGGACTGTTGAGGTCTTTTTCCGTTGGGTGAAGCAATATCTGAATGTCCCGACCTTGTTTGGCACGACGGAAAATGCGGTATACAACCAACTGTTTGCGGCGTTCATCGCGTATGTGTTGCTGCGATGGCTGTATGATCAAACCAAAAAACAGACGAACGTCTCTCTTTCCTTCATTTCGTTCGTTCGCCGTTTTTTCTCTGGGCAGCTTCCTCTCGATTGGAAATCCGGGATGGCCGCTGCTTTGTTTGAGTATGCCCAAATTTATGGAAGGCGTATGTATAATTTTGGACAATCAACACTCCTGATTTTTGAAAATTTTATATTGACAATATATATATACCCGTGGTGCTAGTTGAGCTTTAGCGCTCAACTAGCACCACGGGTATAATTTAGTGATATGCTTTACTCAAAAGAAAGGAGCATTCCCGTTAGGAGCTTTTCCGGGGACTTGATCAAAAAAAGCCCTCTTGGTATGATGCAGGGGTGTCAAACAATACCTACCATCATGCCAAGGAGGACTTCAGATGAATTGTACACAAA
>NZ_JBQPTH010000034.1:0-15731 GCF_052220245.1 Geobacillus sp. BK01
ATCATGAACGACGGATCACGCCGGTGTTCATTTTGGACGAGATGCATTTAGCAAAGGATGCATTTTTACAGGACATCGCCATCTTGTTCAACTTTGAGATGGATTCGACCAACCCATTTGTCTTGATGTTGGCGGGGCTGCCCCATTTACAGGGGAAGCTGCGGCTCAATCAGCACCGCCCTCTCGATCAGCGGATCATCATGCGATACCGGATGGGGCCGCTGGAGAAGGAAGAGGTGGCGGGCTACATCGAGCATCGGATGAAACAGGCTGGGGCGAAGCATCCGATCTTCACTCCATCGGCGTTAGAGGCGATTGCCCTGCAGTCGCGGGGATGGCCTCGGGTGATCAACACGTTGGCCACGACGTGCCTGTTATAAGGGTATCAGCTGAAAAAGGACGCCATTGACGAAGAAGTGGTGCGCATGGCCGCAGAGGAAATGGGGTATTAGCACGAAAGGGGACGAATCGGCCTCTTTTGTGCTTTCTCTTTTCCATCGGTCCATCAGACGCGCTGGAAATCTTCATCTGAAAGAGCGTGCAAACGTTCCGAAAGAATGTGCAAAATCCGGAACAATCCGCAAAAATTTTGCACATTATTTCCGAATCCGACTGAAATAATTTGAAAAAGGGATTCTGAAATAATGTGCTAATTTACACTTGCCTCGATTCGGTTCGTTTTCGGGATTCCTGAACGAACGTTTGCACGTGAATTTTGTTCTGCTCCCGTTGCAGAAAATCCGACATGTCGGGAACGGCAATGTCTCCGTAATCCAACATTTGCGTTTTTCGTCCGTCCCGCAGGGCATCGAGCATGGGGCGGATGAGTTTTAATTGTTCCTTCGCTACTTTGCGAATCAAATCGGCAGTGATCCTCTCTTTTCCAGTGACCATTGCCCGCACTTGCGTCATGGCGAAAAGTTTCACGGCAATGTCTGGAATCCCTTGCGTCTCCTCGTACATGACATCGGACAATTCCTGCGTCAGTCCCTCCACGTGCCTTGTCCACTGATATTGCCACAATCCTGAAAGAAACAATGCCCAGTTTTCATCTTTTTTCAAACGATCCCACAGAAAACCGCCATGCCCGCTTAAGCTTCGTCGTGCCTGGCGAAATTCCGAGGTGAGCACCTTCAAACTTTTCGGTGTGCCCACCAACAGAACAGGGATTTGGGCGGTGTTGATCAGGGTCGTGAAGAAATTGAGCACTTGGGCGGAACCGCCGCTTCTGGCGAGACTTAAATGTTGAATCTCGTCCACCACCAAAATGCCTGTCCCCATGTTTTGCAACAGTCGGGACAAAATCATCAACTTTCATCCCTTAACAGCCTTTCAAGCTCGTTCCTTGATTCATTGAGGAGGATGTTGATCAGTTTTCTTAACCCGATTTGGCCGACCAGCATGAGAATGACTTTTTTTATTTCATCATCAGAGAAAAAAATCTCTCCACCTATCCATTCCCATCTTCCTTCGTTTGGAATCGATTCCTCAAACACCTGAAACGGAATTTTCTGCGGCTCAGCCTTAGGTATCATCTCCATGTATACTTCCCCCTTTTGCATTTTAATTTAAGGATGAGCTCATCAAACAATTACCTTGTTCCCTTTATTTCCAGTATACCACTCATACAAAAAGAAAAAGAGGAGCCGCATTACTCCTCTTCACCTTTATTCATCTTCCCAATGCCTTTCATATGACTGTCTGATCAGAAACATCGCATAGTCGATTTCATCTAAAGAAGAAACGCCAAATTCAACGTCTCCGTTCCCCCAACGACCGAGGTTACTCACATCTTTACAAATACCTCGAGGATCCTGTATTTCATCGAATGGCATATTTAAGCTTAACCGCAGTCTGCTTTTCTGCGGCACAATATCGACGAAGTTTGTTGACATCTTAAAAGCAATGTATAACTTTTTGAACTCCATGCGGACAGAGCTGTCTAGGTTACAAATTCGTTTGCTCAATTCCTCGAATAACCCCAACATATCTCCCTGTAATTCAGGGTGATCGGCAATCGTATAAGTCACACTATCATTTTCGGAGCCTTTCTTTCGATATTTGGCCAGAATATCCTCCGAAAGCTTTGGGTACTCCCACACTTTTAACGCCAAATCCGCCAGGAATTGAGCCCGTTTGAGGATTTCCTCCTCATTCCAAGTTTCAAGTTTGGCTAGTTCTCTGTTTAACCTCAGCGGGCTGTCAGCAAACCCGCCCTCCATGTCCCTTTTTTCCTTAAACGGCCGATCACTGAGTTCGGAATTATATCGGGTCAGTGTCAGATTGCCCAGCGTATGAAGATACGTTTTGTGCACTTCTTCCCAATTTGGCCCCAAATCCCGCCGCCATTCTGGAGACAAGTTTGGATTTTGAGGCATGATGTGTTCAATCGTATAGGCTTCGATATCAATAATCTCTTTCCGATTGAAATTTTCCAGCTTCCGAAGCATGTAATTTCGATTACGGAAATTATACACATCCTTAATCATGAGTTCCCGCCTGAACTCCTCATCGGTCGGAAACCGTTTATAGGAATCTTTGAGCAAAAACGCCGCCCGCACGCTTTCCACATAATTCGCCTTGTCGATCTCTTTGCTGAGGGTCGCAAACGTTTTGTTCAATGAATTGGTGGGAACCCCACAAACCGCTCGGCGGAAAACATACGCTTCAACAAGCTTCAGGATTTCGATAAATTCCGATTTGGATATCATTTGACGCTCGTAGTCATCATATACCTCAAGCAAGAACGGATACGAGACATCGACCTTTAGCGTATTGATATCCGTCAGCACTTCATTGATTTCTTTATCTTTTTCCGTCTGGAAGGCGAGCTTCACAAAATATTGGGAATATCGATAAATGTCCTCGACAATTTGCTGGACACTCCGTTCACTGTGCTCAAATACATACGCCTTGAAACTGGAGTAAACTTCTTGAATGTTTGGAATTCGCCCCGTTTTCACCGTTAAATAGTCACGCATAAATCGGTCAAACAAAGCGGAATTTGTCAGATTCCCGAAGCTTTTTTCCATCGGATACCAGTATTCCGTGTACAGTTCCGTCTGCTCTTTAGGTTCCAGTTTCATCAAAACGAAGTTTCGGATCAAATCGGCTTGCGACAGATCAAGCCCCGTTGAGTTCAGACTTTCAAAAATCAACTGCGGATTATCATGGTCACGATCCAACGAAATATCTACAATAATCAGCTTGGAGATTCCCTGATACAGCTTGTTCAGATCGATACCGCTGTTTTTGATGGATTCCGCAAAAAAATGATAGTTCTCGTACACCCTCGGGGAGTATTCCTCGGGGAGTTTTTTGTCTAAAATCAGATTGATCAGCGTGTCCTTATCGCTCTGGGTCAATATGAGTTTATGATACAGTTCCCCCTCTTCTTCGCTGTTAACCAGATAGTAATTCATAATTTTCTTTTTCGTCATATCCAGGGTTTGTCCGCTCTCCTCGATGGCTTTGCCCAACGCAAGTAACAGTAACGTCAATGTAGTCAGTCGTTGCTGTCCATCAATGACGAGCAGTTGCGGAACGGATGATACTTGATATAACCCTCGTTCGATGTAGACAATCGAGCCAACAAAGTGACCCTTGATCTTTTCATCTACCGCCGCTCTAACAATATCGTTCCAAAGCTGTCGACACTGCTTAATCGTCCAGCTATATTTTCGCTGATAAATCGGAATGATGAATTGTTTTGTACCTTGCATAAATTTCAATAAATTGGTTTCTACCGCCTTCACTTGACCCTCACCTCACAAAAAGAACTCCTTTCATTCATTTTACGACTTCTTAAAATCACTCCCCCAAGTCCCCCGTTTTCGTCTCTATTAATTTCTTATTGATTTTTAACCAAAAGAAAAAACCGCCATCTCACTAGACAGTTCATGCTCAATTATCGTTACCCCTTTATGATTGAGACTTAATAACTTCTGCACTAAATTCTAAACATTCACTACATATGGAAACTCCTGGTCCTATAGCTAGTTTACCGACTTCTTCTTTACTTCTACGACAAAATGAACAAGTTGTAACATATTCCGAATTGCTTATATGATTTGGTTTTGAATTCTCTATTGCATTGTACAGTTCATCAATTACTTTTGGTTCAATATAATCAAAATCCCCTTTTAACTTTATTGAAATAGTTTTATAAGCAACAGCCATTCCTTCATAAAACCTTTGACTTTCTAATTGTTCACTGCTTTTAGACTTTGTTTCACATAATGAACTTAGTTTCTCTAATTCCAAAATAACATCTTCAATTTTAGCACCTCGAAAAGTTTTCTTGCGGAAATCTTGTTCCATAAATAACACCTCTTGTTTCGTGTACACATTTGTATACACAGAATAGCATTATATATTCTTTTTATGAAGCAAAATTTCCTGCTATTTTTAAAAAAGTTTTTTAGATTTAATCTGCAAGTCAGTTTATATCCGATACTTCATTCCCTTTTCCCCTTTTTTTCCCCATTCGGTAAACGTTATTTCAATTTTTCAGGATGTTTCACTTTTATGGATACAACCTCTCCGCAATCACGACAAACTGTGTAAATTTTCTCTGAACCTATCGCCATTTTTTTATCGAGTGGTCGCAGGTTTACATAATCCGTAGCTTGGACAAATGAAGTGCCTCCGCAATTTCGGCAACTCTCTTTCACAGTCATTCATGTCATCCCCTCAGCGAATATTTTCCATTCTGCCCTTCAATCCCAGTATACCACCGTTCAAAAGAAAAAGAGGTGTCCACTCTTCACCTTCTATTCATACTAATCGCCTTCTCAAAAGCTTTGAATGCCGACCGCATAAAGAAAATCATTCTCGAAAACTTATCTCAAACTCCCATGTTTCGCATGAAACATAAGGAGTTTGTCTTCAATCTGAACGACACCTTGCGGGTGTCGTTGACAGGTTGACTTACTTCCAAACCCTTTTCAACAGTAACACTTCCTGAATATATCCCCAGACAGACACGGGGGAAAGAATCATCTGGTAACATAATAAAAAAAACCAGAAACCCAAGATGTTTTTTCGAATACGTAACTGTAGATGAGCAATTTTCACAACAATAATTACCATACAAAAAGAGATAAACGGGGTACCCCTTATGCCACGTGGAGCTGTTTTTTCACGGTATCAATGGGAATATTTTGTTTCACTGCATGGTAAATGAACTCTACGAGGCTATGTCCTTTTCGCTTGCGCAGGAGATCGAGCCCATCCGAAACATCGCTGTTCGACTCGAATAGGCTGTACACGTAAGCAAGCTGCACCAAGATCCAGTAGCGTTTTCACCGCTCGATGATGACGAAAACGGTATCCATCGAGTTTCAGCTGGTCTTTCGCTTGTCGAAAAAAGCATTCGATCGCCCAACGCTGGGCATAGTAGCGCAAGATCTCTTCATCGCTTAGCTCCCGGTCGGTACTCAAGACACAGTGAAGATATTCGGGTGTCATCGGTTGATCGGTTTTCCAAATTTCCCTACTATATCAAGAGAAAATAATTCATGTCCACCTCTCCCCTCACCTCTCCATCCCTCTCACGCCTAGAGCCGCAAGGGTTTTCGGTTTTTTAAGATGCAGTTGGTACAAAATTCTAGGAAAATAAAAAGTGTCCGCCAAATTGGAAGAAATTAGTCGAAAGGGCGGCAGAAGCACAAAAATGGAACGTTGGGAAATGTCTAGGAAAATAATTTGGGAAAACAAATTGAGAAGCTCAATCGGATTATAGCGGGAGGGGGTATATCGGGAAACCGCTTGATAAATCAATATCTTTTCCTTCCCCTCTCCCCTGTACCTCTTTAAAAGAAGAAAAAGCCAAGCATGGATCAGGGCAACCCCCTAACCACGCTCGGCTTCTTGGACACTTTTTATTTTCCCTGGACAGTTTTTATTTTCCCAAGACGGGATTTATTAGCTGTCTACAATATCTTTCCCACCGCCAACCCGCTCACTCCACCGTCACGCTCTTCGCCAAGTTGCGCGGTTTGTCGACGTCGCAGCCGCGGTGCAGAGCGGCATAGTACGCGATCAGCTGCAACGGCACGACGGAGACAAGCGGCGTAAGATCCGGATGGACAGCCGGGATGATGAAGCGGTCGCCGTCGCCTTCTAAGCCGCGCATCGAGATGACGCACGGGTTCGCGCCGCGGGCGACGACTTCTTTTACGTTGCCGCGAATGCTCAAATTTACGTGCTCTTGGGTGGCAAGCGCGATGACCGGCGTGCCGTTCTCAATCAAGGCGATCGTGCCGTGTTTCAGCTCGCCGCCGGCGAACCCTTCCGCTTGGATGTAAGAGATCTCCTTCAGTTTCAGCGCGCCTTCTAGGCAGACATAGTAGTCCACCGCACGGCCGATGAAGAAGCAGTTGCGCGTCAACGTCAAGTAGTCGCTCGCGATGTTTTCCATTTCTTCTTTCGCGTCGCACAGCATTTCCATCACATTGGCGACGATGGCGAGCTCTTTCGTCAAGTCAAAGCCCAGCTCAAAGCCTTTCGCTTTCGCCGCGGCCGCCGCCAAAATCGCCAGCACGGCAATTTGCGCCGTATAGGCCTTTGTCGAGGCGACGGCGATTTCCGGACCGGCGTGCAACAGCAGCGTATAGTCGGCTTCGCGCGACAGCGTCGAACCCGGGACGTTCGTGATGGTGATCGCTTTATGGCCGAGTTTGTTCGTTTGCACGAGCACAGCGCGGCTGTCGGCCGTTTCGCCGCTTTGCGAAATAAAGAGGAAGAGCGGTTTTTCCGACAACAGCGGCATATTGTACGAAAATTCGCTGGCGATATGCACTTCGACCGGAATTTTCGCCCACGACTCGATCAATTGCTTGCCGACGAGGCCTGCGTGGTAGCTCGTACCGCACGCGACAATGTACAAACGGTCGGCGTTCAGCACTTCGTTGATGATCGCTTGGTCAATCGTCAATCCGCCGTTTTCGTCTTGGTATTTTTGAATGATGCGGCGGATGACAAACGGCTGCTCGTCAATTTCTTTCAACATGTAATGCGGGTACGTCCCTTTTTCAATGTCGCTCGCATCGAGCTCGGCCGTAAACGGCTTCCGTTCGATTGTTTCACCGTTTAACGTTTGAATCGTGACGTTCTCGCTCGTGACGATGACCATTTCCCCATCCATCAGTTCGACGAATCGGTTCGTCACATGCAGCATCGCCATCGCATCGCTCGCTACAACGTTAAATCCATCGCCCAAGCCGACGAGAAGCGGGCTTTTGTTTTTCGCCGCATAGATCGTGTTTTCGTCTTGCGCGTCGATCATGGCGATGGCGTACGATCCTTTCAACAGCGAGAGCGTTTTTCGAAACGCCTCTTCCGTTGCCAGTCCGTCGTTGACGAACGTTTCGACGAGCTGGACGATCACTTCCGTGTCCGTGTCGCTTTGGAATGTGACATCGGCCAAATAATCGCGCTTCACCATTTCATAGTTCTCGATGACGCCGTTATGCACGAGCGTAAACCGGCCTGAGGCGCTTTGGTGCGGGTGGGCGTTCACCCGGCTTGGCGCCCCGTGCGTCGCCCAGCGCGTATGGCCAATGCCGACCGTCGCCTTGACGTTCAAATCGACGATGCGGCGCAAATCGGCGATCCGCCCTTTTTCTTTAAACACATGAACCCCGTTCTCATTTAAGACGGCGATCCCCGCCGAATCGTAGCCGCGATACTCGAGTTTTTCCAATCCGCGCAATAAAATTTCCTTCACATCTTGGTAACCGATATAACCAACAATGCCGCACATGGCAACGTTTCCTCCTTTAGTATCGGAGGCTGCCGCCAACGAGATCCGCAATCGCTGTTCAGTTGTCAAAGAACAAGCCAGAGCCTCGCCGATGAACGCGGCAGACTCCCTATCTGTATTCGCGCGATGATATCCTCCCCTTTGTGCAAAGGGTCGCCCCTTTGTTTTAAGAGAGGACTTGCGGCTGTCATCGCATCAACCGGGAGGCATCCGCCGAAACCCTCGATAAACCTCCTCCTCGTCAACTAAGCGCACTTCCGTCCTTGCGCTTAGTCCAGGCGCTTTTCATCGTCAAAACGAGTGCAACAACCAACCAGTTTTTCTTTTTGAGGCGTTCAATCCGTTGCAACAAACTGCTGTTCCTGATCCCCTTGCTTCGCCCTGCCATCGCCTCCTTTCATGCAAAAGGCAACAACGTTAATATTACAGGACATTCCCAGCGGCGTCAACTATTTATATAAAATACCCTATGCATAAACGAAAGGAAATGTTCCGTTTATGCATAGGGTGGTTGTCCAGGCGGTCGATTATTCCGCTCCCATTTCACGGCGGACGACATCGGCGATCCGCTCAACGTAGGCGCGACACGCCTCTTCGGTTGGAGCCTCAGCCATAATGCGCACGAGGGGTTCCGTCCCTGACGGACGAACGAGGACGCGGCCATTGCCGTTCATCTCTGCCTCCACTTCCTGAATCACTTTTTTCACTTGTTCGTTTTCCATTGCTTTTTCCTTATCGGCCACCCGGACGTTCACAAGCAGCTGCGGGTATTTTTTCATTTCCCCGGCCAACTCGGAAAGCGGCTTGCCTTTGATTTTCATGATGTTGACGAGCTGGAGCGCTGTCAACATGCCGTCCCCCGTTGTGTTGTAATCGAGGAAGATGATGTGTCCGGACTGCTCGCCGCCGAGGTTGTAGCCGTTCTTCTTCATTTCTTCGACGACATAGCGGTCGCCAACGGCGGTTTGCACGCTTTTGATTCCCTGCGCCTCAAGCGCTTTGTAAAACCCAAGGTTGCTCATGACGGTCGAGACGACGGTTTGGTGCTTGAGGCGGCCGGTTTCTTTTAAATATTTGGCGCAAATGTACATGATCTGGTCGCCATCGACGATGTTGCCGTTCTCATCGACGGCAATGAGGCGGTCGCCGTCGCCGTCAAAGGCAAGCCCGACATCGGCTCCTTTTTCTTTGACAAATGCAGCGAGCGCTTCCGGATGGGTGGAACCGACTCCTTCGTTAATGTTCAGCCCGTTTGGCGAAGCGCCCATTGTGATGACGTCAGCGTCCAAATCGGCAAACAAATACGTTGCCAATGACGACGTCGCCCCGTGCGCGCAGTCGAGGGCGATTTTTAACCCTGAGAAATCTTCATCGATCGTCTGCTTTAAATATTGCAAGTACTTTTGTCCGCCTTCAAAATAATCATTGACCTGGCCAAGCGAGGCGCCAATCGGTCGCGGCAGCATATCCTCAGGGCTGTCGATCAGCGCTTCAATTTCTTCTTCCTGCTCATCCGACAGTTTAAACCCGTCCGGGCCGAAAAATTTAATGCCGTTATCTTGGACGGGGTTGTGGGAGGCGGAAATCATAATGCCAGCCTGTGCCCCGAGCGCTTTCGTCAAATAGGCGACGCCTGGTGTGGAAATGACGCCAAGGCGCATCACTTCCGCTCCGATCGAAAGCAGTCCGGCGACAAGGGCGCCTTCCAACATATGCCCGGAAATGCGCGTGTCGCGTCCGATCAACACTTTCGGACGCTCCGCACTTTTCGTCAGCACATATCCACCGCAGCGGCCGATTTTAAACGCCAACTCCGGCGTCAGCTCACGATTCGCTACCCCGCGTACACCATCGGTGCCAAAATATTTACCCATTCGGTCACTCTCTCCTTACTGTACAATTTATTGTGCAACTGCTTTTTCGCTAATATTGACCATCGCCGTTTCCGTCGATGGCTCCCATCGGACTTGTTCCGGTTTGTCCCATTGGATGGGAACTTGGTGCTCGCCGGCATCGAGCCCGCTGACATCGACATAAAGACGGACATCGTCCTTCGTCAAACCGCGGACGATATCAGGCGGACCGATGAGACGGACAGTAATTTTCCCTTCGAGCGGCTTCAAAAAATCGGCTTCGTACGAATCCGGCAGACCGACAACCGTGATCGGCACGTTCTCCCATGTGCGCGCCTCATCTTTTTCGATGTCGATATGAACCTTGACTTTGGCCGGGTCAACACTTTTTACTCCGTCGGGGGACGGAACGTCAAGCTCTACCGTTGTATCATCGGTGATGTCATCCAAATCGACCGTCAATCCTTCTAGCTTGTCAATTTGATCGAGCACCTCTTTCGGCCCATAAATCGTCACCCGGTCCGGCTCCGGATCGATGCTAACAAGGTGTACTCCGTCCGGCAGCTCCCCAGTGGTTTGTACTTGAAGTGGCACGGTCTTGCTCGGACTTTTTACCGGTACGGTCACTTCCACAACTGACGGCTGTGGCTCAACATTTATTTCATTGCCACCGCGGTCGTACACTCGGACTCGTGCTTCTTTCGTCAGCGTTTCCGTTGCTCCCTCCAAGTCGACGATCGCTTTGACAAACGAAATCTCGTCAATCAGCTCTTTCGCCCCGGTAATCGTCACAGCGTCCGGTTTCACGGTCGGCTCTCCGACAGAGTAGCCTTCAGGCATTTTGTTTCGGTTGAAAAACTCAACACCGATCGGGAAGCGTTTTGATACTTTTTCACGGATCGTCACTTTCACCGAAGCAGGCTGAATATTCACTTTCAGTTTCTCGGAAACATCCTTGTATTTGATCGGCACCGTATACGTTCCTAATGGCAAGTCGGTTAAATCGACGTACACTTCGAAATTCCGCTGCAGTGCCGTCGGTTTGACGATGCTTGCCGGACCTTGAAGCGTGACATTTACATATTTCGGCACGCCGGATACGACCAAGTTTTCCTCATCATAGTAGGCGACAACCGGGATATCGATCAATGTTTCCGTATTGTCCTGGCCAAATGTATTGCGTGTCTGCTCCCCGGGTTTCGCCCCGATATTGGCCGACATATAAAGCATAATGGCCAACAATAAAGAGACGACACGAATAAACCAAGGATGGTCCATTAATTTATCCATGTTTCTTCCCCCTCCATTGCCAACGGGAAGAAGCGGCGGTCTTCGCAGCCGGAGCCAACTCGCCTGTCAACAGTTCCCGGAATTCATCGATCGTTAAATCGCGGTACAGTTCGCCGTTTTTCGCCACTGACACCGCCCCGGTTTCCTCGGATACAACGACGGTGACACTGTCGGTCACTTCGCTAATGCCGAGCGCCGCCCGATGGCGCGTCCCGAGCTCCTTTGAAATGAACGGGCTCTCCGACAACGGCAAATAACAGGCCGCCGCAGCAATTTGATTTTTTTGAATAATCACTGCCCCATCATGAAGCGGTGTATTCGGAATGAAAATATTAATAAGCAACTCCGACGATACGTGCGCGTTTAGCATAATTCCGGTTTCAACATAGTCGCCCATCCCGGTTTCCCGCTCGATGGAAATGAGCGCCCCAATGCGCCGTTTCGCCATATATTCGGTCGCTTTCACGATAGCCTCAACCATCCGCAACCGCTCTTCATCTTCATTGACTGTACTGCGGGTAAACAGCCGCCCGCGGCCAAGCTGCTCGAGGGCGCGCCGCAATTCCGGCTGAAAAATGATGATGATCGCGAGAAACCCCCAAATGATCGCTTGATCCATCAGCCATTGCAGTGTAGTGAGTCCGAGATAATTGCTCACGAAGCGGACTAAAATAATTAAAAAAATGCCCTTTAATAACTGAATGGCCTTCGTCCCGCGAATCATCATCATCAATTTATAAATGACATACCAAACAACAAGAATGTCGACGATTTTCAATAAATACGACAAGATGGGGAGCTCTTCGAAGGACATCTTCACACTTCCTTTATTTCTACTTCCAATCTTCTGATGGTCATGGAAAAAGCCATCGGACGATGGCTGCCATCATTCAAGCGATTGGAGCGCACGGCTGACCCTCTCTTTAATATTATACCAAATCCATTCAAACACTTGATTAATTTCCTCTACTTCCCCGGTCACCCGCCCGGCCGACGCCATATATTTCTCCCCGTGGATCACCGTTACATCCCCATCAACCGTTCCTTCAATCCGGATCGATCCATTGCGGACGACAATGTCCCCTTTGACAGTTTCACCTTCTGGCACGATGACCATATGGTCGCGGATCACCACATGTTCATCAGCTGAAACGGAAAACGCTCCTTGCCCTCCCCATGAGGAGGCGACGCTTCCCATGGTGAGAAGAAGAAACAGCGAAGCGGCAGTCAACAGTGGATGTCCGTGCAGCCAACGGCGCAGCCGTGCAGTCTTTTTCTCCTTCGGCATCGCCCCCATCACCACTGACGTAAACGAGGGCGGCGCGGTCACATGGGAGGCATATTGTAGAAAGGCAACCGTTTTTTTTAGCTCATGAAAATGGGTAGCACAAGCGGTACACGAACGCAAATGCTCTTTTAGCCGTTGCTCCTCACCCGGCTGAAGATCACCGTCAAGATAGCTGTGCATGAGTAATACCATTTCTTTCGTACATTTCATAGTTTCCCACCCTCTTATAAATGGCCCAGTTGCCTGCGCAACGCTTCACGGCCACGATGCAGCCTCGTTTTCACCGTACCGACCGGCAGCTCTAAAATTTCGCTAATCTCTTGCAGCGACAAATCCTCAATGTATTTGAGCACGAGCACGCTTCGGTATTTCTCCGGCAGCTGTTCAATCGCCCGCTGTACCGTCTCCTGCAGTTCCAAGCTTTCCACCGCCTCTTCAGGGGACATTTCACGGGAAGGAAGCTGGGCCTGCATCGTCAATCCGTCCGTGCCGTTTAGTTCCTCATCCAAATACACATCCGGCTTCCGTTTTCGCAATTTATCAATCGTTAAGTTCGTGGCAATGCGGTACAGCCACGTCGAAAACTTCATATCGGGATTGTACTTGTCAATATGAATATAAGCGCGGATAAACGCTTCCTGTGCCGCATCTTCCGCCTCATGGCGATTTCCAAGCATTCGGTAACAAAGGCGGTAAATCTTATCTTTATACAAATCGACAAGATCCGCATATGCGTTTTGGTCGCCTTTTCGGATCGCCTTAATTCTTTTTTTAATAAACAGATCCATAAAATACAATACCCCCGCCCTTACGGCTCATCTTATATTACGGCATTTCACTATGAAAAGTTTCATGCAACATGTTTATTGTACCATAGAACCGAAAGAGGAGGGGAAGCCAAACGAATGGCAACCCCTCCCGGTCACAGCGGGGAAAAAGCGATTTTGAACCGCCCGACAGCCCGTTAAATGAGTTTCTCCCCAAATAGCGACCCCATCAATGCTACTGCGACAGAAGCGGTTTTATTCCGCTCATCTAAAATCGGGTTCACTTCCACAAATTCCGCCGAAGTGACAAGTTGTGCTTCTGCCAGCATCTCCATGGCCAAGTGGCTTTCCCGGTATGTCAATCCGCCAATAACTGGCGTACCAACCCCTGGCGCATCGCTCGGGTCAAGTCCATCCAAATCGAGCGACAAGTGGACACCGTCCGTCCGTTCTTTTAAATAGGCGATCGTTTCTTCCATCACCTTCGTCATCCCAAGCCGGTCGACCTCATGCATTGTATAAATTTTGATCCCTTTTTCACGAATAAATTTCTTCTCCCCGTCATCGAGAGAACGAACCCCGATCAACACGACATGTTCCGGTTTGATTTTCGGGCTGTATCCGCCGATCCCCGTCAACGTTGGATGACCGAACCCAAGACTCGCCGCCAGTGGCATACCATGAATGTTTCCGGATGGCGACGTTTCCTCGGTATTGACATCGCCGTGTGCATCATACCAAATGACTCCAAGCCGCTCATAATGCCTGGCCACCCCGGTGAGCGTACCGATCGCGATGCTATGATCGCCACCTAGCACAAGCGGGAAGCGCCCCCGTCTGACCACCTCATCTACGGCCGCGGCCAACTTTTCATTCGCTTCCGCAACCGCTTTCAAATTACGCAGCCGTCCATCCCCCTGTTCGTGCAACCTCTCCGCCTTTCCAATCGGGATGTCTCCCAAATCTTCAATATCGTAATGAAGGCGTTCCAGCCGCTCAATCACACCTGCATAGCGAATCGCGCTCGGTCCCATATCGACGCCGCGGCGCGTCTGCCCCAAGTCCATCGGTACACCGATAATTGAGATTGGTTTCATGATGTCTTTCTCTCCTTTCCCATTTCCCCTTACACTCCTATTGTAGGGAAAGGGGAAGGATGACTCAACTCAACACTTTTTCGAATATTTATGCCATTTTGTTTCCCTCTGCTCGCTTCCATTCCATTGGAGAAATTGAAGATGTTCACTCGGATAGGAAGAAAAAAGGCAGTCTACTTCATATTGCGAAGTAGACTGCCTTTTACTTTTAATGGAGCCTATCGGGATCGAACCGATGACCTCCTGCGTGCAAAGCAGGCGCTCTCCCAGCTGAGCTAAGGCCCCGTTCAAAGCGGAAGACGGGACTCGAACCCGCGACCCCCACCTTGGCAAGGTGGTGTTCTACCACTGAACTACTTCCGCATCATGGTGAGCCATGGAGGACTCGAACCTCCGACCCTCTGATTAAAAGTCAGATGCTCTACCTGCTGAGCTAATGGCTCATGTTTTCAACAACAATCCAAGCATTGCTTTGCTCTACCTGCCCCTTCCTCTACAAGCTCGTTCAAGGAAGTCAAGTGCGTCGGGGCAACTCGTAGCCTATTCGACGATGCATCGCTCGTTACTGAGCGAATGGCTCATATTCTAGGCATTGCTTTGCTCTACTTGCCCCTTCCTCTACAAGCTCGTTCAAGGAAGTCAAGTGCGTCGGGGGAGACCGCCAGTGAAGGGAGACTGTGATTTTATGTACAAAAAAATAATGGCTGGGCTAGCTGGATTCGAACCAGCGCATCACGGAGTCAAAGTCCGTTGCCTTACCGCTTGGCTATAGCCCAACGTTATAAAAGGAAAGGCGTGTCCGGTAATTATGATACCTCTTTTATGGGGGATTATACATTTTGAAATCAACCGTCCCTAAAAGGACGGTTGATTTCAAAAAGAGTGACCCGTACGGGATTCGAACCCGTGTTACCGCCGTGAAAGGGCGGTGTCTTAACCACTTGACCAACGGGCCAAAAAATCAATGGAGCTTCCAACCGGGCTCGAACCGGTGACCTCTTCCTTACCATGGAAGTGCTCTACCTACTGAGCTATGGAAGCATCAAAATGGCTCCGCAAGTAGGATTCGAACCTACGACCTACCGGTTAACAGCCGGTTGCTCTACCGCTGAGCTATTGCGGAATGATGAGGAAAAACTACATCTTCTTAATATGCCCGTTGCCTCTTCCTACGCTGACTAATTCCAAAAAGCACGTTCAACGTTCATAAAGCTCTATGTCCCTTCCTCTTCCAGCCGATTCGGGGAAGCTGGATGCGTCGGGACAACTCGGAACAAATTCGATGATGCCAAAGCTCGTCGCTAAGCTATTGCGATAATGATACAACATTGCCTAGCGACGACCTACTCTTGCAGGGGCGCTGGCCCCAACTACCATCGGCGCTGGAGGGCTTAACTTCCGTGTTCGGGATGGGAACGGGTGTTTCCCCTCCGCTATCATCACTAGGCAATGAATGATTGATTTGCTTTAGACAGTAACTATTATATTCATTCTGTTTTGTTTGTCAATAGGAAATTCATTCCTTCAAAACTAGATAACCGTTTTGGGAAGAAGCCGCATTTTGGTTAAGCCCTCGATCGATTAGTATCCGTCAGCTGCACGTGTCGCCACGCTTCCACCTCGGACCTATCGACCTCGTCATCTTCGAGGGATCTTACTCGCTTCACGCGA
>NZ_JBQPTH010000035.1:0-14202 GCF_052220245.1 Geobacillus sp. BK01
TGACCAAACCAGAGCAAGCCCTGATCCGGTCCGCTCGACTTGCATGTATTAGGCACGCCGCCAGCGTTCGTCCTGAGCCAGGATCAAACTCTCCAAAAGAAAGTTGATTGGCTAATCCAGCTTCGGCCCGCCGCCCGGGGTCAAACAACCTTCGCCTTCGGAATGTAAACATCCCTGCAGGCGAAAAGCATTTGCCCATCGCGATCACCAGGATGGCGATATTTCACCGCCATCCGCAGGATGTGGGTTGCTTTTAGGCGGAATATCGGACCTCAGCCTTTCTTCATGACGCTTGCGTTTTGTTTAGTTTTCAAGGAGCTTTTGAATTGATGTTGAACACTTTTATTATTATACTTATCATTCACTTTGCTGTCAATACGTTTTTTCTTCGCCGTTAATATGTTTTTTGCTAATGTCAACTAACGACGTTTATTAATATACTTGATATGTATATAAAAGTCAATAGTTTTTTATCAAAAAAAATGAAAAGGCAAGTTAGCTAGACAACGCCTTTCCATTCGGAACTACGATAGAATATACTGGTCAATCACAAGTAATGCCGCGGCCCCCGGGAGGCCAAGAAATCCACAAACGAGCGAGGTGATCAAGTTAATCGGAATATGAATGTTAAAATGTCCGCCGATGGCGTTGAGGACAAACAGTGCCAACGCGCCGACAATGAGGCGGATGGCAACATAGCCGATAAAGCGAAGCGCCTTAAGGCGAGCGCCAACAATCAAAAGGACGGCGATGAGCGCTAATAGCACCGTAATGACGATTTTCGGTTCCAACGTTTGAACCCCCTTTTTTGTACGCTTGTACTACAAACGTATGAAACTCGGGGGAAAAAAGAACAAAAAAATAAGGAAGTTAACGCACTTCCCTCAGCGTAATGCGACGGTGCTTCGCTTCGCGGAGGAGAAAAAAATATTTCACCTCCGCAAGTTGCAGCGCACTCAGCACCTCTAACGATGGGTCAACACTTTTTTCGATAAGCTGTTTTTGTTCGAGCCATTCAGTTCTTGCCTTTTGCAGCTCAGCAATTAGTTTTTCATCAAATTGTCTTTTTAGTTTCCCCTTCCACCGCCATAACAAACCGATCCCCACCTTCTTTCTCTCTACAGCTCGCGGCGCCCTTCCAACGCTTTTGATAACGTCACTTCATCCGCATACTCCAAATCGCCGCCGACCGGCAAGCCATGGGCGATGCGGGTGACTTTGATCCCTGTCGGTTTCAACAGGCGCGATAAATACATGGCTGTCGCCTCCCCTTCAATGTTTGGGTCGGTCGCTAAAATCACTTCTTGGATCGTTTCGTCCCGCAGTCTCGCCAGCAGCTCGGCGATTTTAATGTCTTCCGGACCGATGCCCTCCATCGGGGAGATGGCCCCGTGTAGCACATGGTATAGGCCGTTATATTCTTTCATCTTCTCCATAGCGATCACATCTTTCGGGTCCTGGACGACACAAATCATCGTCCGATCGCGCCGTTCATCCTTACAAATGTAGCAAGGATCTGTATCTGTAATATGCCCGCAAATCGTGCAATAATGAATATGGCGCTTCACATCAACAAGCGCTTTGGCAAACTCGAGCACGGTATCTTCTTTCATCGCCAGCACATGGAACGCGAGGCGGGCGGCCGTTTTTGGACCGATTCCGGGCAATTTCATAAAACTGTCAATCAGTTTGGATAACGGTTCTGGATAATGCATAGTTTCCCCCTAGAACAGCCCTGGAATGTTGAGCCCTTTCGTAAACTGCCCCATCATGTCGTTGGCCAGTTCATCCGCTTTTTTGAGCGCATCGTTTGTCGCCGCCAAAACTAAATCTTGGAGCATTTCAATATCGTCTGGGTCTACGACTTCTTCCTTGATTTTTACCTCTAAAATTTGTTTATGGCCATTGGCGATGACCGTCACCATACCGCCCCCAGCCGTGCCTTCCACCGTTTTTTCCACCAACTCTTCCTGTGCCTTTTGCATTTCTTTTTGCATCTTTTGCATTTGCTTTAACATTTTTTGCATATTTCCCATTCCGCCACGCATCATCTTGGCATCCTCCTTCAATCGTTTATTCTTTAATTTCGATCAATTCCTCGCCAAACAGCCGTTTCGCCTCAGCGATCAACGGTTCCTCTTCGCTCTTTTCTGTCTTGGCTTCCTTGTTGCGGATAAACTCTTCCCTTATTTTTCCCCATTCTTCTTCCGGAATGGCGATCATGTCAAACCGTCGGTTCGTCAGTTCAAACAAAATTGCTTCGACGTTTTCCTTCACTGAACTCGCCGGATCTGTCGCCATCTTGCAGTGAATTTCATACTTAAACTTTAACACAAATGCCGAGGCACTCGCGGCGACCGGCTCGCTCTCTTGAAGCAAGGCGGCGTGCGACACTTTATGTTGCCGCTTCAACGTGTCAAGCACGTCGGCCCAGCGGCCTTTCACCAAGGCTAAGTCTTCGTGCGTTGCCTGCTTCAACAGTTCGTGGATGCGGCCGACTGGCGCTTTATATCCCCCGATTTTCACTGCTTTCGCCGTTTTTTTCGCAGAAGGCGCCTCCGGCGGGACGGCAGGCGCCTGCTCTTTTAGGCGGCGCAGCTCGATTTCCAGCGTTTCAATCCTCTTGATCAATGGCCCAAGTTCAGAAGCGGTCGGCGATGGAGCAGCAGCCGCTGGCTGATGGCAAAGCTTGACGAGCGCCACTTCGAGGAGAAGACGCGGGTGGTTCGTCCACTTCATCTCCTGCTGGCTTTTGTTCAACAGCTCAATCGCTCCGTACAAATCGGAAAGAGGAATCGCTTCCGAAAGCGAGGTGAACGCTTCGTCAACGACCGCAATTTGGATGGCTCCTTCCACATGAGGGGCCGTTTTGTACAGCAACAAGTCGCGATAATACAAAATCAAATCTTCAACCAAACGATTCGGATCTTTTCCTTGCGCCATCATTGCTTCAAACTGTTGCAAAACAGCCGCTGTATCTTTCCGATGAATGGCGGCAATGAAATCAGCCAACGCGGCAAATGATGCCGCTCCGGTCATCGCCAGCACGTCATCAAGCCGAAGCTTCCCATCGCTGAATGAAATCGCCTGGTCAAGCAAACTGAGCGCGTCGCGCATCCCTCCATCGGCAGCGCGGGCGATAGCCGACAGCGCCTCGTCGGATGCTTCTACGCCCTGGGCGTTCGCCACATATTTCAACCGCGAAACGATGGAGGCCAGCGGGATGCGGCGAAAATCGAACCGTTGGCAGCGGGAAATGATCGTCGCCGGGATTTTATGCGGCTCGGTGGTGGCCAAAATGAAAATGACGTGTTTGGGCGGTTCCTCAAGCGTCTTCAACAACGCGTTAAACGCGCCGATTGACAGCATGTGCACTTCGTCGATAATGTACACTTTATAACGGACCGAGGTCGGCGCAAATTTCACTTTTTCACGGATGTCGCGGATTTCGTCGACGCGGTTGTTGGAAGCGGCGTCAATTTCCAACACATCGGGAATCGTTCCGTTTGTAATGCCGAGGCAAGCGGGACATTCATTGCACGGCTCGGCCGCCGGGGCCTGTTCACAGTTGACCGCCTTGGCGAACACTTTCGCCGCGCTCGTTTTGCCTGTCCCACGCGGTCCGGAAAATAAGTAGGCGTGCGATATTTTATGTTGAAGCAGGGCGCTTTGCAACGTTTTCGTCACGTGTTCTTGGCCGACCATGTCCGCGAAACGCTGCGGCCGAAAAACACGGTATAACGCTTGGTATGCCACGGAAAACGGCCCTCCTCTTCCTCTCATCTCCACTATTATATAACGTTCTGCCCTATTTTAAAATAAAAAGAGGCTGTCCCAAAAGATCGTCTCTCTATTAAAAGAGATACAATATGATCGTGTTGCCGAAGCAAATTGCCTCTGCATCTTGTCAATGAAGAAAGGGTGTCCCATTGCTTTTGGGACACCCTCTTGCTGCTTATGTAAGGCCGTGCACCTTCTGTCGATTAGCTGCCCCGAGCGTTGCTCAAGCAGTTAGCTCAGCCCAGGCGCCCCCGCGGCACATGGGAGCATCCGCTTACTGCTGCTTCCTTCCGGACCTGACAGGGTTCACGGAATCCCATTGCGCGGGACCCAGACGTCAACACCACTTACTTGAGACAGGCCTCACAACAGACTAACCTCGAGAAGGGATTCAGCCTCGCTAGAGCGGATTGCGAGTACAGGGCACCGCTACCTCCCCGCTTAGCACGGCACTATCAGTATAGCGCGTTTATAGGGAAAATGCAATGTACACAGGCCGAATTTTAGTTGGAACTTCCGCCAACATTTCTCTTTTGTTCGCGCAATCGGCGGAAAAAGCCGCTCAGCAGCGCCCCACACTCCTCCGCCAACACACCGCTTGCAACCTCAGCCTGGTGGTTGAACCGGCTTTCCTGCAATAAGTTCATTAACGTCCCGGCGCATCCCCCTTTTGGGTCGCTAGCTCCAAATACGACCCGCTCAATGCGGGAAAGAACGATGGCCCCCGCGCACATGGCGCACGGTTCAAGCGTCACGTATAACACCGCCCGTTCAAGCCTCCATGAGCCGGTCACCCGGCACGCTTCGTCAATGGCCAAAACCTCCGCATGGGCGATCGCGCGCTGTTCCGTTTCCCGTAAATTATGGGCGCGGGCGATGACGCGGCCGTCTTGAACGATGACGGCCCCGATCGGCACTTCGCCGATCCGTTCAGCTTTTTTTGCTTCTTCAATCGCCAACTTCATGTAATACTCATCGTTGCTCATCATATACCCCTTTGCACAAACGGTCATTTCTCTTCTCTTTCCATCATAAAATATGGAGAATAAAGACGCAACTAGGAGGTCAAGTATGCAAATCCATGTCATACAGAGCGGACAAACGTTAAGCGGGATCGCTAAAGCATATGAAACGACGGTCGAGGACATTGTTCGGGCGAACAAGCTGCCAAATCCCGACCGTCTTGTCGTCGGTCAGGCGCTCGTGATTCCGATCGTCGGTCGTTTTTATTGGGTGCAACCCGGAGACAGTCTATGGTCGATTGCACGCCGGTTTTCCATTCCGATGCAGCGGCTCGCGGAAGTGAATCGCCTCTCCTTAAACGCCCCGCTGCAGATTGGCCAGCGGCTTTACATCCCACCCGGTGCCAAGCGGAGGGCAGAGTTTAACGCTTATATCGAACCCCGCGGAACGACCGTCAGCCCGGCACTGGAAGCGAGCGCCCGTGAGGCCGCTCCGTATTTGACCTATTTAAGTCCCTTTTATTTCGCCATCCGGCGCGACGCGACACTGCAAGGACCGCCGCTTGACGACTTTCCCGCCATCGCCCGCGCCAACCGCGTCACGCTTGTCATGGTTGTCGCCAACATTGAAAACGGGCAGTTCAGCGACGAGCTCGGCGCGCTCATTTTAACGAATGAGACACTGCAAAACCGCCTGCTCGACAACATTGTCGCGACCGCCAGACGGTATGGCTTGCGCGACATCCATTTTAATTTCGAATATTTGCGCCCCGAAGACCGAGAAGCATATAATGCTTTTTTGCGCAAAGCGAAACGGCGATTTGAACGGGAAGGATGGATGATGTCGACCGCCCTGGCGCCAAAAACGAGCGCCACCCAGCGCGGACGTTGGTACGAAGCCCATGACTACCGCGCCCATGGACAAATTGCCGATTTTGTCGTCATTATGACGTACGAATGGGGCTACAGCGGCGGACCACCGATGCCGGTCTCCCCCATCGGCCCTGTCCGCCGTGTCCTCGAGTACGCCGTCTCGGAAATGCCTCCCGGAAAGATTTTAATGGGGCAAAATTTGTATGGTTATGATTGGACACTGCCGTACGTACCGGGCGGACCGTACGCCCGCGCCATCAGCCCGCAGCAGGCCATCGCCCTCGCCGCGAGGTATAACGTCGCGATTGAATACGACACCGAGGCGCAGGCGCCGCATTTTCGCTACCGCGATGAAAATGGGCGCGAGCACGAAGTATGGTTTGAGGACGCCCGCTCCATTCAGGCAAAATTCAATCTCGTGAAAGAACTTGGCCTGCGCGGAGTCAGCTATTGGAAACTGGGCCTCGATTTCCCGCAAAACTGGCTGCTCCTTTCCGACCAGTTTGCAGTCGTCAAAAGATAAGGCCGCCCGCGCCAAAGAGATAAAAAAACCCGCCTTTCTCCCGGCGGGTTTTTTTATGGCTGGAAACGGCGGTTCCGATCAGCCGTTTCGGATGGCAATCTCCTCTTATGCGCGTCAGTACTGTTCTTTATCGCTTTGGCAGAGAAGCATTCGAGGCCGGCGTCCGCCGCCTCTTTTTCTCCGTCGCCAACGTCATTCACTATAACACGGCTGCCGGGAAAAGTCAACCAACGATTTTAACGGATGACGTCCCGGTTGCCCATGTATGGGCGGAGCGCCTCTGGGATCACGACCGATCCGTCTTCTTGTTGGTAGTTTTCCAAAATGGCGGCAACAGTGCGTCCAATGGCCAATCCCGAGCCATTTAGCGTATGCACATATTCTGGTTTTGCTTTCGGCTCGCGGCGGAAGCGGATATTGGCGCGGCGCGCCTGGAACGCCTCAAAATTGCTGCAAGACGAAATTTCCCGGTATGTGCCATAGCTTGGCAGCCACACCTCAATATCATACGTCTTCGCCGCGGAAAATCCAAGGTCTCCCGTGCATAAGGAGACAACGCGATACGGGAGCCCCAGCCGCTGCAAAATCGTTTCTGCCTGGCGCGTCAATTTTTCCAACTCGTCATATGAATGCTCCGGTTTTACGAACTTGACGAGCTCAACTTTATTGAATTGGTGCTGACGGATGAGCCCTCTCGTGTCGCGGCCGGCCGAACCGGCCTCGGCGCGGAAGCAGGCGCTGTACGCCGCATAGTAAAGCGGCAAGTCGTCGGCCGTTAAAATTTCGTCACGATGCAAGTTCGTCACCGGCACTTCCGCTGTCGGAATGAGAAAATAGTCTTCACTATCCAAGTGGAACACGTCCTCCGCAAATTTCGGCAGCTGCCCCGTTCCGGTCATGCTCGCCCGATTCACTATATATGGCGGCAACACCTCTTGATAGCCAAACTCATCAAGATGGACGTCGAGCATAAAGTTGATTAACGCCCGCTCAAGACGCGCTCCCAGTCCTTTGTAAAACACAAACCGGCTTCCTGCCACTTTAGCCGCCCGCTCAAAATCGAGCAAACCGAGTTGGTCGGCGATATCCCAATGCGGCTTCGGTTCAAACGAAAACGAGCGCGGCTCCCCCCATCTCCGCACTTCAACATTGTCCTCTTCCGACTGGCCGACCGGCACTGATTCATGCGGAATATTTGGAATCGATAACAACAGGGCGTTGAGTTCTTCTTCCAGTTGGCGAATGTGCTCATCCATTTGCTTAATGCGGTCACCGACTTCGCGCATTTGGACGATCAGCGGCTCCGCATCCTTTTTCTCGCGCTTAAGGGCGGCAATTTGCTGCGACACATCATTGCGTTTGCTTTTTAGCTCTTCCACCTCAGCAATCAAACGGCGGCGTTCTTTGTCCAACTGTTCAAACCGGTCGATGTTCGCCAAATCTCCGCCGCGCTGCATCAACTTTTCTTTCACTTCCTGAAATTGAGTGCGCAACACTTTCACATCCAACATTCGTGTTACCTCCTTATCCACCATTTATTATACTTGAACGCTCTCCCATCTATTTATACTCGAGCATTCGAAGCAAGCACCCCCACGCGGAATCGGAAATGCCCTCAGCCAGCCTGCGATTCTTTTGCATGTTCTTAACACGCAAGTCCTCCACACACCTCTTCGTTTTCGTGGATAGGGCGGGTGGACAACTTATGCAGGAAATCGTTCCGACAGTCGGCGATTTTTTTAGTTGATGAGCTTCGCTTATGTTGCGGTGGGATACAACCGAAAGCGGTAGACTCTATGCATCATCTTTCCTCCCACATACAAGAACGTGTGTTCTATACCCCTTCATTTTACACCTTCTGTTCTGTGAGAGCAAGAGAAAGAGTGATGGCAAATCCCGATTCATCCTCCGCTTACACTCACGCGTGGAAGTGGGGGCTTCTCGGTTCAAGGATGATAAAAAGCTCCCGTCCCCAAAAGGGACGGGAGCGATCCCGCGGTGCCACCCTTATTGAAGGCATTCATGCCTTCCGCTTATGCCGGTAACGGCGGCTGCCGAAAACGCCTACTGACCGCTTCGGTGTTCAGCGTTTTGCTCGAGGATGGATTCACAAGCGCTTCCTGCCGGTTCGCACCACCCACCGGCTCTCTGAAAGGAAGGAGCCTGCTACTAGTTCCTCTCATCGCTTTCCCATGTATCAAAGGCTCGATACCGTTTTCGAATGCTTGACCATATTTAAGAAATATTGCATCAATCGATGGTCATCAGTCAGCTCAGGATGGAACGAGCAGCCGAGAAACTGACCTTGTCGGGCCGCGACAATGCGGTCGTTGTATGTCGCGAGGACATCGACCCCGTCGCCGACTTCAACAATGTGCGGCGCGCGGATAAAGACGCCGACAAACCCGTCGCCGACCCCTTTAATCGACAACTCAGCTTCAAAGCTTTCCCGCTGCCGCCCAAATGAGTTCCGCTCAACCGTAATATCCATCAAGCCTAAATGCGGCTCATCGTAGCCGACGATTCGTTTTGCCAGTAAAATCAGCCCGGCGCATGTCCCAAACATCGGTTTGCCATCAGCGGCGAATTGCTTCAGCGGCTCCATAAGCCCGTATCGATCAATGAGGCGTCGCATCGTCGTACTTTCGCCGCCCGGGAGCACGAGTCCATCAAGTTCAGCAAGCTGCTCCGGCTTTTTCACGACGACCGCTTCGGCGCCGCACGCTTCAATGGCGCGGACATGTTCTTGCACGGCCCCTTGCAATCCGAGTACACCTATTTTCATTGTTCTGTTGCTCCTTTACCCGGCTTACCAGCCGCGTTCTTGCATGCGATGCTCCGGCAACAATGTCGCGACATCGATGCCCCGCATCGCGCCGCCCAATCCTTTGGACAAGTGGGCGATCAGCTCATAGTCTTCGTAATGAGTCGTCGCCTCGACGATCGCACGGGCATATTTTTCCGGATTTTCTGATTTGAAAATGCCTGACCCGACAAAGACGCCATCTGCGCCCAAATGCATCATGAGCGCAGCGTCAGCTGGTGTCGCGACGCCGCCGGCAGCGAAGTTGACGACCGGGAGGCGGCCAAGCTGTTTAATTTCGCGCAACACTTCAACCGGAGCCCCGAGCTGTTTCGCCTCAGCGACAAGTTCGTCCTCGCTCATGCTGACGACTTTGCGGATTTGCGCGTTGACTTTGCGCATATGACGCACCGCTTCCACGATGTTGCCTGTCCCCGGTTCCCCTTTTGTCCGCAGCATCGATGCTCCCTCGGCAATACGGCGGGCGGCTTCCCCTAAGTCGCGGCATCCGCACACAAACGGAACCGTGAACTGGCGTTTATCAATATGAAATTCTTCATCGGCCGGCGTCAATACTTCGCTTTCATCAATATAATCGACACCGAGTGCCTCTAAGACACGCGCCTCGACGTAATGGCCGATGCGCACTTTCGCCATGACCGGAATCGACACGGCGTTCATGACTTCCTCCACGACTGTTGGATCAGCCATGCGCGCGACACCGCCGGCAGCACGAATGTCCGCCGGAACGCGCTCGAGCGCCATAACGGCGACAGCCCCTGCCGCCTCAGCAATCTTAGCCTGTTCTGCGTTGACGACGTCCATAATGACGCCGCCTTTTTGCATTTCCGCCATGCCGCGTTTGACGCGGTCCGTCCCTGTCAATGCCAATGTTGATTCCCCCTATTCCTATCCTTATGCTTTGGCATATACACAATAAGGATGATTCCACTGTTTTATTTTACCTCAATTTTTACAAAAATCACAATGGAAAAAAGCTCCCCCGACAGGGGAGTCGTTTTACAGCCAGCCTTTCACCGTTTTCGCAGTGCTTGTCCATAAGTCAGCAAACAGCCCGCCGATCGCACGCATGGAGAGCACAAACCAGTTTGCTTTTTCTACCTCGACGGTCGTAACAAGCGGCACACGGATATTTTTTTGCATATCCGGGGTTAAAAAGGCAAGGGAGTCATCCCCGTTGTATTCGAGTGTCATGTACCCGACCGTCTCTCCCTTTTTCAACGGGGCGGTCAACTTTCCTTCATTTGTCATCTTTTTCTTATCCAATACATATACCGGCTTATACTGCTTTTCCTCGCCATTTCTCACTAACAGCGATAGTTTTTTTGCTGTCGCGACGCGAACTTCTTTTTCTTTCCCTTTCACGACTGGAAGTGTCTTCTTTCCTTTCAGCTGATATCCCTTCGGATAAAGCGTTTCGAGCGAGTATTGATTAAATCCATAGTTAAATAGTTTTTCTGTCTCCTCGAATCGTGCCTCTTTTGTCGTTTTTCCGCTCGCATCTTTCGCGTTCATAACAACAGAAATGAGACGGACGCCGTTCCGTTTCGCCGTTCCGGTAAAGCAGTTGCCGGCAAATTCCGTATAACCGGTTTTTAATCCGTCTACCCCTTCATATCCGTACACAAGCCCTGGGAGCATCCAGTTCCAGTTGTCCATTTTTATTTCGTCTTCTGTTCCTCCCCGGAACATTTTACGCGGAATACTCGCCGTTTCCAACACCTCTGGATGGTCTTTCAGCAGGCGGTAGGCAAGGGTGGCCATGGCCCGCGCAGACATGACATTTTCCTCATCCGGGCTTGTCCCTTCCGGGTGAAATCCTTTTAAATCCCCGTTGCTTAATCCTGTCGCATTCACGAATTTATAATCTTTCAATCCGAGCTGTTTCGCCTTTTCATTCATCATGTTCACAAAATTTTTCTCCGAACCGGCGATGATTTCAGCAATCGCAACCGTTGCCCCGTTCGCTGAATAAATGGCCATCGCCTCATACAGCTCGCGAACGGTATATTGTCCGTCTTTGCGCAGCGGGACATTAGACAGCGCTCGGTCTTGCGACAACCGATACACGTAATCGCTTGGCGTATACGTTTGGTCCCATTTGACGCGCTTCGCTTTAATGGCGTCAAGGAGCAAGTATTCAGTCATCATTTTGGTCATACTGGCGATGCCGAGTACAGTATCGATATTTTTTTCATACAAAATTCTCCCCGTTTGCGCATCCACTAAAATGGCGGCATCCGCCCGAATGTCAAGCGGCGCGCTCTCCGCCTTCACCGTCTGTTGAAACGGCCATAACGTCAAACAAAGACAAACCGACAGCAGCCAAAAAAACCAGTTTCTTTTCCTCGTCTTCACGTCGACACCCTCCTTACACAACCGTTATTGTAACACAAGGGCAGCCAAAAAAATAGACGGGGGACATATCCCCGTCAAAGTTAGGCCGATTGGCGCAACCCCGCTTAAAATGCGGAATAGTTTGGCGCCTCTTTCGTAATTTGTACGTCGTGCGGATGGCTTTCACGGAGTCCTGCACCCGTCATGCGGATAAACTGCGTTTTCTCCCGCAATTCGTCCAAGTTTCGCGTCCCGCAGTAACCCATACCGGCACGCAGTCCACCGACGAGTTGATAAATCGTATCGGCGAGCGGCCCTTTGTATGGAACGCGTCCCTCGATGCCTTCCGGGACAAACTTTTTCCCTTCCTCTTGGAAATAGCGGTCCTTGCTGCCGCGCTCCATTGAAGCGACCGATCCCATGCCCCGGTACACTTTAAAGCGACGTCCTTGATAAATTTCCGTCTCACCCGGGCTTTCCGAGACGCCGGCGAGCAAGCTTCCAAGCATGACGGCGTGCGCTCCAGCCGCGATCGCCTTCACGATGTCGCCGGAGTACTTGATCCCACCGTCAGCGATAATCGGAACACCATGCTTGCGCGCCTCCGTCGCACAGTCATAGATAGCCGTAATTTGCGGCACCCCGACTCCGGCGACAACCCGCGTCGTGCAGATCGATCCCGGGCCGATCCCGACCTTAATAATGTTCGCACCCGCCTCAATCAAGTCGCGCGTCGCCTCAGCTGTCGCGACATTGCCTGCAATGATGTTCAAGTCCGGGTACTGGCGACGGATGTTGGCCACTGTCTCGAGAACACCTTTTGAATGCCCATGTGCCGTGTCGACGACAATGACGTCAACCCCCGCTTCAACAAGCTTTTTAACACGGAGCATCGTGTCCGCTGTCACCCCGACAGCCGCCCCAACGACAAGCCGCCCCTTCGCGTCCTTCGCCGAGTTCGGAAACTCAATCACCTTTTCAATGTCCTTAATCGTAATGAGCCCTTTTAACACTCCATTTTCGTCGACAAGCGGCAATTTTTCCACTTTGTGCTTTTGCAAAATTTTTTCCGCTTCTTCCAACGTGGTTCCTACCGGGGCTGTAATCAAGTTCTCCTTCGTCATTACCTCGGAAATTTTAATCGAGTAATCTTGAATAAAACGCAAATCGCGGTTCGTAATAATGCCGACAAGCTTTTGTTCCTCGGCATTGTTGACGATCGGCACACCTGAGATGCGATATTTGCTCATTAGGTGTTCTGCATCATACACTTGGTGATCGGGTGTTAAAAAGAACGGATCGGTGATAACACCGCGTTCCGAACGTTTCACCTTGTCAACTTGCTCTGCCTGCTGCTCAATCGACATATTTTTGTGAATAACACCAAAACCACCTTGCCGAGCCATCGAAATCGCCATTTCCGCCTCAGTGACCGTATCCATGCCAGCGCTAATAATCGGGATGTTCAACTGCAGTGTATCGCTTAGCTTCGTCGTGACATCAACATCGCGCGGCAGCAC
Source organism: Geobacillus sp. BK01 (assembly GCF_052220245.1). Taxonomy (NCBI): domain Bacteria; kingdom Bacillati; phylum Bacillota; class Bacilli; order Caryophanales; family Anoxybacillaceae; genus Geobacillus; species Geobacillus sp. BK01. Next base: position 12,820 of record NZ_JBQPTH010000035.1, read on the forward strand.
ATCAGATTTTGCCGGAATGAGAAGAACATCGTCAAACGTCAATCCTTCCTTCGCGAATTTCGCTTCCCACATGTTTTCTCCCCCTTGTCCGGAAATATTATTAGTAGCTTAACAACTGGTTAAACTACTGTCAAGGAATCAAAGAAATGTCCAACTTTTCAGTTATTTGCCTACAATTCAGCCACAAGGGGGGTAAAAATGTTCGGAAATATTAATCGGGCGTTCAGCCTTTCTGTCTTCCGCTCCGCGGATACGGCCCAACATTTTCTGCAGCAATGCTACAGGCAGCAGCAACGCGATGACGCAGTCCAACGAAGTTATACAAACTGTTATCCGTTTTTGTATTATTTGGAACACGGGCAAAACTTTTATACCGTCGCCCAGCAGGCGCCGTTGTCGATCAAGCCGGTTCTTTTATTTTATGGAATGGTGCAGCTTTTAAAAGCCTGCCTGCTTACCGTCGACCCCGACTACCCGGAGTCGACATCCGTTTTGGCTCACGGGGTGTCGACGAGAAAGCGAAAAAAACAAGGCTATGAATTTTTAGATGACGAAGTCAAAATTCAAAAAAACGGTTTGTTCACACATTTTTCTGAAAAAATGTTTCATGTGAAACAAGAAGCCGGGGAAAAATTTCGCATGGGCACACTGTTGCAACGGATTTGCGAGTTGCACGAAACATTTTTTTCCTTAGACGGACGGAAAAAGCCATTATCTTTACCAATTGTACATACCGCTTCCCCCCCGGTCTTGGCCATTCCAAAAACCATTTTAGATCATTATCATATGTCTTTGCCCCGCTTTATCCAATATATCAGTGGAGAAGGGCAAGGAAGAAAACTTGTCTTTTTGAGGGAAGAAGGGGAATTTCTTTATTTTGAGACCGAGTCATCTCTGTCTTTCATTGGAGAGGGCCCATTTTTATTTCACCTTAACGGAACATACTATATCCCGACCAAGAAAGAGAAAATTTTTATGCTCCCGGAGATTCATGCCCATTACTTGTTGCTGTACAACCTAAGCATGATTTCCCGCTACGAGACCGAATGGTGGAGTGAGCTTCTTCACTCCTACTCGAGCAAGGCGTACATTTTTATCCTCCAATTCCTTTCGGTATCGGCGGAGAAAGTTCCGTTATTGTTGAACGAGTATTTAATGCAAAAATTTTTTTCCAAAACGAATGCATAAAAAACCCCCTGCTGTATATACAGCAGGGGGGATTCGCCTAGCAGCGACCTACTCTTGCAGGGGCGCTAGCCCCAACTACCATCGGCGCTGGAGGGCTTAACTTCCGTGTTCGGGATGGGAACGGGTGTTTCCCCTCCGCTATCACCACTAGGCCATATGAGGTTGTCAGGAATTCGTTCCCTGAAAACTAGATAA
>NZ_JBQPTH010000036.1:0-9060 GCF_052220245.1 Geobacillus sp. BK01
GGATATTGGCCTCATACAGCCGGTCCAAATGGCGAGCAATGGCATCGTCGTTGAACCAAGACGGATCCAATCCTGGCCGGATCAGCTTGGGCAAGTCGATGTCATGCGCCCACCGTTCCAAATGAACTAGGGCTTGCCGGCCGCTCAAGATATCCAAGAGAAGCAGCCCGACCACATCACTGGCTCGGGTTTGGCATTGAGGATCCACCGGAACCAGCCGGTCCATCAGCTGAGGAAGGCCAAGATCTTTGAAAATGGTACTTATTATATTCAAATAGGAACTTTCATAAATCGCCCGAATTCGAACGTCCATGATGGAAAAACTCCTTTGCATTCCTTGTGTGTCAAGGACCTATTCGACACCGGGATGAAAAAATCCTCCCGATTTTGGTCGAGAGGGTGCGAAATGTGAGTTACATAGTTTAAATAACCTTTTAGTCTCCTTATATCCAGTTATATCGGGCATGAGCTCGAGAAAATCTACGTATTTAATTAATTCATCAATAAATTCCTCGTGAATAGAATCTCTGTAACATAATCCTATTTTCATTCATCTTCTCCCCTTATTCGCGCAAAAAATACAAAAATAAACAAACTTAACGTAGCGTTTATTAATAACATCAGATGAACAGTAAGGAAAGTGTACATGGCGAAAAAACTAAATAATAAAGTAGAGACGGATGTAACAACATTAATTAATTGCATTAGCTCCCTCTTGTCCCTTGTTTTATTTTTCTGAAGAAAAATCGTATTTATATAAACATTTATGCTCACGCCTAGAGTGATAATAGTACTCAGTACTATAACTTGAAAAATAAGGGAGACATCAACATAATATATCACCATGAAAAACACAGTTAATATAAAGTAAAAGAGAGGAATATACTTACTCCAAATCCTATCCTTCAGATATCTCAGAAATAAAATGTTCATTATTCCCGGCAATACAAATGGAATAAAAGATAACTTGATCATGCCTGCCTCATTAAATCTTTCTACTAAAGACGGTATCCATAGAATGGGAATCGATGATATGAGCCCAACAAATAGTAACAAAAATAAACTATTTACTTTCGTTTTACCGGCCATAGAAGCCTTGCTATATGAAAAACCATGTTCAACATTTACACTTGCCATAACTAAAAACAAAATGAATGATAAGAAAATGTATATACTTAAAGGGATACTGAAAATGAGGTCCCCTACTCCAAATCCTATAAGTTTTGCTAAATTCCCAATTATACTAATTTTCACCATGCCACCAAATAAGCGTTTCTCCTCTTCGAATATTTTTCTTTCCAAACTTCTTCCAACATACGAAGAAGAGAAAACGGAAATGGCGTATACAGCTAATAAGATCATTCCTTGATCTTTTAGAAAAAACGATAAAAAACATCCATGAGTAAGCTTTTACTCGCCACCCAAGCATGAAAATAACCGCTCATGGATTCATTATTTTCACAGAAAAAATAGTATCAATAAAAGAAAGCTTGTCACTGCACTAATAAGCCGAGAATGTAAAGTTGAAATTTTCTTTATATAAGAAAAGTCAATAAAAATGAACATGCTAATAATCGAGTTTATAATTATAACCCAAAAAGGGGATATGTGGGAAATAGATACAATTCTAGTTATCGTGTAGGAGTAAAGAATACCAGATAGCAAAATTAAAAATAAGTATAGTAAAGCAATAAATTGGATTTCCTTACCATATCTCATAATACACTCTTTCCACTTCTTGTGTTTTTTTGAATTCTTCATACTCTAGTATGTGATTGAAAAAAAAGACAGATGCGTCCTCCCCATCTTCCGAAACATATAGCTCATAACCATCCTCGAATTTTACTAATATTCCATAATTAAAATCTCTAAAATAACTAACCATCGTTTCTAAAATAGACCTTACTATGTCATACATATGAATCTGATAAGTATACTTAACGACTTCTAAGAAAAAAAAGAAAGAAAACGAGCAATCCCTTTCAAAGTAGATTCGAAGTATGTCAACTTGAACATTTGGAGGGAGTTCGACATTCTTAGGTAAATACTCTTTAAATATAATCATAAATCGATCGAGAGATTGAATGACAAATTCCCCAAAAATTTCATCCCTAGAATAAATATACATTGAGTACACATGCAAGTAAAAGCCCCCCATGGCTAGCACCTTTATGTAGGCGTAGCCATGGAGGTTTAACTTACCAATCATAGCAAGTTGCTTTAGCTGGTTTTTTCCTAGACTTCTTGATCACTTTTACTCGCATGTTTTTCCTCCTTTCTACTGAAAATCGTATACATTACCAATTATATATATATACCCGTGGTGCTAGTTGAGTCTTAACGCTCAACTAGCCCAAGAACAACAAGCGAGTAAGCCAGTAAAATACCATCCAGTGCCGTTTCAAATCCAGAAACCGAGTTCGCTCGAATCTCGGTGATCCGATACGAATCGACTAAAATCGAAAACACGGTTTCCACCACTTTACGTTTTCGCTTCATCCACTGTTTCCATGCGTCCGATTGGCGGATTCGCTGATTTTTTCGAACGGGCGTCCAAAAAGCGACTCGGTGCTCTTCGTACAGCTTCTTTTGCAGCTTTTGGCTGATATACCCTTTGTCACCGAGGTTATACGGATGTGGAATTTGCGTCATAACGGTTTCAGCGGCCACCCGGTCGTGACAAGACGCTTCGGTGACAACATATCCCATCGGAAGCCCTTGGTCGGTGACCTGCAGGTGAAGTTTCCACCCATAGAAAGTGATCCTTTTGGAAGCACAATAGCCAATATCGGCAATTCCACGGAATCGTTTGACGCGATGCATTCGAGCTGAATGACACAGCTCGATCGGCAAGCTGTCCACGACCGCATACGCATGGTGTTGCCCACGCTTGGCCAGCTGGTGCCGAATCCACTTGATCGCAAAGCTAAGCGCTCGGCAGCGACGGTTGTACCGAGAACGCTCAGGGAACAAGTCCTTGGGAAACAAATTCCCAATCACAAACCGATGCCAAGCCCGTTCGGAAGTGAAGCCCAACAACTTTCCAAGGACATGGATGGTGATGATGACTTCGTCTTTCTGTTTCAACAAATGACGATTTCGACGTTGAAGAGGAATCTGGATACTCGATAGTTGAGCCGATACAAAAAGCAAAATCGATGCATATTGTTTTTGAAGTTTGACACGATCTGTAGTAAAATGAAAGTGCTCTTGCATGGGGATTCTCCTTTCGAATGGTAGGTCGCACTTTCATTCTACAGGAGATTCGCCAAGCAAGGGCTATTTTTTATGCTTGTCTGATTTTATCTAGCACCACGGGTATATATAATGATTTACCAACACTCGAAACTGAAGGACTTTAGAAATTATTTGCAATTGACAATATCAACTGTAATCATTATTATTACAGTTAGGAGGAAGGTTCATTATGAATAGCGATTTTTCGATTGCCGTTCACTGCGTCGCTTACCTGGCCCAAAAGCAAAGCCAACGAGTGACCAGTGAAGACATTGCCCAAAGTGTTTCTGTCCACCCAGCAAGATTAAGGAAAATTTTGAGCATATTAAGGAAAGAAAATATTATTACTTCTAAAGAAGGGGCAAAAGGCGGATTTTCTTTAAACGATCCACCTGAACATATTACGTTAGACAAAATATTTAAAATCACTAGTGAGGAAACGCTTGTACCGAAATGTCCTGATTCCAATGAGAATTGCCCAATAGGCAGAAACCTGTCAGATATACTCATTCGCGTTTGTCACAATGCGGAACAACACTTTTTAAACTATTTAAAAGGTGTAACGATCAAAGATATCATTGATGAAATTAATAATAGTTAGTTTTCATACCTGAAATAAAAGTACAACCAATACTTTGTGTTAGTTGTGCGTCATAAATTTTTTTTGAACATAACTGTAACAAAAAACATTTCAGTTTAAGAGGGTGAATAAGGTTGAAGAAAAAACGAGTTGTCGTCGGAATGTCTGGTGGAGTTGATTCTTCTGTGGCCGCTTACCTTCTAAAACAAGAAGGGTATGAAGTAATCGGTGTATTTATGAAAAATTGGGATGATACCAATGATGATGGTGTATGTACAGCAACGGAAGATTACGAAGATGTTAAAAGAGTTGCCAATCAACTTGGGATTCCTTACTATAGCGTGAACTTTGAAAAAGAATATTGGGATCGTGTATTTACGTACTTTATGGATGAGCTGAAGCGAGGGAGAACACCTAATCCAGACGTTTTATGCAATACAGAAATTAAGTTTAAAGCGTTCGTTGATTATGCACTTTCACTGGATGCTGATTATATCGCGACAGGTCATTATGCAAGAGTCAACAGAGAAAATGGCCAAATCACCTTATTGCGTGGAAAAGATCCCAATAAAGATCAAACGTATTTTCTTAGCCAATTAACAGCAGAACATTTGTCAAAAGTCCTGTTTCCTCTTGGAGAATTAACGAAAGATGAAGTGCGAAAAATCGCACAAGAATTGAACCTTGTTACCGCCAATAAAAAAGATAGTACAGGAATCTGTTTTATTGGGGAAAGAAATTTTAAAAGATTTTTAAAGAATTTTTTACCGGCACAGCCCGGAGAAATTCGCTCTCTAGATGGAGAAGTGCTAGGTACTCATGATGGGTTGATGTACTACACGATTGGCCAACGAAAAGGACTTGGAATCGGTGGAAAAGGAACAGGTGAACCTTGGTATGTCGTCGATAAAGATTTAGAAAACAACGTTTTACTCGTCGCTCAAGGAAAGAATCATCCTGCTCTGTTTTCTACCGGTCTTATTGCATCTAACATTAGCTTTATTAATGGGGATGTTCGTCCACGCACATTTGCATGTACAGCTAAATTTAGATACCGTCAAGAAGATCAGAAGGTAACCGTTCATATTCGTCCGAATGGAACGGCTTTTGTGGAATTCGAAAAACCAGTCAAAGCCGTTACTCCGGGACAAGTAGCGGTATTTTATGACGATGAGGTTTGTCTTGGCAGTGCGATTATTGACGAAGTGATAAAAATGGATGCTTCAACTGCCACTGCGGCATCTTAAAACAATACACTATTTGACTATAGAATGACACCCTGTATGCACGCTATCTTGTCAGGAATAATAAGTGCTGTGATAAGGAATAAATCTCGGGGAATTTTATCGGCTATCATACAAAGAGTAACTACAAAACATCATACTGAATCATCTTTAAGATATTTTATGTTTTGATGGAACGTTTTTCTAGATACAACGAAATTAAAAAAATTAAAAAATAATTGGAAGGTAGATGTGAAATGGAAAAATTTAAAAATCACAAAGGGTATTCACGCATGTATCAAGAAAACAAACTAACTTTAGGATTGTTCTTTCCGATTGAATCGTATATGGGCGATGTCCCTGAGATGAATATAGAAAAGCAAATGAAGTTAGCCAAACGAGCAGAAGAACTCAATTTCGCTTCATTATTTGTGAGAGATGTACCGTTGCGCGATCCTAATTTCGGGGATGTCGGGCAAATATATGACCCGTTTACGTATTTAGGGTATGTTGCTGCCAACACAGAAAAGATTGCCTTGGGAACGGGAAGTATTATTTTAACATTGCGCCATCCTCTTCATGTCGCAAAAGCGGCGGCTTCTGTAGACAGATTATCTGGTGAAAGACTTATTCTCGGTGTCGCAACAGGTGACCGTCCAATCGAGTTTCCAGCTTTTTCTGTGAATCCAGAAGATCGGAGCGAATTATTCCGAGAAGCAATTGGTGTCATGAAAAAAGCATGGAAAGAGCATTTTCCTGTCATTGACTCTTTACGAGTGCATATGACAAATGGAGATCTTTTGCCAAAACCGAAATTGTCAGACATACCAGTAATGGTGACAGGTCACAGTGGACAGTCTCCTGAATGGATTGCTGAACATAGTGATGGCTGGATTTACTATCCACGTGCACTCAAATTTCAAAGAGCATTAATCGAGAATTGGCGTTCGTTAACAGAGGAATTTAAGCCATTTACCCAATCGCTTTATGTTGATTTGGCGGAAGACCCATATCATGTACCAATACCGATTCATCTTGGATTCCGTACGGGCCGCGTTTTCCTTATCGAATTTCTTGAAGCTTTGCGAGATGCAGGTGTGAACCATGTCATCATCAACTTAAAATATGGCCAACGCCCAGTAGAAGAAGTGATCGAAGAATTAGGTGAATTTGTGCTTCCACACTTTCCGGCTTTATCATGATGAGGACAATCCATTTGGTTGATAACCTTTAAAGACGTAAATATAAGAAAGGGAGGATGCGTATGAAAGTTTTGGTCATTGGCGCCAACGGAAAAGTAGGCCAACAAGTGGTGAGCATGCTTCATGCGCATGAGCGGCACACCGTTCGTGCGATGGTTCGAAAACAAGAGCAATTGGCGGCTTTTCAGAAAAAAGGAATTGAAGCGGTGCTCGCTGATCTTGAAGGTACTGTCGATGAAATTGCCGAAGCAGCCAAAGGCTGTGACGCGATCGTATTCTCCGCCGGTTCAGGTGGACACACAGGGGCGGATAAGACATTGCTTGTCGATTTAGACGGTGCCGTAAAAGCGATGGAAGCTGCAGAAAAAGTCGGAATTAAACGATTTGTCATGGTGAGCTCATTCCAGGCCCACAACCGTGAGAACTGGCCAGAAAACCTCAAACCTTATTATGTCGCCAAACATTATGCTGACCGTATGTTAATGAATAGTGGTTTAAATTATACGATTATTCGTCCTGGATATCTTCTTAATGAAAAAGGCACAGGGTTGGTTGCTGTAGCAGAAAACTTAAATGTCGGGAGCATTCCACGTGAAGATGTAGCAAGAACAATCGTTCAATCTCTTGATGAACCAAATACGTATAAAAAAGCATTCGATTTAATGTCGGGGGATACAGAGATTGCTGAAGCATTGAAATCACTGTAATGAAGCATTCATCCGAAGGGAGAATTTAGAAACATGGCTTACAAATTTTATGCAATGGATTTTGCTTTTTATAACTCCATGGGCATTTATAGCTTTGAAGCTCGGTGTGAAATGCTAAAAGAGATCGGGTATGATGCGACCCATTTATCCGTCTGGCACGGAGAACGGTGGAGAGATGTAGAGAAGCTGAAAAACGTTAAGGAGAAATATGGACTGGATGTCGCTGGCGTGTACGTTGTGTTAGACCTTTCATTAGGTGAGGACCATCCAAGAAATACGGGTATTTTAAAAATGCTGGAGATCATGGAAGGATGCTCCACGGTCGAGCTGGCGATTCAATCTGTCGGACATCATATACGCCCTTCAGACCCTAAAGGGGACGACATCGCTGTGAAGTGGCTGGAAAAAGCACTGAAGATTGCGGAACGAAGAAACATTAATATCTTACTTTACACACACTTATCATTCTGGGTTGAACGCCATGAAGATGCAGTAAGACTTTGCAAGCGTCTCAATCATCCTAATCTCGGCATTGTATTTTGCGGCTACCATTGGTACGCAGTCGATGGAACAAACCTATTAGGTACGCTTAGAGCGGTATCCCCTTACTTAAAACAAGTAAACATTTCTGGCAGCCGCCGAGATCCTCACGGTTTTGGGGGAGTGGCGACAATCGAGCCTTTGGACTCCGGGGAGTTAGATAATTTTGCGTTACTTGGGCAGTTAAAAAAGATGGGGTATAATGGAATGATTGGTTACCAAGGTTGGAGTGAAGGAGGCGACGCTTACAGTAAGCTAAGCCGTTCACTCAAAGCGTTCCGTGATATGGAACGTAGACTTGAGGCACACCCGCATTGGGCGGATTTAAGATTAACTCCATAATCATTCCTTCATCCGCTCCTTTGATTGACTCGTTTAAAGGATACAGGTTGGCTAAATAATAATACCTGTCAAATAGATACGTATAAAAGAGTGAACCTTATGCGGCAAGAGTTCGGCATTCCACCGGACTCTTGCCGTATTTTGTTTATATTCGTTTTTCGTTATAGTTGGATAAAGATGAGATAAATAAGGGATGCATAACAGATATCAGCTTCATCGAATTGAAGCTCCAATCATGCTTCTAATGATAAATTTTAGGTTCATCACCCAATTTTGTGATTTAGTGGCAAAAAAGAGAAAGCACTGACGAGATCCTGGCAATAATGTTAGCGGTGAAATAAACATTAGGGAGGTCTCGTAAGTGCTTTCTATATCACTAGGATTGCCAGAATTTAAAGTGATTAAACAAGAACTTCTTTCCTATGGTTATGCGATTCATGTAGAGAAAACAGAGACACAGGAACGTTGCCCTCATTGTGGGTTTGCCACTTCCTCTGTCCACGACAGACGGACAAGAAAAGTACGGGATTTGGCGATTTTCCATCAACCGGTGTACTTGTTCGTAAAGGTAAAGCGCTATCGGTGCTGGAATTGTTCCCAAGTGTTTTCCGCCTCTTTGGAATCGATTCCACCCAATCAACACTACACCAATCGATTTTGTGAGTACTTGCATGAACTTTGCGAAGGCTCCACCATTCAAGAGGTTAGCCGAAAGCACCGCATCCCATATACGACATTGGAACGCATTTATTACTCCATCGCATCGAAAAAAGCAAAAGAGCGCCAAACAGCAACGGAGGCATCTTTTCAGGAAGGGATGGTGCTTAGCTTAGATGAAATCGCGGTAAAAAAGGGACATCAGTATGAAACCGTATTTATGCAGTCATTTTCACTTCAGAACGTACTGAAGGTGATAACGGTTACGGTCAAATGGCAGAAAAAATGGTAGAGTTAACTTCCCAGCAACCAGGTTTTCTGGGGGCAGAAAGTGTTCGGGATGAATCTGGACTAGGAATTACTGTTTCTTATTGGAATTCATTGTTTTAACGCAGGAGACCCCCACTTCAACGAATGAAATGAGCAAGTGGGGGAGGAATGCGCCTTCCTCCCTCTAGAAATGTTGATATATCAAGGCTTTTCGGCCTCTCAGGGGTGCCGAAAAAATATTTTTCGACAAAATCCCTTACATCCTTTTTCAGTTTTGTGGATATCTTACAGACCTAGGGTGC
>NZ_JBQPTH010000037.1:0-7016 GCF_052220245.1 Geobacillus sp. BK01
TCGCCCTTGACGACTCTTTCTCACCTTTGGCGGGTGTTGGTCAAGGGCGAATCCGGCTCCAAGGATGCCTCACGATGCTCCATGGGATGGCCTGTGTGGAGTTTTCATAGAACTTTTGACGCTACCCGCCGCCGTCTGCCGGAATTCGTCCGGACTGAACATGTACGAAGGGCCTTGCTGTGCTTTTACGTGCGCCGTCACCCGTTCAATTTCCTCATCGGAAATGAAACAGCCTTGCAGCCGCACCGGCTTGGCCGATCCGTTTTCCAAAAAAAGCATATCGCCGCGCCCAAGCAGCCGCTCGGCGCCGTTCACATCCAAAATGGTGCGCGAATCGACTTGGGACGAAACAGAAAAGGCGATGCGCGTCGGAATGTTCGCTTTGATCAAGCCGGTGATGACATCGACCGACGGCCGCTGTGTGGCGATCAACAAATGAATGCCGCATGCCCGCGCCTTTTGCGCCAGCCGGCAAATCGATTCCTCGACATCGGCCGGAGCGGCCATCATAAGATCGGCCAGCTCGTCGATCACAATGACGATATACGGCAAGGGCGGCTCGCTTCCGCCGCGTTCGCGAAGGTGCTCATTGTATTTTTCGATATCGCGCACACCGGCGTGGACAAACTGTTCATACCGCCGCTCCATTTCGCCAACCGCCCATTTGAGCGCCCCGGCGGCCGCTTTCGCTTCGGTAATGACCGGGCTGAGCAAATGGGGCAAGCCGTTGTACGGAGCGAGCTCCACCATTTTCGGGTCGATCAGCAGCCATTTCACCTCATGCGGAGCGGCTTTATATAACATACTGACCAGCATGGCGTTCATGCAGACACTTTTGCCTGACCCGGTCGCCCCGGCGATCAGTCCGTGCGGCATTTTCCCGATGTCAGTCACGACCGGCGCCCCGCTAATATCAAGCCCAAGAGCGACGGTGAGCGGGGAGCGGCGGCAGCGGAACGCGCGGTCGTCTAAAATTTCCCGCAGCCGCACCGGGCGGCTCGACGGGTTCGGCACTTCGATGCCGATCGTCCGTTTCCCCGGAATCGGCGCTTCAATCCGAATGTCTTTCGCCGCCAGGCTGAGCTTCATGTCGTCCGTCAAGCTCGTAATTTTGCTCACTTTCACGCCCAAATCAGGCTGCACTTCAAACTGTGTCACCGTCGGTCCTTGCGTCGCTCCGACGACGTGGGCCCCGATATGGAAGCTCGCAAACGTCTGATCGAGGCGGGCGCATTGTTCGTGAATCCATTGCTCGTCGCGGGCCGCTGCTTCCCCCGGCGGCTCAAGCAGGGCGAGCGGCGGCAGCGAATAGCCGTCCCGGCGGGAACGTTCCTCGAGCTTGCGCCGGTCTTGTTTTAGCATCATCACATTGTACGGGATGCGCGCTCGTTCCGGGCGGCTGCGGGCGGCCGGATGACCGTTTTCGCCAACCGGCAGCGGGGAACGAAGCGCCGCCTCGTCTTCTTGGGAAACAGAGTCCGCATTCCTCTCATCGGTCTCCGGCGCTTCCTTTTGTTCATCGCCGCGGTCATCGCGCTCGCCCGGCCGGGTTTCCTCCGTTTGCGCCGCCGGCGGCAGCGATTCCGGTCCGCCTCCGCCGGCATGAGAGCCGCCTTCCTGTTCAGCCGCAGATGCGGCTGACCGAAGCGGTGCAGGGGCTTGTTCCTCTTTCATGTCAGCAACCGCCGCTTCCTCTTTCCCGCTTTGGCCGGCTGCTTCAAGCGCCTCCTGCGGCGCAGCGGCATCGGCTAAACGAGAAGAGCGGGGCGGCGGAGCAGGTTCGCCTAGCCTAGCGGCTGCCTGGGAGACAGGGCCGCTGTCCGTTTTTTCCACCGCCCGCATAGCGGCAATGGTGCCTTGTTCTGTCACCCGTTGCCGCTGTTCACTATGATGTTTATAGTATCCAAAAACAGGAGACGGCACATCGGACGGGCGGAACGGCTTTTTTTCCGCCGCTTCCGCCGTCGTCTCAGCAGACGGGCGTCGGGGAGCCTTCCGCCGGTTGTCCTCGGCGGCCATTCTCCTTGGCGTTTCCCGGACCTCCGCAGCTTGGTCATCCGGAATGAGCGGAAACCGGAAGCGGCCTTGCGGGTATTGGTACACGACTTTCGCCTCAACATGTTCCGTCATGTGGCTTGTTCGTTCCCCGTCAGCCGGTTGTTCGGGTTCTTCCTCATCCGTTAAAAAACGGAGCCATCGTTTCCAAAATTTCATCGCTCGTTCCACTCTTTCTATTCATTGTCGGAAAAAACGCCACTGGAGTCAGTTCCAGTGACGTTCCGGCCGGATGACATCCGGCGCGCGCGTATCGTCCCGTTACATCGTGAACGGCTGTCCGACTTTATATTCATCGGAAAGCACAAGAATCCCTTTTTCTTGCGGGGCGTTCGGCAGCCCAAGTTCGCGCGCCGAACAAATCATGCCGGATGACCGGACGCCGCGCAGTTCGCTTTCTTGAATGACCAGGCCGCTCGGCATGACGGCGCCGATTTTGGCGACGACGACTTTTTGCCCGGCGGCGACGTTCGGCGCCCCGCAGACGATTTGCAGCACTTCATCGCCGACATCGACTTGGCAGACGCTCAGCTTGTCGGCGTTCGGATGTTTCTCCTTTTCTTTTACGTATCCGACAACGAATTTCGGCGACAAATCGGCTTCAATCGGCTCGTTGAATCCGTTTTTCGCCAAAATGTCATTGATGACGCCAACGAGTTCTTCATTGACATCGAGCGGGCCGCTGCCGGAAAACGGATGGTAGGAAGAGGCGGAAAAAATGTTGTAGCCGACCGTCTCCCCGCTCCGTTCCGAAAAGATGCGGACGACGTCGCCTTGTTTTGCAAACGCCCGCTCCTCGGCCGCCACTGGCTTGAACGACACAAGCAACACATCGCCAATTCCTTCGCGGTTGTAAAACACGTTCATCGGTTGACTCCTCCTTGCGCCTCACGTTCTCCGGTTTTTTCCTAAAATGAAAATGGGTTCAAGCGTTCCGTTTTCGTACAAAAACGACAAAGCCGTAATCGGCACGCGGCCGCCGGCAAAAAAGCTCATCGTCATTTGCGCCAGAACGTCATAGCCGATCTCGTTGCGCAAATCCGCGATGATGAGCACATCTTGGTGCGGCACGGCCAACGCCATCGTCCCGTCGACGCGCGCCTTCATCTCCGCCAAAAACGCCTCGTTTAATATCCGGCTCGCATCGTAGCCATCGTTCGTGTTGACAAAATAAAACACATTGTCCGCCACGCGGTCTTCTTTTACCGGCGTCGGCAGCGACCGGACGTTGAAGCGGGCGATTTCCTTCACCCGCCCAGCGCTCCATCGCTCCGTTTTCAGCATCTGTTCATCGATCAGACGGTACGTTTTGCCTAAATCAAGCGCATAATAAATGCGCGTTTCCGCCGTATGGCTGTCATGCAAAAGCGGCACGCCTTCTTTCGTTTCCGTCGGAAACGATGTCGAGCGGATGACCGGATAAATGTTCCGCTCGTTGCCGGAAAGCGCGGCCGCCTCTTCCATCGTTTTCAGCGTCTCTTCGACGTAATAAATGATTTCGCGCACCGCTTCGTCTTTTTGTTCGTGCCACTTGGCGATCACGCCGGGAAGCGAAATCGTCACGCCTTTTTTCGTGCGTTCGTCCTCGATGCGCATCGCATCCTGCTTGGCGTCAAAGCGAAACGTCCAGTGCGGATGGCCGTCTAGACGCTTTTTGATCGTCTCGTACATTTGCCGGCTGTCCATTCGTCTGCCTCCTTAGTGTAATGGCGTCGTCAGCCGCTCCCTTTTATCATACCGTGAACGGTCCGTTTTGACAAAAAAATTCGTATTGACCGGCCAGCAGTCCGACGATGTGGGAAAACATCGCCGAGCGCTTGATGCGCCCGTTCGTCAACACACCGACCGCTCCTTCGTTCGTCCGGATGTTCCGCCGCCCGGTGTATTCCTCCATCACATCGCCGAGTTCTCTTCCTGCTTCAAGCCCGGCGCCGATCTCCGGCGGCAGGGCAAGGCGCGCGCCCGCGGCGGTAAGGACAAGGCCGCTTCGGTCGGCCAGCGCCCCCCAATTGCACAGCCACCATTGCCCGTCGATCCGCATCACGCCGCCTTCCAACCCGATGCCGATCTCCGCTCCCGCCGCGTCCAGCGCCCGTTTGGCGCGGTTCATCGCCCCGAGCCGCGTTTCTTCATCGGACAGCGGCTGGGCGGAGACACCGGATGGCACATCAAGCGGCACAAGGCGCCACGACGGCGCGGCGAACACCGCGCGGACGGCGGCGACTTTCGCTTCGTTTTTCGTTCCGACTGCAACAGTTTTCATCATTGCCTCCTTCGCTCTTTTTTGTCCCCGTCGCCCTTGACGACGCTTTCTCACCTTTGGCGGGTGTTGGTCAAGGGCGAATCCGGCTCCAAGGATGCCTCACGATGCCCCATGGGATGGCCTGTGTGGAGTTTACATCAAACGTTTGACGCTACCCATGGAAAAGGAGAAGCTGCCGCTTCTCCCCCTCCCTTTGTTCCGCTCTGCCGTTTGTTTCTCTTTGCCTAGCTGTTTTGGCGGATCGCCTCGACCGTCGTCCGGTCGCACCGTTTCACGAGCTCGACGATGAGCGCTTTCGCCGCCGCATAATCATCGACATGAATGATCGCCGCATGCGTATGAATGTAACGGGCGCAAAGGCCGATCACCGCCGACGGCACGCCGCGGTTGGCGACATGGACTCTTCCGGCGTCCGTCCCCCCGCCCGGGGAGATGAAAAATTGGTACGGCACATCAAGCGACTCGGCCGTATCGAGCACAAATTCGCGCATGCCGCGATGCGTGATCATCGTCCGGTCGTACAGACGGACGAGCGCTCCTTTCCCGATGTGGCCAAACGCCTGCTTGTCGCCGGTCATATCGTTCGCCGGGCTCGCCTCCAAAGCGAAAAAGATGTCCGGGTCGATCAGCGAAGCCGCCGTCTGCGCCCCGCGCAGCCCGACTTCTTCCTGCACGGTCGCGCCGGCGTACAGGACGTTTGGCAGCGCTGCGCCTTGGAGCTCTTTCAGCAGTTCAATCGCCAGCCCGCAGCCGAACCGGTTGTCCCACGCCTTTGCCATCACCGTTTTCCCGTTCGCGAGCGGCGTAAACGGGCTGACCGGCACGATCGGCTGGCCGGGGCGAATGCCGATGCGCTCCGCGTCGTCGCGGCTTTCCGCGCCAATGTCAATGAGCATGTTTTTCAGTTCCATCGGCTTATGGCGCTGCTCTTCATCGAGCAAGTGCGGCGGAATCGAGCCGATGACGCCGATGACCGGCCCGTTGTCCGTGATAATTTGCACGCGCTGGGCGAGCAGCACTTGGTTCCACCAGCCGCCGAGCGTTTGAAAGCGGATCATGCCGTTGTCGGCAATCGCCGTCACCATAAACCCGACCTCGTCCATATGGCCGGCGACCATCACCGTCGGGCCGGTTTCGTCGCCGCGCTTGACGCCGAAAATGCTGCCGAGCCGGTCTTGCACCACTTCATCGGCGTATTTCGCCAGCTCTTGGCGCATAAACTGCCGGACCGGGTGCTCATAACCCGGCGCGCCCGGCAGCTCGGTCAACGTCTGAAACAGTTGGAGCGTTTCTCGGTTCATCGCCTATCTTCCTTTCCGTTTTCGGTTCCTTTTCCGCCCTCCTTACCTATTTCGCCAAAATCGGCTATACTAAACCGTATCAAGGCAAAAGGAGGAACGACCGCATGGCTTGGAAAAAATGGATCGTTGGCGCCGCAGTGGGCGCCGCCGCCATCTGCGCCGTCCGCGCCGCCGCAAAGCCGGCGCTTCTCACGCCGGAACGAGCGCTCGCGATGGCGAAAGCCTCGCTTGGCGGACGGCGCGCCATTCGCGGCTCATGGATTCAGTCCGCTCCGGAGCAGTATGAGAAAAACGGATTGACGTACACCGTTTATCGCGGCGGCGTTTGCCGCGACGACGGGGATGCGGAGTTTTTCGTCAACGCCTACACCGGCGCGGTCATCGAGGCCAAACCGTTATAGCGGCGGCCGGTTCCGCTTCACCGCCGCGGCGATCGCCCCGTCCGCCTGCCATTTCACCGCCCGGTAATAGGCGTCATGGTAAAACGTAAACCAGGCGTTTCGTTCTATGCCGTACGGGAGCCATTGCTGTTTGGCAAAAATGGAGTCCATCGGGTAGTCGTCGTACGCCATCACCCAAAGGACGTTTTGATGGGCATGCGTGCCAAGCAAATCGCCGAGATGAATCGCCATCTCCCCGTCCGATTCGATCACCACGATTGCATGGCCGGCGCTATGCCCGCCGGTATGTATAAGGCGGATTCCCGGAACGACTTCAGTCTCGTTCGCAAACGGAACGACGCGGTCGGCAATCGGCTCCCAATTTTCTTTCCAATACGTGTTGCGCGAGCGGATGTTCGGAGCCCGCATCTCGTCCCACTCGACATCCGACACGATGACCGCCGCGCGCGGAAAAGCCGGCACGAGCCGTCCGTCTTCCCACACCGTCAAGCCGCACGCATGATCAAAATGAAGGTGCGTCATGATGACGATGTCAATGTCGCGGCGCGCCAAGCCGAGCTCGGCAAGCGACTCATCGAGCGACGATTCTTCGGTGACGCCGAAGTTGCGCTTTTGCTTGTCGGTCAGCTTGCCGTTGCCGATGCCGGATTCAATGAGCAGCCGCTTGCCGCCCGCTTCGACCAAAATCGGGTCGGTGCGCAGCTCAATTTGGTTGTTGTCGTTTGGCGGATACTTTTTCGACCAAAGCGGCTTCGGAACGACGCCAAACATCGCCCCGCCGTCCAAGTGGGTGACGCCTCCGTTCAGCCATGTCAATGTGATTTGCCCGATTTTCAGCTGTTCCATGTCCATCTCCCCCCTTCCTTAGTGGGTATTGTCAAAAGTTTATCCTCCACACTCACGGTTTTCCCTTGAGTTTCAACGGTCGGAAGAAAAAAAGCTTGCCACCCCCATTGTTTTGGGCCATCATTGAGGTAACCACACACTCAACAGCCA
>NZ_JBQPTH010000038.1:0-6434 GCF_052220245.1 Geobacillus sp. BK01
GCACCCTAGGTCTGTAAGATATCCACAAAATTGAAAAAGGATGTAAGGGATTTTGTCGAAAAATATTTTTTCGGCACCCCTGAGAGGCCGAAAAGCCTTGATATATCAACATTTCTAGAGGGAGGGATGGAATATTATCCAAAATCCCCCGGTGAAATTTATTCGTACGGATACGATGCGTCCATTGCCTGTGCCAAAAAGAAACGGAGATATAAGCAAGATAAGAAGTATTTTTCAAATGACTGATCAGCAATTTCAACTGTGGCTGTCATTTATTTTTGGATGTTTGAATCCAAAAGGCCCTTTTCCGATTTTGGTTTTAGAGGGAACATCCGGCGCAGGAAAAACGCTTTTATCTGAAATGACCAAAGCGCTTGTTGATCCTGCGTTTGCACCTGTAAGATCTTTACCAAAAACGGAAGAAGACTTATTTATAATGGCTCAAAGAAACTGGTTGTTGGTATTTGATAATTTGTCGGGAATTAGCAATCGTATGTCTGATGTATTATGCAAACTTTCGACAGGAGGAGGATTTACACGAAGAAAGCTATATACCAACAGCGGAGAATCTGTTATGACAGCGACTCGCCCCGTTATTGTTAATGGAATGGAACATATAGCCAGAAGGCCGGATTTAGCCGACAGGGCAATTGTCTTATACTTGTCTAACATTTTTCCAGAAACCCGAAAGACAAAGTCAGAAATATGGGATGAATTTGAACAGCTTTCGGGAAGCATTTTCGGTTATTTGTGCGATGCTGTTTCGATGGCATTAAAAAGATATTCGAATACAGAAATTAAACAGAAACCACGAATGGCCGATTTCGCAAAATGGGTTACAGCAGCAGAACCATCATTAGGGTTTAAAGATGGGGAATTCCTAGCTGTCTTTATGAAGAATCGCCAAGAAATCGCCGAAGAAGCAATCGAACATGATGTACTGGTCTTTTCGATTATCGAAACCATGAAGAATAAGAGCGTTCTAGAAGGACCTGCCTCGTACATTTTGGATTGTCTAAAGAGTTCTGTTCCTTTAACTTATGCGGAATCTGTCGAATGGGTGCCGCCAAACAAATTAAAGTCTGCCATTACAAGGATTGAACCGGTTTTATTAGCAAATGGTATTCAATACAAATATAAAAAGAATAGCAAGGGAAGAATGCATGCTTTTATAAAAATGAACTAATCAATGAAGAGAACAAGGAAAAAGTTCCGTTTCATTGTTCTCTAAGTAAAGGGAGGATGTTGATGATGGATCGATCAAATGATCCAAACTGGAGTGCTTTGTTATATTTATTCAGCAATCATGACAAATTGCAAACTTGTTTAACAAGTGAATTTGTTGACTTAGAAGAGGGGATTGTTCACCAAAAAGCATTATTAAAAAAATCAAAAGTGTGGTTTCGCAGTGAACAGTTTATGCTGAAGCTTGCGCTTTATTTATATTCAGGTAATGGAAAATTGGATTTAAACGACATGGATTATTTAGATGAGAAGAATAAAAATCTTGCATTAAATGCATTGAAAATCCGATTCAAAGTCATGTAGAAGGGAGAAAATAATATGCTGTTTACCGAAGGACAACAGCATTTTAAAAAATATATGATTTATCATGAGATGAGTCCGGAGACTGTAAAGGGATATATGAAAGACTTGCGCTGTTTTAATCAATTTATCACGGACCGCTACAATAGTTTGGTTTATGTGGAAGATATTACGGTAGAAGATGTGGAAGAGTATATGTACTATCTTGTTGATGAGCGGGAATTGGCTCCGCGGAGCCGCAATCGTTATTTATTTAGTCTGCGTTCGTTCTTTAATTATGCCGTAAAAAAACAATGGGTGGAACGAAATGTAGCTGCGGAAGTGGATCCAGTAAAAGTGATGGAGGAAAAAAAGGTAGCTTTAACAAAAGATGAAATTGAGGAATTATTAGACGCGATCGATCACCCGATTATTCACTTTGCGGTTGCCTTGATGTCGTATTCCGGTATGCGGGTGATTGAAGCAAAAGGGTTAAAAATGAGTGATATTGACTTTGAACGAAACCGATTTCTCGTTAACGGAAAAGGAAGACGGCAGCGATATGTTCCGATTGCCAAGGCCTTAAAGCCTTATCTTGATGATTATTTAACTCATATTCGTGTGGATGTCCATTCTGATTATGTGCTGGCAACCACAAAAACCGGACGATTATCAGCGGGATACATTAATCTTGTCCTTCATAAAGCTACGGAGAAACTCGGGTGGGATAAAACAGTGACTTGCCATACACTCCGCCGCTCTTTTGCGACCAATTTGCTACGTGAAGGTGTAGATGTATTTGCCATTTCAAAATTGCTCGGCCATAAATCATTAAAAACTACAACACTGTATCTTCAACTCAATGAAAACGAATTGCAAACCGCGGTGGACAAACTATAAATCCAAGGTGCATCTGCTTAGACAGATGCACCAATTTAGACAAATAAAACACTACGGGAGGAATTTGCCATGAGCATGCCAGAGGATCAAAAACCGATTTACGATGAACGGGTAAATTATATTTTAAGAAGTTTAGCGGCAGGTGTAACTAGAGAGGAATTAGCTAAGGAATTTAAACACAATGACTATCGAACGCTCGATATGTATATGAGACGTAGAAATTTTAAATGGGATCGAGAAAAGAAGACTTATGTGCCGAAAGAAACTCGGATTAGTCATATGAAAGATGAAAATGTTCACTCCGGTAAAGTATCAAGAATTATAAATGCATTCAATGAAGGTAAAGATCCCAAGACCGTGGCAATCGAATTTGGATTTAAAAGCCATAAAGACTTGGCGGACTATATGACGAAAAAAGGATATGAGTGGAATGTGAATGAAGGGAATTATGTTCGCAAATCCGGTGTGATCATAGACGAAGAATCAACGGATAAGGAGGCAGCCACGACAGCCGATAACAAAAAGGAACAATTGAATGGAAATGAAAAACAAGAGATCATCCATCTCATTAAAACATTATACGAAAAACTGAACATTAAAGTGGAGGATCCTATTGTAGATAAGGTGCCGCGTTATCTTGTGAAGGGAATTGCGAAAACAAAATCTGTGCAAATGAGTCATCTGCTTCATCAGCTTTTAGAAGATTATAGTTATGAAAAAAATATTACGCAACGTCAAATTATTGAAACAGCAATTATTGATTTCTTTCGAAAATATGGTTATAAGCACGAGGTAGATGCTTTACTCAGTCAATGATCAGGGGGTGATTCCCCCTGATTTATACATAATAATTGGTCGTAGAAATACGATTCTAGGAACAACAAGTTTAAAATGGTTTTATTTTTGTTCGCATAATTATCAAGAACGACGGATTAGATTGTTCGCATAATTTTTTTGAAGGAGAGCTTGTTATGCAGAACTATGTCACTCCGTTTATTGGCTATTTATATGAAGAAGCGAAAGATGAAAAAACCATTGCGTCGTACCGGACAACGGTCGTTCATTTTTTAACATGGAAAGAGTAGCGGGATGGAGAATATATAATAGAAGAAACTCGTCCAATCGATATTAAGGAATATATAAGCTACTTAAAACATCAGTGCAAACGGAAACCGGCGACCATTAATAAATACATCGCTGCATTGAAAGTCTTCTTTGCCTTTTTGCTTTCCAGCGGGATCATTAAGGACAACCCGATGACACGCATCAAAGTCGAAAAACTGGATTATGCTAATGGGGCAAATCAAACAAAATGGCTGACAAAAGAAGAACAAGACCGCTTCATTAGTTATGTACAATTGGAGCCAAATGAATTCAAACGGCTGCGAAATTTAGCCATTATCGATTTAATGCTTTATTCAGGACTGCGGGTAAATGAGGTTTCTTCATTAGAAATAAACGACATTATAACTAAAGATAAAGATGTTCAAGTGATCATTCGGGAAGGCAAAGGGAATAAGTTTGCCACTGTAATACTGGTTCAAAAACACGCCAAAAATTTACGTAAATGGCTGAAGTATCGAAAAAGTCTAGAAAAGGACATACATAAAGAATCCACACGATTATTTGTATCCGAGCGTTCCCCGTTTTTATCCGAGCGGGGAATTCAAAAGACGCTGGCTAAATACGCTCGGCTAGCCAACATGGAGAACATTACTCCGCACCGCTTTCGTCATAGTTTTTGCAAAAACCTAGCCAATGCTGGAACGCCCATCGAGATTATTAGACGTCTTGCTCGGCATGAAAGCATTCAAACAACAGCTATTTATGTAGATGCATCGAAAGAAGAACAGGTAGAAGCATTACGGAAAATGTAATGATCATTATTCAGTATAATCCATATTCTTTCTGATGCGGAGGGCAACCATTTTCCAAACGATATAATCATCCATCATTTTGCGATTCACAATTTAGGAGGGAAAAAGAATGAGTGATTTTTTTAAGAAATATGCAGCTATTCGAGGCGAGCTGCATGTTCAAAAACTTCAATTAGAAGGAACGATAGCTGCACAGATCAAAACAAGACGGAAGCAGCTGAATATGTCTCAACAGGAACTTGCAGATCGTATTGGAGTTCCAAAATCCACAATTGGAAGGATTGAAGCAGGACTTACGAGTTCTAGAGTAGGGACACTTTTTAAAATTTCACAGGCACTGAATACCCCTTTTATCATTGACGGTACGAGTAGACAGGGTCAGACAGGATCATAACCATAACTGCATGTTCAAGTTTAGAGCATCATTCATACGCTTATATTATCGAAGTTGTTCCTTGGAGAGAATATTCTCCAAGGAATTTGTTTTTGGAGGAAGGGATCAATGTATGTAAAATTTCGTATCTGTCAATCGTTGATCTCTCCTTATGTGCTTTGACGTTTAGATAAATATGAAAAGTATAAGATAAAAAGGCCGTGAAAAGTACAAAAAGGTCTATAAAGGTCTATAAAGGTCCTTTTTTATATTATTAGGTTTAAAATTAGTGATGATTAGGTTAAAATATTAGTATTAAGATATATAATATATATTAGATATATAAGATATATAAAGGTGTGAAAAGGAGGGATATGGTTTGAGAAAGCTTCGTTCTAATGAAGTGTTCAAACCGGGATCATTTCCGAAATACACATACGTTTCTAGAAAGTCTTCGGGTTTCGGTTTTACGTATGAAACACGTTTGAAGCAAGCTCTTAATACACCGGGATATTTAACGTCCATTATTGGTCCATCTAAAACAGGGAAGACTGTCTTATGTGAGAAAGTGATCGAACCGCAAAATATGGTTTCTTTAACAGGTAGTGATTTTAAAAATGCAAAAGACTTTTGGGAAGTTGTTGCAAATAAAGTCGGTTTGCCTCTTGAAGGAGAATACTCAGAAACGACTGTGCTAAAAGGCACTGATAATAATCCAGAAGATAAATCAATTTCTACTCGAGAAAAGTATGGATCAAACAAGGATAAGGTGATTGAATTTTTTAAAAAAAATAACTTTGTGTTAGTTCTAGATGATTTCCATTATGCTCCTGAAGAGGTGCAGTTAGATATCGCTTATCAATTAAAAGATGCCATTAGAAGAGAATTTAAAGCTGTGGTTATATCACTACCTCATAGAGCGGATGACGCCATTAGGAAAAATCCAGATTTGAGCGGCAGATTAAATTTAATTAATATCGAGCCATGGCAAGAAGATGAGTTAAAGGAAATTGCGATTACTGGTTTTGAGCAGCTTGGCATCAAAATAAGTGATGAATTGGCTTTAAAAATGGCTTTAGAAAGCCTTACATCTCCACAGTTAATGCAGTCAATTTGTTTGAATTTGTCGCTTATTTTAAATATTGATGAAGATGAAAGTATAAAGGAAATAAATGACGAAAAAAAATTGGAAGAAAGTTATCGGTTCACTACTCTTAACTTACCGTATCAAGAAGTGGTGAAAAAGTTAATGGCCGGTCCATCCACAAGGGGGCAAGAAAGAAAAAAATATCAATTAAAAAATGGAGAAAAAGCGGATATTTATCATATTTTATTAAAAGCAATTGCTCAAAATCCACCTGTTGTTAGCCTGTCAGTGGACGAAACGAAAGAGAGAATCGATCAGCTGCTAGTAATTAATTCAAAGGAAAAAATCGAGAAGAACAAGATTAGAGATTCTCTTCAAAAATTGCATGATATCATGTTTTCTAGCGAGCCTATTTATCAAGTCTTTGAATGGAAAGATAATCAAATATTCATTCTAGATCCCCTGTTCCTGTTCTTTTTAAGATGGGGTACTTATTGATCGTGAAGGGGGATTTATATGTCGATGATTCGAAAAGAGCCGGATATAGTGTAAATTATCATTTTATTTCAGCACAAAACGCCCATTTTTTGCACATTCTTTCAGAAAGCCCTCTCCCCTTTTCTGAAGGAATGTGCTAAATTTTTTGTGAATTGTTTCGGACAAAGATTTCCAT
>NZ_JBQPTH010000039.1:0-5433 GCF_052220245.1 Geobacillus sp. BK01
CTAAAGGGGGAAAGCTATCGATTACGGGAAAAGAGGCTCCAAGAAGAAAAACAGAAGGATCAATGAAAGGTCCTTCTGGGGAATTTTAAACCGGCGATTTTGGGGAAAAAATAATCGGCCTTGACAAAAACGTCAGTAGACAAAATCCATCATACCCGTTACTCCATGTTAATCTCTATATTCTTAACCATTTAGAAGTTAAAGATTATACCTAAATCAAAACTTAAACTATTAGTGTCCTCGGTTAAGGAGGGATCAAAACATGTTTCAAATGAATCTAATAAAAAAACTAAAAACTTCTTACCGTATAAGACTGTCAGGAGATAATAAATTTTTATGTCATAATATGGATAGTAAGACGATTGTTTATGATTTAACGACTTGGGAAAAAATTATTGAATTAAACAAACCTAATTATCCAAGTGATATGAGGTTCTCTGAAAACAATAAATATTTATTAATTAAAAGCACTACAGGTACTATATATGTTTATAACACTGCGAACTTCCAGTTGGTAAAAAAGATCCAATCGAAAAAATCTTTTAAGTTGGTTGAAGGAGATACTAATTTTACCCAAGATAATTTAATGATTCTTTCTGTTCTAGAAACCAATGATGGGCAACAAATTGGAACTATTAACATTCATTCAGGGGAATACACGATACTCACAGAATTTAAAAACGCCATTACACTTATTTACTATAATCAATTCCTCAAAAATAGAAATTATCATTTATTTACATTAAGTTATGTAAATAACGAAACGGGTTATAGAGAGAATAAAATTGTTAAAGTTAAGGAACCAATTAACAAGCAGTCAATTGAGTTAAAAAGTCACCCGGAAATTTTAATTTGGGACTCTGTCATTTTCGACTCCATTCATGACGTCTACATCTTGGTAAACGGTTATGAAATAATCTTAGTAGACTCAGACTTTAAAAAGATTTTGAAGAGAGGACACATCATTGACAATGATTCTCCTATGGAACACATTGGATATTTCCAATACCTTCATCAATCAAATGATGGTAGGTTTATTGTAGTGACTTATAATGAAAGTGTAATTATCTTGAGATATGAGGATTTAAAAACCATATTAATTGAAAAAATTCCATATGCTTGTTTTGCTGAATTTAGTAACGATGACCAATATTTACTTGTTGGTACTTGGGAGAACGGGTACGTTTTAGAGAACAACTTACTAGAATATTTTTAGAATTGGTATCTGTACATGTCCTCTCCCATGGAACGAATACAATGCTGTCGGGAACCGTACGAAGAAAATCGTAAACAATGGAACGACGACGATTACCACAACATACACGTATGACGCCGCCGACCAACTAACAGCCGTTAACGGACAGGCATACACATATGATGTGAACGGGAATTTAACGAACAACGGCAACAAAACGTTTGTGTATGATGACGAAAACCGTCTCATTCAAGTAAAAAACGCATCGGGCACTACGATCGCAACCTATACGTATGACCATCAAGGAAGACGCATCAGCAAAACAACATCAAGCGGCACGACTTACTATCACTACGATGGCGACTCGATTCGTCTGTTGTATGAAACAGACGCCAACAACAACATCACAGCGGAATATACGTGGGACGCATTGGGCCGCCCGGTCACGATGACGAAAGGCGGAGCCACTTACTACTATCATTTGAACGGCCATGGAGATGTCGTGGCATTGACGGACGCAAGCGGAAATGTCGTCGCGCAATACGAGTATGACGCATGGGGTAACATTCTGTCCAAAACCGGTGCGCTGGCAACAGCGAACCCATACCGTTATGCCGGCTATTATTACGATGAGGAAACCGGGCTATACTACCTAATGGCGCGGTATTATGATGCGAATATGGGACGGTTTATTACAAGAGATACGTTCCATGGGTTTGAAAATGAGCCGCAAAGTTTGAATCAGTATGCGTATACGAAAAATAACCCGGTAATGTATGTGGATCCGAGTGGGTATGTTGCACAGGCAGTTTTAGTATCGGCTATTAGATATGTTGCATGGGAAATGGCTAAAGGGGCTTTATCGGCTGTTGCTGGACATCTTGCTCAAAAACTGATTGATTACAATTTTAGTTTTAAGAAAACGTTTAAGTATGCTAAAAACAATTGGAGTTACCTTGTGAAGTTAGGAAGGACCGGGGCTCTTGTAGCACTTTATGAGTTACCAACATCATATCACTTTAGCAAAACACAATATAACTTATTTGTAAGACTGTCATATGATCTTGGGAAAGCAGTTAAGAGTTATGTGCTTTCAGCGCTACTCAATGGAGAAAAATTTAGTTTTAAAGATTTAAAAAAGGAAGTAAACGGGGTCATAACACAGTATGTATATGAAATTGCAAAGCAGTCAAAATAATCCTTATAGGAGGACTATATGGACTATTATATAGGCATGTCTTTTATTATTTTGTTGTTAATATTAGGGGGAAGTTATTATGTTTATAAAGGGATAAAATATTCTTCAAAAGAACGGGATTTAGACCAGCGTAAGGGAGGCTATGTAGTAGCGGGGAACGGGTGGTTGGATGAGTTCATTAGGTATGTGATGCCGTTTATGCCAGTATGGTTCGGTAAAATTTTTTATATGGTATTTGGTTTTATTATTATAATAATGGGTGTCTGTTTTCTTTACTTTTTTGTTACCGATTTGCTAGCTACCCTCTAATGTCTATTAAACAAAAGAAATTATAAAGACGACGTAATGGCGTCAGACTGTTTAAAAGCTCATTATTTACTAGGCATGGGGTGTGAACAGTCCCATGCCCCTCTTAATGTATGTTTTAAAATGAAAGGAATAATTTATTGAGCATTAGAAAATAATCTAAAAAGGCCGCTTAGTATTGAAAATCGAATATAAGCTGTCTGTGATGATACCGGTTTAAAACCGGTGCGCTGGCATCGGCGAACCCATACCGTTATGCCGGCTATTATTACGATGAGGAAACCGGACTATACTACCTAATGGCGCGGTATTATGAGGCGAATATGGGGCGATTCTTGACAAGAGATACGTTCCATGGGGTTGAAAACGAGCCGCAAAGTTTGAATCAGTATGTGTATACGAAAAATAATCCAGTAATGTATGTGGATCCGAGTGGGCACATTCCTATAATCGTAGCAGAGGCATTGGTCGGTGCTTTTATTAATGCAGTAGGTTATGTTGCAGAGCTTGTTGCAAAATATGGAACTAGAAATGCTTTTAAACATTTTAGTGGGAAAAAGTTTGCAGTAGAGCTTCTTAAAGGTGCTGCTACTGGTGCTATAGGAGGAGGAATAGTTTCAAAACTCGCAAAAGCGGGACAACTCAGCAAAGTTGCAGAGAAGTTTCTAGCAGGACATTTAGCACCAGCTGCTTATTTGGTCTCTAATTTTGGGGATTTTAGTGCCGGCTCTTTCACCGAGAATCAAATTTTATCAATGTTTAATAACAATGTAGGAATTTTATGGGCAACTGCTAAGCCTTATGTAAAAAAAATATATGAAAAATATAAAAAATGGTTATAAAATATAATGAAATAAAGGAGTAGAATTTAATGGAGGAGGATTTTTACTGGTCTATATTTAATTTTTCAGTTGGAATTTTTGGGATTTGGATGTTTTTTTACACAACACGACAAAGATTTTTTCATAGCAAAACTTTTAGTCGTCTTAAATATATAACCCCATTGCCTATATCTTTTAATTTTTGGCTTATTAAAATTTTGTATTTTGTTGGCGGATTATTATGTGTTGTAGTTGGAATATATGGAATGGCTCGTCCATTTCTCTAAGTAATGAGTATCCATGATGCTAGTATTGGCATCATGGATCTGTTTTTAGGGAATGATACGTATTACTTAGTTTATCGGATGAAACAGACGCCAACAACAACATCACAGCGGAATATACGTGGGACGCATTGGGCCGCCCGGTTACGATGACAAAAGGCGGAGCCACTTACTACTATCATGTGAACGGTCATGGAGATGTCGTCGCATTGACGGACGCAAGCGGAAATGTCGTCGCCCAATACGAGTATGACGCATGGGGTAACATTCTGTCCAAAACCGGTGCGATGGCAACAGCGAACCCATACCGTTATGCCGGGTATTATTACGATGGGGAAACCGGGCTATACTACCTAATGGCGCGGTATTATGAGGCGAATGTGGGACGGTTCTTGACAAGAGATACGTTCCATGGGTTTGAAAATGAGCCGCAAAGTTTGAATCAGTATGCGTATACGAAAAATAATCCGGTAATGTATGTGGATCCAAATGGAAACTATGCATGGATCGTATTGTCATTTCTAAGCGGGGGCGCAAATGCAACTTGGCAAATGGTTTGGGACTTTTATAAAAAATATAAATTTAATCGGAGTGCGTGGATAAATAAATTTAATTGGAAAAAATTAGGTAATTTATTTGTTACGGGGGGATTAATAGGTATATATGGTAGAGGAATAACTATATACATGCAACATGAAGAGTTAACTTCTCAGTCATCCTGCACACCCTAAACGCTGCAGCACTTCCTCCGGACGTTCGTGGATGTAGTTGACAAACCGAGTAATGGCTTGAATGATATCGTTGCGATCCTTGTGAAATACATTGGCAATCACCGTATCTTTCAGCCATTTCCATAAGCGTTCGATCGGGTTCAGCTGTGGCGAATAGGGAGGAAGGTAAATAAAGTGAAAACACTGCCCTTCTTCCCGCAAAAACTCCTTGACCATTTTGGCATGGTGAATGCGGGCGTTATCCAACACCAAAACCATGAGACGGTCTAAATAGCGCTCTTTGAGCATTCTCAAGAAATCCAAGAACGTCGCGGCATTGGCAGCGGTCGTTTGATGAAGCACCGTTTCACCATCATGGACGTTGACCGCGCCAAACAGCGATACGTGGGCATGATGGCCAAACGTCGGCACTTGTTTTTGGCGGCCGACTTCCGACCATGTGGACCGCAAGACATGGTAAGAGCGGATATGGGTTTCATCGATGTACAGAAGAACAGCATCTTCTGTCTCCTTGGTGATCAAGTTTTTTTTTATCAGATCCATTTGTTTTTCAAATTGTTTTTGCTCATCCAGATTTCCTTTCGCCAGTGTGTACGTCGGTCGTGTCCACGACAGCCCTTTGCGGTGCAGGAGTTTTCGCAGCGCTTCGCGGGAAATGGAAACACCGAATTGCTTTGCGACATAGGATTGCAGGAGTTTGGTGTTCCACGCCGAAGCAACGTCCCAGCCCAGTTCCGCGGGAGTAGTGGTCAACACAAGCTGTTTGATCTTTTCCTGCTGTTCTTCGGTGAGAAACGGCTCCCGCCCGGGGGCGAAATCCCGATGAAGCAAGAGCTCCAGACCGCCTTCGTTGAACAGCGACACATAATGGGAAACGGTTTGTCGGCACACGTTGACC
>NZ_JBQPTH010000003.1:0-320923 GCF_052220245.1 Geobacillus sp. BK01
TGTGTACAATTCATCTGAAGTCCTCCTTGGCATGATGGTAGGTATTGTTTGGCACCCCTGCATCATACCAAGAGGGCTTTTTTTGATCAAGTCCCCGGAAAAGCTCCTAACGGGAATGCTCCTTTGTTAAAACCAATAAGTGATGGTATCTAGCATGCCCAGCAATACCATCACAATTCCAGCGAGTTGCTGAGTGAGCTTCCCTACCCGTCTTCCCTTTTTCATAACAGTCCCGCTCAATCCTAAGTACCAAAGGATGAGAATGAAGAAAATAACCGGTACAGAAGTTCCGACCGCAAAGACGCTCGGCAACAACACTCCGTAAGACGTTGAGTATGCGAGAGGCATTAGCGTCACAAAAAAGAGAACAAACATCGTTGGACAAAAAGCCAACGAAAAGCCGAATCCCATGAAAAACGAACCGATTTTTCCTTTTGCCCATCTCTCTGGCACTCTGAACAACGTGACATTCCAATACATGTTAAAAACCCCTAATAAATACAAGCCTGTAAGAACAAGAATCGGGCCAATGAGCTTCCTTAACCATGGGAAATACAATGTTAGCGTACTTTGAATCTCCTTCCCCATCAGCCAAACGATCAAGCCTAACCCGGAAAAAGCGATGATCTTCCCGAAAATAAATAAAAATAGTTCTTTCCAGGCGATCTCCCTTTGCAAGGATTGGTTGCTATACAATGTGATTGCGCCTAAGTTGCTAGTCAGTTGGCACGGAGCCATCGCTCCGACTATGCCAAGAAGAAACGCTGACAAAACGGGAAACGCTGTTGTGCTGTTGGCCATGGTAAGAAACGGCTGGCTTAGCAAGTTGCTGATTTGGCTTAGGAATGAGTACACCCTTCTCTCACCCTCTTCATCCGTTATTCAATATTGTAGCAGCAAATTTTGCAAAAATGATGGAGCGATATATTGGGGCAAACAAAAAGACATGCGCCCGCATGTCCCTATATTTCCCCTTCCGATGCTAGTTTTGTCCAACTCTCACCATTATTTTTCGTCATAAAAATATCCCCGTTCATCGTAACGATCACTATTTCTTTGTCATTTGCTGGATTAGAAGCGATATATATGATATGGTCTTTTTCCTTCAACCTAGGCACAGAAAGAACTTCTTCTCGTTTTGTGTCTATTGATTGTTTAACGAGGATAGGCTGATCGTCCTCTACAGCCGCAAATACAATGAATTTTTCTTGGAACGCAAACGTCGTCGTATTGATTTTTCGGGTGAACCGTTCAAACGTATTCCCGTTATCCCTTGAAATGAAAACCCCCTCGGCTGTACTAATCCCGACTATATTTTCATCCGTTGGGTGAGCCGCAATCGTTCCCGCTGCCGTTTGCGGCAGGCCGTTCAATTGACTTGGCGACCACGTTTTACCGTCGTCTTTGCTGTAAAATACTCCTCGTCCAAGCGTCTCGTTTTCTTCTTGATTCACCACATAGATGGTATGGCTTTTATAACCGACCGTCATATAATGGAAATCGGATTCTTGATAAAATCCTAAATTCATTAATGTTTGTCCATTATCAAAACTTTTCACAAGACCAAGTGGATTTCCCAACGACGAACCTTCTTCCGGATGCCCTGATGAATAAAAGCCATCGTCTGTAGCCGAAAAACCCATATAATCATGTTTATTGGAAATCGTTTCATACCATTTATTGTTTCGGTAAACGAGCAGCCCTTCATGAGTGGCAAAGTAAACCGCATTTTGATTGCCTGCATAACCAACTCCATGCAAATGTTCGATTTTCCCTTCCTTTTTTTCCTTAAAGAAAGGATTATTGGTAACGGATACATTCGATTTTGCCTGCTCTTTGCTCGTGATAAACGCCTGCTCTTTTTCGTTGGACGATGAACAGGCGCCTAGAAGAAAAAGAGCAGATGCCATGATGATGGCTTTTTTCATTTTTGTCATGGATGCTCATTCCCCTTTATACATGGTGTAAACCGTTGCATATTTTTATATTTTACCGGATAAATTTGCAGAATGTATGGATTTCAATAACCTGTAACGATTTGAAGATATTTTATCGCCATTGTGAAATTAATCACAGCAACCTCCTCCGTTTGCCCATATCATGTCGGTAGACTCAACCTAAAGCAAAAGGAGGAAACCGCTCATGCGCAAAACTGCGATTGTATGGTTATCGTTATTGGCGATGTTGGCGTTTGTTCTCGGAGGGTGCACCAATTCCCCTCAAGACAAAGCCGAACCAAAGAAAAACGGGCAGCCAGCCGCCTCTGAACAAACACAAGAAACGAACAAATTCTACTTTACCGCCAACGAAGGCGGAAGCATTTCCAAAGTTGATGCCGAAACAAACAAAGTAGTCGGAACGATCGAAGTCGACGGCGCTGTCCACAACGTCCAAGTTTCCCCTGATGGAGCTATTCTCGGCGCTACGCTAGTTCCGGCCATGCACCACGGACATGACCAGTCGATGGATATGAAAGGAATGGCATTGTTTTATGATACGAAAACGAATAAATTAATCAAAAAAGTGGAAGTCGGACACCATCCCGCCCACATTGTGTTTACTGAAAACGGCAAATACGCCCTTGTGACCAATAATGAAGACAATAACGTTTCCGTTATTGATCTGGCGAACTACTCGGTCATTGCAACCATTCCGACCGGAAAAGGCCCGCACGGGTTTCGCATTTCCGACGACAGTCAATACGCATACGTCGCCAACATGGGGGAAGACAGCGTCAGTGTTCTCAACTTAACAACGATGAAAGAGGAAAAGAAATTCACCGTCGGATCCACTCCCGTCACCACCGGCATTACTTCGGACGGCAAAACGTTGGTCGTCACGTTGAATGCCGAAAATGCCTTGACCATTGTTGACGTAACCAGCGGAAAAGTCGAAAAAGTCCCTGTCGGGCAAGGGCCGGCCCAAGTGTACGTGTCCCCTGACGATGCGTTTGCGTATGTGGCGAATCAAGGGACGAAAGAGACGCCCTCCCATTCTGTAAGCAAGATAAACTTAAAAACGAAACAAGTCGTGGCCACGATTGAAACAGGAAACGGGGCGCACGGGGTCGTCACAAGTCCGGATGGCAAGTATGTTTTCGTGACGAATATGTTCGACAACACCGTGAGCGTCATTGACCAAGAACAAAACAAAGCCATCCAAACGGTTCAAGTAGGCAAAATGCCCAACGGGATCAGCATCATGCCGTAAAGGAAAAAGCAGCAGGTTGGACGTTCCAGCCTGCTGCTTTTTCTGCGGCACAACGAATTTTCATTTTTCCCTTTTCCTCGGGCTCAATACGGCAATATACACATTGCCATCTTGAATATAAGCGTCAAATGTATCTAACGGTCTTGGCGGCGGCCCCCCTACATTGATGCCATATTCGTCATATTGCCCCGCGTGGCACGGACATAAAAAGCGGGTGCCTGTTTTCTGCATGTTCTCCTCAGCATCTCCGACGGTGCACCCTAGATGGGTGCAAATCGGGGACATAATGAGCAAAGAACCGTCTTGATTTTTGTTAATGTACACAAACCCTTCCCGCTCCTGTTCGGTCCATGCATCTTTTATGGTGATTTTATACGGCACCTTTTTCGGAAATTCCCCTTTTTCTAATTCGCTTAGAGGACCGAGATTAGCCATTGAACTTGTATTGACCTTTTTCTGATCGTTGCTGCAGGCAGCCAGTCCTGCAGGCAATACCGAAACAGCCAGCAGTCCAGCCGCCCCCTTTAACGATCTGCTAAGAAATTCCCGTCGATTCAACATCAGATTTCCCCTCCTTGCCGTCTTGAATATAGGAGAGCTGCAAATAGGAAACGAATTGATTATCGTTTATCGCGCAATGCAAATTTTACTGCCCAATACACGACCAATCCAATGGCAAGCAAATTCAGAAGCCAGCCGAGAATGCCAAGGCCCATCATCCCCCAACCGCTCATCATCCCGCCCATCATCCTCATCACCCCCTGCATGATCGAAAAATCATTCCCGTCTATCGCTAGTCATTTCTGTCATCTTTTAAAACTAATTAGAACGCCAAATCCCTTTTTCCTTACCTTTACCATGTACCAATACTCTTATCCACACTTAATGCAGTTCAAAATCGGTTCACCACGTTTTCACCATCTTCCCCTTTTGCTTTACTTTTAGAATAGAGAAAAAGTGTGGAGAAAATATTGATAAAAACCTGCAAATATTTGTCAATGTTTTCACAAATACTCCGCCCTCTTTTCGTCGCCGCATCTTCTATTAGTCAAAACAAATGCCGAGAAAGTCTCGGCAGCCATCATCTTATGAAACTTTCACAAATCCAACCATCAGTGAGGGGCTTCCCGTTTCAGGGGGATAAATGAGCATCAAGAAAAACGGCATTGCTGCCGTTTTCTCTTCTCTCGTCCAACCCCAGGCGCCCCCGTTGCGTCAAACAGAGCGGCTTGCCGCTGGCCCTAGTTGTCTAACGCCATTTGAAACACACATCATTGAACTTCAGCAGTCGGATCTTTCCATAGTGAGGTTACAAAACCTTTTTTTGTACTTCCAATAATACTTTTTCAACGGATGATTCGCGTTCCAAGGCTTATTTTCCCCAGTGTAATGGATGATCGCCGGTTTCAGTTTAGGGATGGGATCGTACAAATGGTATGTTTGAAAATTCCATTTTGGATCCAACGGCAGCCATTGGCCGTGAAGCACCGCATTGAGCGCATCTTGGTCGCAATACCGAATACGGTCCCGGTGCGTACGAATGAACTCGATCACCTTTTCTTTCACGTGATGCTCGCGCCACATTTTTAAATTGATCAAAAGGACACCTGCATTAAAATACTTGGCCTCCTCCGGCATCAACAAATCCGCGTTTCTTGACTGTTTTATCCAACGATCCTCGACTGCGCCTAATAAATGCCCGTTAATGTCTGTATGCCATAGCTCCGTAATGTCCTTTTTGACAACGATGTCACAATCCAAATAGAGCACTTTCTCCACCGTCTCATCGAACAAATCCGGAATGGAAATCCGGTAATACGTTTCCTCTGTCAAATAGGCAAATGTCACAAACTCGCTGTACACGGTTGAGTCAATGCGGTGAAACTGTATTGTTGCCTCATATTTTTTTGCTAGTTTCGCTAGCCGCGCTTGATGCTTTTCGCTTATATTGCTGTCAATGACATGGATATGGATAGGGATTTTCGATGTTTTATTTTTTAAGAGCGAATATACCATCACGGCAAGCGGTTCAGCGTAACGGTCGTTGGAAACGGTCACAATGTGGATGGCCTCGTTTCGTTCGGCTTGTGTACCGCTTTTTTTGCGGTTCTCTTCTTGTACCGGTTGAAACATGCTTTCGGCGCCGGAAAGGACTTGTTTCATTTTTTCCTTGTTTCCAACCGCTGCGTAATACTGTTCCCGAAGCAGTAAATTGCGCTCGCCGTTCGGGTTGTTTTCATAGCCGACGACCGGATGCCATAAGTGATAAATCGTGTGCTCAAGCCGTTTATAATGGCCGCACAACGTATTGACGGCGCTGCTGAACGCATCATCCTCCCCTCCCCATCCGGAAAACCGCTCATCAAATCCGCCGACCGCCAAAAAGTGCTCGCGGGGGATGACATTGAATCCGCCGACATAAGTGAACGGCGACGTATGAATGATGTCAAAGTCCGCCACTTCAACCGGCCACATCGGGGGCGCACTTACGAGATGTTTTGAGTTTTCCTCGGAGATTCTGACGATTTTTCGGAAAGGGATGACCCACGGCGCATCTTGCAGATGCCGAATGGCCTCCTTCATCACTTCGGGATCGCAAAAAATATCGCCATCGACGATTACGAAGATGTCTCGGGTCGCCTGTTTGGCCGCCAAATTAATCGCCCGTGCCCGGTTAAACGGCTCATCGGTCGAGACTCCGACGCAAATTTCCGCTTCAGGAACCATCGTTTCGTAAAAAGTTTTAATCCAATTGAAATTGACGTCCCGAATCCCATTATCAGGTTTGTACGGGATGAGAATCGATACACGCTCAAACAATTGCACCGACCTCCCTATAGAAATATTGATGTATCAACGCTTCACAGTCTCTCCTTAACGGTCAGCATCAAAGCGCTTATGCCGATGGGAGCGGTTTTTCCCATAACGATTTTTTTAAGTATTTCAAATACTCTTTCGTGAACGGGCTTTTGGAATTCCACGGTTTTTCGGGGCCAGTAAAGTGGAGGATCGCTGCTTTTTTGGGCGAGAACTTTCGGCAATGGGCGGCGGTAAAGTTCCATTTATCATCAAGGCGGAGCCAGCGATTGTAAAGGACGGCGTTTAACGCATCTTGATCCATCAACGCCAGTTTATCCGGATTGGACTTGATAAATTGGATCAGTTCAGCGGAAATGTTTTTCTCGCGCCATCGTTTGAGGTTTATCAACAACAAGCCGGAATTAAAATAATGCGCATCTGGCGGCAGCGACAGACGGGCCATGCGAATTTCCCGATCCCGTTTGGTGACGACCCGCGATTCGTCTACTGCGGCTAGATCGTACCCATCAATATTCGTTTCCCACAATTCCGAGATGTCGGTTTTCACCATCATATCACAGTCCAAGTACAGCGCCTTGTCGATCTCTTCGCTTAACAAGTCCGGGATCATAATCCGATAGTACGCCTCTTTGCTAATGTACTTTTGCCCTCCCGATCCCGGCGCAACGTCTTTAAACAGCCCAACATCCACCTTCAGAAAAGTCACGGGCGCTTGGAACTTTCCGGCTGTCCTTTCTAGCTTTCTCATGCTAATCGCAGAAAGGTCTCCGTAAAGAATATAAATATGGATCGGGTAGTCCGGTTTTTTATGCGTTAATAGCGATGTGAGCATCACGGCCAAAGGTTGTGCATAATGGTCATTTGTCGCAGCTACAATCACCAAAATGACCCACTCCTTTTTTCCTATCCCCTGTTGTATTGTATGTGTGGCGAAATAGCCTTGCCTGTACAGTCGTCCATTTTTCAGGCAGTATCATGCATTCGGCAGGCGCGGCTCGGGCTAGAAGCGGACGGTGTGAATAACAGGCAGATTTCACAAAACAAGAAACTGGCAAAAAAAAAGCCGTCTGCCCTTCAGTCACATATAAGGTGTGGAAGTACAAATCGGGTTAATGTTTATCGATCGCAGTAAAAAAAGGTGTCTCGTTGTTTTTGAGACACCCTCCTGTTCTGCACGAGCAGCCTGCCGCATCAGCGCCCGACCCATTCGATAAACCGCCCGATCACTTGATCCAAAAATTCCACCGTCGCGGCATCAACGAGATTGCCCGCTTCATCGAATTTTTGGCTGGCGACATTCACCAGCACTTCGTTCCCGGCCGGCGGCAACACTTTCGCCGCCAGCCCCGGGCTTTGCAAGATCTGACGCAAATGAAGCTGGGCCCGGATCGTTCCCATCATCCCTGTTGACACCCCGGCGATCATCACAGGTTTATTGACCAACACTTTGTCCACACGCGACAGCCAGTCCAGCGCATTTTTCAGCACGCCGGGAACAGACCAGTTGTACTCCGGTGTTACGATCAATATACCGTCCGCATCCGCCACTTGCCGCTTGAACGCCGCCACGACAGCCGGCGGGTTGAGTTCATCATCTTGATTGTAATGTGGCAAAGCGCCGATATCGGCAATGTCCAATTGGAATTTGTCTTTGTACCGCCCCTTGATCCACTCTGCCAGTTTCCGGTTATACGATTCTTTCCGCAAGCTGCCGACAAGGGCAACTATGTTCATTGTTTGTCCCTCCTCTAAATCGGATTGATGGTTGATTTCACCGATAGCGCACTCGTTTATTCCTTTACCACCCGTTCCGTTGCATGTTCCACGGAACGATGCACCGTCTCCATTACAATTGTTCCCCATTCGTTGCGATGACGTTTTAATACCGGTAAAAATCGATCGCTTCGTGGTTCGGGTATGTATACTTCTCTTTATTAATGACCAACTGCACCCCTTTTTCCTTAAGCAGTTGTGGCCGCATCTTTCCTCCCGGAAGCACATCGGCAATGCTTACCCCTTTGTTGCCTTCGCCAAATCCTCCTTCGAACTGGTTGGCCGCCGTCGCCCCTCCCCATAAAAAGCCTTCAGGAAAGCCTTTGTGCATCTAATCCATGGCCCACTCCTCCTACCGGAAACAGAATTGCAGAGGGAAGGGAACATACAGTGTCCGTCCCCTCTCCACTAGCTTACCACAGTTTGGTGAAAAGATTGACCGCTAATGCTCCTTGGCCGCCGTTTATATGGACAAAAACAGCGGCCGCCATCCACGCTATAGACAAAAAACCACCCTTACAAAGGGTGGTTCACATTTGAAGAAACACGGATCGTTTGCCTTTTCGTCAACTCTTCATCGATGGTTAACAGCTCTTTTTTCTCCCAACTGACGAAGCGGTCTTCCCATAGCACATGGCACGAATGGTCATTGACTTCCAGCACGATTCCTCTGGCCCCATCGCAGGCGAAGACGACGCAATCCCCGATGTGGAACATAACGATCATCCTAACCGAAAGACGATCCCGTGACCGCCCCTCGGATACTCCCAGCGAATATTTCCGTACGGACAGCCGATGCGGCAGCTGCCGCATTCATGACACCCTTCATATCCGACATGCATCCGCGTTCCCTCCCATTTATACACGGCCGCTGGGCAGAAAATCGTGCAAATTTTGTCCGGGCATTTCGTCAGGCAAATATCGTGGTCAAGGACGTGAAGATGCGACCTCGTATCGGCATTAAAGCGGACTAAATACTGCTTTTCCTCAATCGTTGGCATATTCCCCATTACTTCATCACCTCCCAAACCTTCATCACATCCCGCGCCAGTTTCAGCTTCTCTTTCACCGAGCCAAGATCACGCCAAATGGTTTTCTGCTTCTCCCACTTTGAAGAGCCATCGACCGTAAACAGTTGGCTCGCCGCCCGGTTGAGCAGCGGAATGTACCGCTCAAAATATTGCGGGAACGAATCAAAATGGTGGGTCGCGTCTTTATACTTTTTCAAATCTTGGACGATAAAGCTTTCCATCAGCTTCAACCGATAGTGGTCAAGCATGCTTTCGGAAAAATCGTTGTATGTTTTCGCCATAATGATCGTTTCCGCGGCCAGGCGCCCGGATGTCATGGCCATATTCGATCCTTCACGGTGAATGGCATTGACCAACTGGGCGGCGTCCCCAACGACAAGCACGCCGTCACCGACGACTTTCGGCATCGAATGGTAGCCGCCTTCCGGGATCAAATGCGCCAAATACTCGACCGGTTCGCTTCCTTGGAGATACGGGCGGATCATCGGATGGTTTTTGACATACTCAAGCAGCTCATACGGTTTGATTTTATGTTTGATCAGCCCGGAAAGGAGCGTGCCGACGCCGATGCTTAAGGTGTCTTTATTGGTGTATAAAAATCCCGTTCCTAATATGCCTTTTGTCGCATCGCCGAGCAGCTCGATCGTGCATCCTTGCTCCGGCTCAAGGTTAAACCGTTCTTCGATCACTTTTTTATCGAGCTTGACAATTTCCATCACTGCGAGCGCGACTTCATCGGGCCGCCATTCGCGGTGAAACCCGAGCTGTTTCGCCAACAACGAGTTCACGCCGTCCGCCAGCACGACGACATCGGCATACACCTCGCCATCCGGCCGGTCCGTGCGGACGCCGATGACACGGCCGTTTTCCACGATGCATTCCAGCGCCACCGTTTCACAAACGAGCAACGCCCCTTGCTCGACCGCCTTCTCGGCAAACCATTGGTCAAATTTCGCCCGCAACACGGTGAAGTTGTTATACGGCTCGCGCCCCCATTCCAATCCTTTATAACTGAACGTCACCGCCGACTCTTTATCCATCAACATAAACCGCTGCTCAACGATCGGCCGCTCGAGCGGGGCCTCTTTATAAAACTCCGGAATGATGTCTTCCATCATTTTTCGATAAAGCACGCCGCCCATCACGTTTTTCGCCCCGGGGTATTCCCCGCGCTCTAAGAGCAGCACATTCACCCCGGCTTTGGCGAGTTCATAGGCGCACGCCGTTCCGGCCGGCCCCGCTCCAACGACAATACAATCAAACTTTTCAGGCATGGCGGACCCCCTCCTTCACATCAACGGATGCTCTTCGTTTTGGCATCTCTTCTTTCAGCCGTTCGATTAGCAGCGGCACAATCTCCAACGCATCGCCGACAATGCCGTAATGGCACGACTGGAAAATCGGCGCGTTCGGGTCTTTATTAATGGCGATGATCAGCTCGGAATTTTGCATGCCGACGATATGTTGAATCGCACCGGAAATGCCGATGGCGAAATAAATTTTCGGCGTCACCGTCACCCCGGTTTGCCCGACTTGGTGATCATGGCTGATCCATCCGGCTTCGACGGCATCGCGGCTCGCGCCGACCGCAGCGCCGAGGACATTCGCCAGCTCATGGATGAGCTGGAATCCTTCTTTGCTGCCCATTCCTTTGCCGCCGGCTACGATGATTTCCGCTTCATCGATACGCGCTTTTTTCACCGTTTCCCGAACGACTTCAAGCACTTTCGTCCGCATTTCTTCCTCATGCAGCTCGATCTGCTCTTCAACGATTCGGCCAGTCCGCTCCGGATCGGGACGAAGCGCCTTCATGACTTTCGGCCGAACCGTCGCCATTTGCGGACGGTACTTTTTGCACAAAATCGTCGCCATAATATTGCCGCCAAACGCCGGCCGGCTCGCCAGCAACAACCCGGTGTCCTCTTCAATATCCAAAATGGTCGTATCGGCCGTCAGTCCGGTCGGCAAATCAGTGGCAATGGCGCTCGCCAAGTCTTTCCCTGTCGGCGTCGCCCCATACAACAGCACTTCCGGTTTATACTTTTGACAACAGTCAAGCAAAGCGCGCATATACGGCTCGGTCCGGTAATGGGCAAAAATCGGGTCGTCGTATACATAAACGACATCCGCCCCATAGGCAAACAACGTCGGCGCGAGCGTTTTGACACCGCTTCCAATTAACACTCCGCCAAGCTCGGTGCCGCGCTTATCAGCGAGCGCCCGCCCAGCCCCAAGCAGCTCCAAGGAAACCGGAGCCACCGTTCCGTCTTTCACCTCAATGTAAACCCATATCCCTTGATAATCGCTTACGTTCATGGCCATATCCCCTCCCTATGAACAGAAACTATGAATAGACCCTACCTTGTCTTTCCCTAAGGCGCCTTTACGATGGGAACAGCTCTTTTTTCGCCAGCATGATGGAAAGCAGCTGTTCCACTTTTTCTTCCGCCGTTCCTTCAAGCATCTCGCCGCCTTTCGGTTTCGGCGGTGTCCATATTTTTGAAACAATCGTCGGGGAACCTTTTAATCCTAACTGTTTGCGGTCAACGTTTTCCAAATCATCGGCCGTCCAAATCGTCGGTTGATATCGTGCGGCTTTGATCATGTTCGGCAAAGGGGCAAAGGAGATATCGTTAATTTCTTTCTCGACGGTGAATAAACACGGCAATGTCGACTTCACGACTTCATAGCCATCTTCAAGCTTGCGGTGGACGATCGCGTACCCTTTTTCTTTGTTGATTTCCACCACTTTGTTGACGCCTGTAAGCGGGGGAATATTTAAACGGCGGGCGATGCCTGGCCCAACTTGGCCTGTATCACCGTCAATGGTCATTTTTCCGCAAATAACCAAGTCAATCGGTTGCTTTCTTGCCATCTTTTCCAACGCTTTCGCCAGCGCATAACTCGTCGCCAGCGTATCCGCCCCGGCGAACGCACGGTCGGAAATCATATATCCTTCATCAGCGCCAAGCTCAATGCACTTGCGGATCGCCTTCACCGCTTGCGGCGGGCCCATCGTCAGCACGGAAACAACGCCGCCGTACTTCTTTTTCAAGCGAACGGCTTCCTCGACCGCATGCGCATCATACGGGTTTAAAATCGCCGGAGCACTGGCGCGGTCGATCGTATTCGTCTTCGGATTGATCTTGGCGACCTTCGTATCCGGCACTTGCTTAATGCAAGCAACGATATGAAGCATACCTTCCCCTCCCAAATAAATTCTCTTTCTTTATAAATATTCTATCGCAATTATGAAATTTCTTGAAGTTTTCGACAGAAAATTTTCTATTTTGTTCAAAAACTTCTAATCCTGTCTGATAGAAACAAGCATTCCTATTATATAGATAATAAAAATGATATTAATATTGTTTTAACACTCAACTAACGCGATCCAACCAAAGATAAAACACTTTTTCAAAAAAATATACTCAATCACTCGCCGCCAGTGAACAAAACGAACGGCCGCTCCCTCCATATGGAAAGAAGCAGCCGTTCAAGGGGGAGTTCGCACCCGTTTCAAGAACATCCCGACGGTCATTTATGCGCCGCAGCCGGACGGTGCGGATGATTCGGGCGATGCATGCTTCCCATCCGCTCACGGAGATACGGCAATACCCAACGGTCCAAACCGTAGCGGCCCGCGTTCGCCCCGGCGACGAGAATGAACACCGTCAGCAGCACCATTTGCGGGTTCGTGCTCGTCGTGCCTGAAAACATAAAGGCGAAGTTCATCACCGCTCCCATGAGGGCGGCAAATGTCGTAAACAACCCGAGAATGAGTGCTAATCCAACGAGAAATTCGCCCCATGGCACGAGGAAGTTAAACAACCCGACGTTCGGCAGCGCCACATTTTCGATAAACGCCGCCCACCAGCTTTGCACGGCCGGGTGTTCGCCGGTCGCCTTCGCCAACGCTCCTTTCAAAAACCCGGTCGCATCAAAGCCATGCGTAATTTTCCCCCATCCTCCCATGAGCCATTCATACCCTAAATACAAGCGGAGGACGACCATCAACGCCGACGCCGTAACATGTTCGCGCAACCATTTGACCACCATTGCCCTTTCCCCTTTCGTTTTAAAAGATGTTCCTTACACTTTTATCATACTCCTTTTCCGAGCGGATGAAATAAGTTTGTTCACCATTTCACAATACGTTCAAAAAGTTATGGCCAAATGGTGAAAAGGCATGTGCGGCGGCAACGATATGAAGGGAAATGAAGCGAAAAAGAGGGACGTCCTTGCGAAAAAGCGATTTGTCGATTTCCCATAAGGTTGGAGAAGAACCCCGCTTTCCTTGCATCGTGGACTTCGAGTGGAGGGGCGGCAGCGCATCTTCTGTCCCGTCACTCCTGGCTGAGACTAACGAAGACAAGCCTATAGCTTGCCTTCGCCAAGCCTTCGTGTGACAGCCGAACACCGCCTCTTCCTAGGCGTATGTTAATCAAGGCAACGTTTTTCGATTTCGTCTCACTTACCGCGACTGTACAATCACCCCCGCAAAATCTCCTTGCAACACAACCTTTTCCTGTTGGTTTGTGCAGACAAACGATGCCGCAATCGCGATGCGGCCGTTTTCTTGCCGCTCGTATTTCCCGATCGTCACATCGCAACGGATCGTATCGCCCGTAAACACAGGCCGCAAAAACTCAAAATTCATCGTGCGGGCCAAGACATTGTAATCCCCACCCACCTTCGTCGGCAGCGTCGCCGTCAACAACCCTTGCACGACAAGCCGCCCTTGTTCATCCGGCGTGACATGGTGAACTCCCCTGTCGCCCGAAACCGCTGTAAACTGCCGAACATCCTCAACCGTAAACGTCCGCTCAAACGTAATGACATCTCCCGCCTTTAAGGACATCAACCTCTCCCCCTTGTGGTTATACCATTTCATCTTATAATCAGAATATTATAACAGAGTGGAAGGAGATTCAACGATGGCGGGACTTTTCGCTTTACTAGGTTGCATTTAACAAGGAAGTAGATACGACAATGGCGATCTAAAAGCAGTCCGCTCTCTTCCGGGGTTATGTTGCACTTTTTTCGTTCATACTATAATATACCACACCATTTTCACTTTACTTTCATTTTATTTGAACTTCATTTGAACTTTATTCTGAATCTTAGTAGAATGGAGGTGAGGAGGTGACATACATGACAACAGTAGCCGATAGGGAAAAAGCAGAGCGTTGGGTG
This sequence comes from Geobacillus sp. BK01, assembly GCF_052220245.1. NCBI lineage: Bacteria > Bacillati > Bacillota > Bacilli > Caryophanales > Anoxybacillaceae > Geobacillus > Geobacillus sp. BK01. Next base: position 14,028 of record NZ_JBQPTH010000003.1, read on the forward strand.
CGACATCAAATTCAACAAATCAAAAACACTGCGCACCAGCACAAAGCAGAGGAGTTAGCCTCTTTTTTGAAATACTTAACGAACTTAATCGGGCGGATAGAACCACAAAAAACCGCAAAACTCTCTCCAGCGCTCGAACAATCACAAAGTCTAGAAGAACTTACTTCTTGGTTTGAACAGCTATGCGAATTTATGCTTGAAGCAGGAGAAAGTCATACGTTACCAAAAATGTACAAAACAAGTGAAGTGGCCAAATTCATGGGAGTAACAGTCGCGACTGTGAACAATTGGATCAAAGAGGGGCGAATTAAGGGCGTCATCAAAGAAGGAAAACACGCACACGCGAAAATCCCGGAAACAGCCATGTATAGGACATCATCGAATGAAGTCATGACAATCAAAGAAATCGCTAACCTCTATCAACAAGAACAAAAGCAGCGCTTGGTGCAAACGGCAGAACATGATGAGCTATTGGAAACCATTCGGTTTTTCTCGCAAAAATATGGCGGTACTTACGTTGAAACGCTGGTCAAAAAGGATGTGTTAACCCCACAGGAAGAGCGGGATGCATCGGAGTGGAAATATGCGTTGAAAAAGGCTGGTTTACTCAATGAGTAGAAGGCGGAGCCCATCTTCACGGGAACAGAGACAGGCAAAACTAAGAACCGGATCACAAACGAACAATTCCATTCCCACCACCTCCTGCCAACCAGCCAACGTTTTTTCTTTTCTGGAACGCGACTTTGCTGAAATTATCTTTGAAATTCGCGACGGCGGTGCAGACGGCCGTCTTTCAACAAAGAACTGTGCCAGAAAAACGATAATCTTTCGCAATGAGACGAAATTACATGTGACAGAATACGTGACCCCGGACGGCTGGATTGATTACTATTACTACGACTGGGTCACGCCGGAAGGGAAAACGATTCTGAAATGGCACTCAGAGCCCCATGACACGGACAAGCGATACCAAACCGTGACTGAGCCATACCATATTCATCTTCCCTCCTCCGAGATTTTGCACAACATGTATCGTCTATCAAACTTTGAACACCAAACGTTAAGAAGCATTATTGAATTCATTTTGTTGTTTGATAAAATCATGTCTTCTTTTCATGGATATTTTCCTTATCGCCAAAAGAAAAGCTAATTCTTCGCCCGGACTTAATCCAAGTTCGACAGCGGCGAGACAAACGAATGCCTCTCAATCCTTGCCGCAAAAAGGATGAGAGGCATTTTGGCAAACTTCAGGCTTGTATCTAGGCGCAATGGGGATCTAAGGTCTCCGAAAAAGATTCGATCCCTAGAACCCCCGAAAAGCTGCACCTGTTTGGCTATCAGTTTGATTGTCCGATCACCGAAATCCTTCTGCGTGTTTCCACCATCTCCCGCAGTTCTTCAATAGACAAGTTCCCCCGATGCAACATGGCGTGACAATTCGGGCAGACCGGGCGCAAGTCATCAAACGGGTTCACCGTATATTGCTCGCCGATCTCGCTTAATGGAATGAGATGATGAACTTCGATGAATCCTTTGCCGATTTCTCCGTAAACTTCTTCAAAATCAAATTGGCAGACGGAACAACGGTAGCCGTGCCTTTGCAGACAAAGCCTCCGCGCTCTTGCATTTCGCTCATAGCGATTAACGGCAACCAGCTTTTTGCCCCCTTCACGCAACGGAATGTCCTCAAGCTCGCTCGGCAACAACGCCCCCTCTTCATGACGATCCATTTCTTGCTGCTCGTACCGCCGCACCGCCTCACGCAATTCAGGGCGCAATTGCCAAGTGTACCTGCCAGGATGTTCCTCACCTAAAAATGGAATGTTCCACCATCTGACTTTCCCTTCCCTTTCCATCGGAAACTGAACGTCAGGGTATTTTCGAACAATACGGTTTCCCAATCTTCCTACTTGAGCGTTTAAAGGAGAATGGCTCACTTTGTTTAAAAAACGTGCTAACTCTTTCCCCGATGCACGGCAATCAGGAAAATAATATAAAGTTCGAATCAGCTCCACATCTTCTCCATGAAAAACACTCGGATCATTTAACATGGCCAGCCATTGATCAGCCGATATCGCCAGCGGCTCGTCATAAATTTTCATCGTCATCCCCCACAACGCAATCATGATTGGATCAAGCGAACAGCATCACCGCTGTCCGCCTGATGAACACAATACTTCTTTTAACAACTCGACCGCGTGTTCGTCGTTGGGATCATTTGTGCCAAGTTCCCCGCGGAAGGCTTTGTGGAGAATGGATTGTTTCAATAAATCAAGTTTTTCTTCCACGGCCAAAACGAGTTGTTTTTCATTCTCCAATTTCTCTAATAAGCTGTCGAGTTTCTCGGCGATGCGTTTTTGTTCCGAAACAGGAGGCAGGGGAACGATAAGCTCTCCGATAATCCGAGCATTGGCTCCCGGTTGAGCGATTCCCTTTTTTACAATAGTGATCTGCTTCCAATACATTGAGCTTTTTAAATAATTCCATAGGTAGTATGGGTTCAAATTATCATTCGTCGTCAATCGAATTAAATAAGAAGCAAAAACAGAACAAAATGGCACGTCATTAATCAAAAAACTTTTTCCAGTAGTTGCTCCTGTTCTTGCAATAACGATATCTCCTTTATTCAGTTGATATTTCCCTAGTAGTTTCTTGTCTATTTTACAGTATGGGACTGCTTCCCAATCAACATTGTCATTTTGTATATCCGTTATACGCAGATACTTCGGTCCTTCCGCCAAAATCGACGATGCTGCTGTGTATCCATATTGCAATCTTCTCAAACATGATTTTAGCTTGGTCCACGTCCAATTCCCCGGCACCTCATAAGGCCATTGTTCTTTTGGAATAACGTCTTTTTCACTTAGATCGTCAGACATTGCTAATATACTTTTCTCGCTCGGGTCATTTGTCCCTAGCTGTCCCCGAAACGCCTTGTCCAAAACCGCCGCCCGTCTTCGCTCAATCGACTCCTTCACTTCCTCAATCAACCGCTTCGCCTCGTCAATTTTCGCAAACAGCCGCTCGATTTTGTCGGTGATGCGTTTTTGTTCGTTTAACGGTGACAGTGGAAACGGAAGGTTTGACATAGCTTTAGGGGAAATCCTAGGTAAATTTATTCCATTGCTATTTTCGTTCGCATATTTTATTACGTATGGTAACCCAAGAAAAATGTCTAGGAGTTTATTTAATACTAAGTATCGGCTTCGGAATACAATAATATCTGTCGAAGCTACCCCTTCAAAATCCACAACTGTATGTTTGTTGAGGTAGGGACGTAACTTACCATACAATACGTCCCCTTTTTTAAATACAACTTTTTTACTTTTTAACCCTTGTGTATCACCTACTTCAACGATGCCACCTCCACTGAGTAAATGTTCTAAACCGATATATTTTTCTGCCCCAGTTGGCTGAATTTGTTCTTTTTCCTGTTCAAATATAGCTCCCAACCTCACCCACACCCAATTCCCCGGTACTTCGTACGGCTGTTCGTCTTTTGGCACGAGTGCTTCTTCGAGCAGTTGTTCGATGGATGGTCGTTTCGCCTTGCTCATCGTTCCCACACTCCGGATTGTTCAGCGACTTTGAGCGTTTCGTTTTTCGTAGGTTCGTAGCGGGGCGAGTGTTCGGCCGCTTTCAATTCAGCGATCACGTCTTGAAGCAGCGAGATGGCAAGCTCCAGCTTTTCCACCGCTTCTTCGGCGGAGTCGATCGGGTCGGGCAAATTGTCGTAGACGGACAGCGATTCGTCGGCGATCAATCCGATGTCGAGCGTGTCGCCTTTTTTGGCGATGTCGTCGCGGGTGAAGACGTTCCACCGTTCGTCGTTGACTTGGCGGCGGTCTTCTGCCGTGTAGGCTTCGATAAATCCTTCAAAATGTTCTTTCGTCAACGGATTCCGTTTACCGAAGGAAGGCATGTTCGTCCGCAAATCGTACACCCATACTTCTTTCGTATTGCCGACATCGGTTTTCCCGCGGGTGAAAAATAAGACGTTCGTCTTCACCCCTTGGGCGTAGAAAATGCCGGTCGGCAATCGTAAAATCGTATGGACGTTGCATTTGTCCATCAAGTCGCGACGAATGTCAGCGCCAACTCCGCCTTCAAACAATACGTTGTCAGGTACAACAACAGCGGCTCGTGCTTTTCCATTCGGTTTTAAAGCTCTGTAAATATGTTGCAAGAAATTCAGCTGTTTGTTTGATGTTGTAAAGGTAAAGTCTGTTCGTGTTGCCCGCTCGCCGCCTTTTTTCGTTCCAAACGGCGGATTCGTTAAAATCACATCATAATTTTTCAAACTCTCACCAAGTGATGAGAGGGTATCGCCTAACAAGATTTCTCCATGAATATCATGGAGCAACGCATTCATGACCGCTAAGCGATGCGTATCTCTGACAAGCTCCACTCCTGAGAAAGCTTTATATTTTTGGAACTCGATTTCTTCTTGTGACAAATCAAAATAATCATCCGTTTGCTCCCGAACATGACGGTCCGCCGCAATCATAAAACCGAACGTTCCAGCAGCCGGATCGTGACAACGTTCTCCCGGCTGTGGATTCACAAGTTCTACAATAACATCAATGAGGACGCGAGGCGTAAAATATTGCCCCGCTCCTGATTTGACTTCACTCGCGTTCTTTTCTAACAGTCCTTCGTACAAATCGCCTAAACCTTCTTGCTTCGCGTTGTACCAATCTAAGTTATTGATGGATTGAATAATTTTTTCTAGGTTCTTTGGTTCTCTAATATTCGATGTCGCGTCCGTATAAATTTGTTTTAATAATTCATTTCCCTCTTTTCCTAAATCAAGTAACAACTGTTGGTAATGCTCTTTTAGTTCAATCCCGTCTTTCTTCACTAATGAATCCCAACGATATTTTTCCGGAATGATATATTCTTGACCGGTCTCTTTCATCATTTTTAAGAACAACAAATACGTTAGCTCTGTCACATATTGATGATACGTAATGCCGTCATCACGAAGCACGTTACATAAATTCCATAGCTTTTGCACGATTTCTCTGTTGTTCATCTACGCTTGCTCCTTCTTAGAATAGTTGTATAAGTTGTAATTAATTTCCCGAATAATGTGAGGTAATTGTCCGTCGAAAATTTTATTTAATTGTTTAAAACCTCCGTGGCTTTTAAATGGCTCATATTCAAACGCTTTTTCCGGATCTGGATGAAGAACATATTCTTGCAGTAATTGCTTTTCAATGCGTTCGAGCCATTTCTTTTGCACCGGCGGCCATGCTTTCATTTGGTAAATTTTCCTCATGGCGTTTTTAATTCGGTCTTCATGGCTAATGAGCGGGTCACCTAGCGCTTGCTGGCGAATGAAGGCGATGACGTCCGCCGCGATGTCTTCGTTTTTCGCCTCCCGCCATGCCGCTTGCAGTTTTTTCTCGGAAAAGCCTTTTTGGTCCAATTCGAGCAGCAGCTGTTTCAATTCTTCTCTCGTTAACTCGGTTGGACGTTGACAAACAATCATTAAAGCTGGGATTTTGTTCATATTGTTGCGAATAAATTCACCGAACGATTGCAAGTAGTCATCTGGCTTTTCCGCATTTCCGTATCCGCGTTTAACGGCAATCAGCCGATCCTCATGTTGGGAAATATATTGCTTATTTTCCCGGTAGCGGTTTTCATCCATATAGCGGAACATCGATTTGTACTCTTTTAATTGTACAGGTAATTCATCCGGCTGCAAGGCTTTTACCCAATCGATAAACTCATCGACCGTTTTACCGCCGGACAGCACTTTAAAGTCTTGATGCTGCCGATCGGACCATTTTCGCTTTTTCCGCTGGATTTTGGCAATCATTTGTTCTTTTTGATATTGCAGATGTTCCGTTTTTTCTAGCCCCTCTAATTCTTCGACTAATTGCGTCAGCGAAATATTCGGGCGCGTCACGACCGGCTTCATGCTTGTGTATGGTTTTAAAGATTCGTAAATCCCAACCGCATCAAAAATTTTAAAGTGGTCTTTTTGGATGTCTTCGCATCTTCTCGTTGCGCGTCCTAACATTTGTTCGTACAGAATGCGCGAGCGAACACGCCGCAAGAAGACAAGATTCGTAATCGCCGGCACGTCCACACCCGTCGTCAGCAAATCAACCGTAACGACAATTGTTGGATATTTTTCGTTTTTAAAACGGCGGATCGCACCGGAAGGATCTTTAATCGAACCGGTAATTTTCATCACCGCGTTGTCTTCGACTTCACCGTATAGTGTTTCGAACTCTTCTTTTAAAAGGCGAACGACTAAGTCGGCGTGATCATCCGTAGCAGCAAAAATTAACGTTTTTCCTTCATCATCCGGAGAAATATATTTCGTCAATTCACGAATGATGACACGATTAAAGCTTTCCGTAATGACTTTTGTGTTAAACTGAGACACATCAATATTGACTTCGTCTTCTAAATATTCTTGGGAAATCGTTCCTGTCACCGTGTCATACACCTCGGCCGTTTCCCCTTTCGCCCACGTTATCCCTTCTTTTTTCAACACCGTTTCAAATTGGTACGGGGGTTCATGGTCGACTAAATAGCCATCCACTACCGCTTCCCGGTAAGAGTACGTGAAGACAGGCGGACCAAAGATCTCTGTCGTATGAAGTGCCGGCGTTGCCGTCAACCCGATGCGGACGGCATCAAAATAATCGAGCACTTTGCGGTATTTGCTGACATAGTCTTGATGATCCCTAAATTGCAGTTCCACCTCATCCATTTCTTTATCTAACGTATAGCCGCGATGGGCTTCGTCCACAATGATGCAGTCATATTGATCCACCGGCGGGATGTCTTCCGGGCGGTCGTTATAAAAAATTCGTTTTAGCATCCCTTGTACGGTAGCGATATGCACTTTCGTTTCGTCATCTGGTTTTTGATCGTACAACGATTGTAAGCTATAAATTTCGGTGAACGTATGGAAACTTTCCATCTTGCTTTCTTTAAAAGCACTTTCCGCTTGTTCCGCTAGCGCTTTTCGGTCAACAAGGAATAAAATTCGGTGAAACCGCTTTGCTTTGAGCAATCGGTAAATGAGGCCGATCGCCATTCGCGTTTTTCCTGTTCCGGTTGCCATTGCGATTAAAATGCTGCGTTTTTTCTCTTCCAGTGCTTTTTCAACGGCTTGAATGGCTTTCACTTGGTAAGGTCTTAATTTCAGATAACCAAATTTTTCACCACGCAAAAATTGTTCCGAACGTTCGATATCTTGCTCCAACAATTTTTTTAACCCGCGAGGAGTGTACCAACCTTGCAGCGGGCGTGGATGGTTCGTCGATTTTCGGGCATCTAAAAACCAAATGCCTGATTTTTGTTCGAGTTGTTTTAAATATGGCCGCCCATTTGTCGCAAAGAGAAATGGGACAAAGTAATCTCCCCACGGTTCATGGATCACTTCATCACCATGTCGAACGACTAATTTTGCATATTCTTTTGCTTGTTCAATGTCGGATGGAATATCTTTGCTGGCGCGTTTCGCCTCAATGATTCCCACTAGTTCAAGGCCAATAAATAGTGCGTAATCGGCGTAACCGCGTTTTAAAGGCCATTCCGCGATGGCCATGTTTCGTCCCTTTTCCGGACGAGCTCCTTTAGAAAACCGTAATTTTTCAGAGTCAGCCTCCCATCCAGCATCCCGTAACTGTTGGTCAATAAGAATACGGGTTTCTGCCTCTGTCAATTCAAAGTTAGCGACGGCGCGTTGAGAGAATTCACGTCGTTTTTGCTTTTCTTCACTGCTAATATATAGCTGTTCTTTCCGTATCTTTTCAAGCTCTGTTTTCAATTGAGCAAGCTTTTCTTCGTATGACTTGACGACATGATCCAACTCATCCGCTGATATAGATGCTTGTGGTGTCGGTTCAATATACTCTGGAGCTTGGAATGACCAATCGCCATACACTTCCATAAACCAAACGGCTATGCGGAACGCCATATGCAATAAAGCTTTTGCTTCGTTTACTTCTCCATAACCCGGATTATGTACCGCTTCATTCCCTTTCAACCGAATAACCGTAAATAAGTCATATATTTCTTTCGGGATAATTTGCTCGTAAAACAGAACTCTTAGACGTTCTTGCTGATCAGTTCCCCGTTCTTCCCGAATTTCTTCTAAAGCTAAAATATATTTTGTAATCGTTTCCGCAAATTTTCTCAACTCACTAATCGTCACGTTTGGATTTTGATATACATTCCGTTCCGCCGTTTCCCCAACACGGGCGAGAATTTCCCATTTTTCTTCTAAGAAACGAAAATTGTGTAACATATACACACCTCACCCATACATATTTCTCTGCGCACTCAGTCTAATACTTAATAAATATTTGCCAATACATTATTGCCTGAAAGAAATTATCATAGTTCTATTTTATCATGAAATTTACATTACTCTTATAGCACCATCAAGAATTTTGTGTAATGCAAGATAGATGGGGTGTCTCTGATCTGAGTTCGACAGCCACTAGGCAAACTTTTATACATCATCGCATTCCCTACTCCTTAAGAAACTCTATTATAACAACTTCAACTTCTTACCATCAGATGCAGAATAGTTTTTATAAATATATTCTGATAAAGCTAATGCATCGTCCTGTATTTTCTCCACATCCCATTTATCGTTGGATAAACGTCTCTTTGCAGTTAGCGCAATATTTCTATATCCTTTCTTTATTTCCCAATCATACGCAAAACTGACTTGTTGATTAGCTTCCATAAGTATGTCCCGGATTGTTTCAGCATGATCCTGTCTGCGTAGCCAGATGTTTGGCTCTCTTTGCCCATGGCCGTCACAACTCATAGAAGTATATAACCCGACTTTATTTAATGCAAATACTAGACTAGCAATGCCGCTATCCAAATCCAATATAGAGAGGTCATTGTCTGGATTATGATTCCATGCAACTGGGACTTCTTGTGGTCTGAAAACAGAAAACCAGTTCCATCCTTGTCGATGAAAAAACTCTATTTGCTGGAATAGTTCATCCGAAACAAGGGTATTCGGCTTCAGCCGAATCCCTTGTTCGCCAATGCTAACGCCTATTTGTAATGCTGTTAATAAACTGACCATTTCGATGAAGTTGGATTTTGAATACCATACATCCAAAACTAATTCTTCATCTACTACGTCCACCCAAAATCCTCGTCTTCTTAGACTATTTCTTAATTCAAGAAGAAGTTTCTTTTTCAACACTCATTCCCCCTGCTTTGTCATTGGTCGGATAAAAGCTCCGATGCCAAACTTTTGATAAGCATCAAAGTATTTTTGCTTCCTCTCTTCATAAGCTTTGCGAATTAATTCATCTGCTTCTTCCAGTTGTCTAATCATCTCCTGTTGCTGCTCAATAGGAAGCAAAGGCAACTCAATGGAACGAATATCATTTGGAGTTAGAACCGTTGCAATGGATCCGCTTTGATGAGCTTCAAAAAAGTATTGACCAATCGGACTTTCTAAGAAACGTTTGACGTAGACAGGATCGACTTCTTTCGTAGAATGAAGGCGAATGATAATAAACATATTCGATACTAAAATCGTTCCGTCGTATTCCGGAACAATGGCAATTTTCTGTTGGGTTCCCCTGCTTGACACTAAAATGTCCCCCGGCTGTGCGGTAACACGCTGTACATCTCTTGTTTGAATCGGAAATTCATCAATGGTTTCAAATCGTATTTCTCCATTTTCGATATCTCGTATTTGAATAACAGGGAATAACTCCCCGTCTGCACTTTCGATTTGTCTACGGGTTGGAAGATTCACGCCGCGGATGACCTCCGCAATATCCCCGATCTGCACAAGTTTTTCCGCTTCGCTTTCGTATTTTTTCTTATTAAAGACGATCTTGCCGAATTCTGTGTCCAGTTCCACATGAATGAAGTATAAGGATGGGTTTAAGTCCCAATTATTTTCGGCAATTTCATCTATAGCAACAATGCGTGAGTATTTTTCTTTGTTTTCATATTCCTCGAGCGTTTCAATGATTTTCTGGACATGTTTGGAAGTCAAATATTTCTGTGTTCTTGTCCGCTCATAATCCCCTTCGGCATTAATGAATTGCACTTTGCCTTTTTTGTGGCTTGGTTTATGTTTATTCAATAGAAGAAGCGCCACCTGAATACCCGTTCCGCTAAATAAATTGTTTGGAAGGGAAACAATGCTTTCGATTACATCGTCTTTTAATAAGATGGAGCGAATTTTTCTTTCTGCCGCACCTCTAACCAGTGTTCCAAAAGGAACGATTAATGCCGCTTTCCCTTCCTGATTTAAAGACGCCAATGCATGTAATATAAAGGAATAATCTCCTTGTGATTTAGATGGAAGATCATATAATTCAAATCGATGATAAGGGTCATTGATGGCAAACTCATATCCCCAATCTCTTAAACCGAATGGGAAATTCATCATAATATAGTCAAATTGCATCAGACGCCCATTTTCAAGCCATTTCGGGTCACGAATGGTATCACCTAATTTCATATCCCCCTGTTCTGGCAAGATATGATTGACAAACAAATTCAGCTTGCCAATAACATATAACTCCTCATTAATCTCTTGTCCATAAACAGTAATATCTTTTCCTTTGCCTTTAGCGTATCGGTAAGCATCAACCAGTATATTTGCAATTCCAGCAGTTCCGTCATATACGGATCCCGTGGTTGGCTTTAATGCCTGAATCATTAGCTGTGACAGACCATCAGGTGTGAAGTCATAACCTTTTGAGGACGCAAGCAGCTCTTTTATTAATGTTTCAAAAAAAACTGCCGTAGCCTCGCTATGTTGATACTCCGTTTTCGTTAATCCATATCGTTCAAGAAGAACCACTAATTTATAAAGAGTGGTTTCCTCGATGTTCTTGAATGTATCGTTAAGAAACACGCCAGAGAGTGAAGGCTCTATACTTTCAAGCATACGGTATAAAGATTGGATGGTCTCTTTTACATTTCCGCCGCGATTTTTAAGTTCTTCCCTTGTTATGATGTTTGTGAACTTCTCACCATATTTTTCATTCTCCATGGCAAAAAACAGAGTATGCAGCTTTAATAATTCGACTGTTAATCCTTTTTCCGCTTCAATTTCTTTCTTATTAAATTGATTTTCTAATTCATGAATAAATTGCAACGCTTTGTCGCGGCTCATTATTTTACCTCCTAATTTTTAAATAAAGTATTATTAATTCCTTTTTAATTTTAATACAAAAAAGAAACTTCCTTATTCAATAATTCCATTGTCGCAAGGATTGTCTTCAAAGACATTACTCATTATTTAATGAAGTAACTTATGGTTGACCATCCCTGCGTTTTTAATATAACATACAATGAAATTTTTGTAAAGGGTATTTTTAATTCCTTTTTAGTTTTAATACAATCCCCCCAAAAAAGTAAAATTCGGCCATGGCAAGGGCGGCTTTCCTATGCCTTCTTTTTTGTCCCCGCCGCCCTTGACGACTCTTCCGCACCTTTGGCGGGTGTTGGTCAAGGGTGAATCCGGCTCCCAGGATGCCTCACGATGCTCAATGCGATGATCTGTATGGAGTTTTCATAGAACTTTTGACGGTACCTACTTCCACATTTATAGATAAAACTCTCAATCACTAACTAGGACTTAACTATTCTCCTGTATCTAATTAGGTTTTCAAAACCTCTAGACAAAACATTTTAACCCATTTTCTCTACTTTTTTGGTTCTTCAGATTAAGGGGTGAAAACCGTTAATTTCGGAATTATATAAAGTAGACACATACTGCGACATAGGGGGATTTTAAGAATTCTTTTTGATGTTACTGTCCAGCTTCTTTGAGCAATAAAAGCAGAATAAGCCAACAGCTAAACTCAAAAAGGCTGGTACAATGGCATAAACGAAGAAGATTGTCCAAATAAATAGGTATCCACTTATTGCAAATATAAGCCAACTGGTAATAAGTAAAAAACTAGATAAAAACTCTTTCATAAATGTCACCGTCCTAAGAATGTAATTTAATTCTATCATAGGACTACCCATAATATCGGAATAACTTGTTGCACAGTTCGAAAAAAATAGTGTAACAAAACACTAGGGGATAACTAAACCTAAATTGTATTCCACCAGATGATCCGAATACCCTTTTTTAAAGTGAAGAAAAAATAACATGGACAGTAGATGAGGTAAATCGATTTCTGAATCTGATTAAAGATAGCTCTATAGATCCCTTACCTTCTTGCGATTTTCACAGGAATGCGATTTGCGGCATACACATGCAACCATCTTAATGCAGCAAGGAGAAAATCCAAAAGTGGTTAGCGAGCGGCTGGGACATTCTCGCGTTGGTATAACTTTAGATTTATACTCACATGTCAGCGATGATTTACAAGAGCAAGCGGCAGAGAAATTTGAAAATGCCCTGTTAAAACAGAGTTAAAATCCTTTAGTTGACTAAAGGTGCAAGTTTTGTGCAAGTTTTTAAATCACGGAGATTGCAACACAATTGCCAATAAAACGAAAAAGCTTGAAACCCTTGATACGCAAGGATTTCAAGCCTCTCATTTTAGTGATTCCGACTGGGCTCGAACCAGCGACCTCCACCCTGTCAAGGTGGCGCTCTCCCAGCTGAGCTACGGAATCATATTTTGCTGTCCGCTATCGAACACATTTTTTATTATATAGACGGGCCTATACATTGTCAACAACTTTTTTTAAAAAAATCGCTGTTCATGTTGAAAAAGGGGAAGAGGCCTTCCCCGTGAACTACCCGCCACCTACGCTTTGCTTAAAGGCAGGGCTTCAAGCGACTCGTGCTTGTTCGCCGAACGGCAAGCCGCACACAAGGACCCTTTACGCTTCCCTTCGCTCCGAAGATGTCCGTTCTCACCATCTTCGATCATATTCGTTGGCGAACGCCACCCGACATTTCTCTCCCACCTGCTCACTCGGTTGCCCCCTTCGCGTTCCTTGAGGCGGGAGACTTCTTTCGGAAATCTGTTAAAGAAACAGCCCGCGTTTGAACGGTTCGAGCAAGAGCGGAACATAGCGGCGGCGGGCGGTTTCGTATTGGGCGATGATGCGGTGTTGTTGGTCTTCGGCAAAGGCGACGGTTTCAAGCAAATCCGTTTCGAGCTGCGGGCTTGCGGTCGAAACGACGCAACGCTCAAGGCCGATGGAGGCGGCGAAGTCGAACACTTTGAACCGGTAGCCGAGCATGACGGCGGGGACGCCGGCGGCCAGGGACAGGACGTTGGCGTGGAGTTTGAAATTGACGGTGGCGGTGAACGGGCGGAGAAGGTGCAGCAGCTGTTGTTCGTTGTATGGCGCACGGTCGAAGGTGACGCGCTCGGGGCAGTTGATTTTCCGGTATAGCCGCTCGCAGGCGGGGCGGTCGTTCGGCCAGACGGTGTACAAATAAATGCGATAGCCGTTGGCGATCCACATTTTCGCGGCGCGGGCGAGGGTGTCTTCGACGAGCGCTTCGTTTTGGCCGAAAAGGCGGTTGTATGTCGTCCCCCAGTTGAGGCCGATCGTTTTTTCTTTATTTGGCGGTTCAGCTTGGGCAGGCGGCGCTAACAACAGCCCGGGATCACCGATGACGCGGACGTTTGAAGAGCAGGCGCCTAGCGTTTGCAATGCCGCTTCGCTGAGCGGGCCGCGGATGCCGGCGAAGGCGGCCGCGGCGAGGACGGTGCGGAACCGCTCGGCGTCGTTGGCGGAGAAATGGCTGCCGAGCGCGGGGTTAGCGCCCGCAAGCAACGCGGCGGTCGCGCTCGGGCCGATCCAGTCGATGCCGCTTCCCCATATCCATATTGGTTTTCCCGCTTCATGCGCCTCATGCAACACGGCCATATACCCCGGCAGCAACAGCGACCCGCCGCCGAGCACAACAGCGTCGTACGGGCTAATGTCTTTCCAGTTGACCGTAGGTGTGGACGGCGTGATGCGGACGTCGGGGGCGTATTGGCGGGCATAGGCAGCAAAAAGGTTCCATAACAGCTCATCGCCAACGTTGTGAAAGCCGAGCCAGCCGATGTACAGCACATGTTTCATCATCACGATTCCCCTTTCAATAAGGATGCATAGACGTCAAGCACTTGATCAACACACGTTTTGATATAAAACTGCTGCCTTACCCACTCCCGCCCGGCCTGGCCGAGTCGTTCGCGATCAGACGATGAAGAAAGCAGCCGTTTTAAATCTTGAGAAAGAAGATAGCGGCTGCACCCTTGACGCGAGCCGTGATCGCCGAAGTAACATTCCCACGCTTCGGCGTAATGGCTCGGTTCGACAATGCCGAAGTAGCCGTGGTTGCCGGCGGCGAGCACCGGTTTGCCGCATGCCATGGCTTCTAAAGCGACGCGTCCGGTGCCGACGACGGCATCAGCAAGCGAGTAATAGAAAGCCATATCGCGTTGTTCGCCAACGAGATGGAGAAACGACTCGCGGCACGTTTGGTGGATAAGGCGGACTAGGTTTTGCGCGTCGGAAAAACGCGGGCCGTCCCCGACCACGACGGCGTGCAAGTTCGGAAACAGCCGTTTCAAATCTTTGCACGCTTTTAAAAACATGAAACAAATCCCAGCTTTCGCCCAGGCGAGACGGCTGCTGTAGACGATGACCAAAGCGTCGTCCGGGATGCCGAGCGCCTGCCGCCCTCCGCAGCCGCGCGGGGCAAATTCGTTCATATCCACGCCGTTTGGGATGAGAACCCGTTTGGAAATGAGCGGGGCAATATGCCGCTCGACCGGCGGGCTGACAGCAATTGCGGCGGAGGCAAGACGAAGCATTTCTTCCAGCTCGGCGGGCGGGTAGTACGTGCCATGGGCGGTAAAGACGACCGGAATGCCGCGGCGGCGCGCCGCTAATGCGGCGAGGATGCCGGATGGGGTTTGATGGGCGTGAACGATCGAGATGTTTTCCTTCTTCATCACCGCTTCAAGTTGCTCAATCAGCTGTTGTTTCCGTTGTTCATCTATATCGATCGCCGTTGGAAAACCGATAAGGTGCAGCGGACAGCCCACTTCCCCGAAGCGGTTGGCCAGCGCCCCGCCGCGGGCGGCGACAGCAACATGAACACCGCGGGCTGCCATTTCCTTCGCCAAGCTGAAGGCGTGCGTTTCCGTCCCGCCGAAGTCAAGGCCATCAAGCACGAGAAGTACGCGCATCGTCAGCTCCCTCCCTTCTTATAAAACTGGCGCGAGCGCTGTTGCGGATGGCTGCGGTAGTAGTACAAAATGTCAGGCAAATTTTCCACTTCCAGCTTGGCGTTTAAAAATTTGACGATAAATTCATAATCTTCTGCCCCGTGAATCCGCCTTGTCGGCCCGCCGAGTTGGTCAAACACTCCGCCGCGAAACATGATCGTGCCATGGCAAATGCAATGTTTTCCTTCCGCATAGACGCGGCGGATGTCGCGCCCGTACGCGAGCCAGTTGGCGGGCGTCTTTTGCTCGAAATGGCCGTCGGGAAAGGCGGCGTAATTCGTGCCGACTAAGGCGATGTGCGGGTGCCGGTGTAAAAAGGAAAGTTGTTTTTCAAACCGTTCAGGATGGGAAATGTCATCAGCATCGTGGACGGCGATATACTCGCCTTGGCTTAAAAAATAACCGACCGTTAACGCGCCGGCAAATCCGACGTTGCGCGGGAGCTTCAGATAAACGATAGGGAAAAATGGGGAATGTTCGTTCATCCATCGTTTCACCGCTTCTTCGCTCCCATCGCCCGATCCATCGTCGACAATAATCGCCTCAAACTGGCGATACGTTTGCTTGATTAGCCCATTTAGGCAGTCTTCTATATAACGCGATGCGTTATAACACGGAATGACGACGCTGATGAAGTCTTTTTTTCGCTCTGGCGCCATCAGCAATCACCTCATTCACTATATATCCATTTCTCTTCTTCATCGTGAGAGTCGAACGCTGATTTTTTTGCAAAACAGTAGAATATACCCCCTCCTTTCTATCTTTTTTCCTATCGTTCATCCACCGTTTCTCCTGACAAAAATCGACCGTTTTCCCTACACCCCAATTCAAAAAATCGTTCTTTTTTCTCCGGATATGCACCCGTGTCGAATGAAAGAATCGCGCATAACGTAGTTAACGAACGAAAGAAAAGGAAGGAGGAACAGGCGTTGGGCCATAAACGTTTGCGTGAAGTAGCGAAAGAGTTGAAAAAGATCCGCAAATGGCTTGAAAAGCTAGACTTGGATGACTCTACTGTTGAACAGATTGTCTCTTTATTAGAAGACATCGCCGATCACGGAGGCGACACCGAACGGATTTTGCGCCGCATTCTTGACGAGGAGCAGGAACAGCGGGCCATTTTAGAAGATGAGCGGGAACTGTTGCAAGCCATTTTGGCCGAGCTGCGCACAGGAGCGCCACCCGTGGAAGATATTGGCGACGAGCTGGAGGACTTAATTGGGGAAAGGGTGGAAATCACAGTCAATTTCGGCCCGGTGGCCGGCACGGTCATCGCCGTCCGCACTGATTATGTCGTGCTTGAAGATGCGCTCGGGCGGTTCGTTTATGTTCCGTTTGCCAGCATTCAAGCCGTCGCCCGTTTGGACTGAAAGGAGGGAGGAAACGATGGACTTTGCGGCCACATTCGAAGAGCAGCTCCGCCGCCTCATCGGAGAGACGCTCCAAGTCGCGACGGACAACAACTTGATTGAAGGACAATTGACCGACGTCGAGGACGGAACGATCGAGATTCAGGCGGAAGCAGGCGGATATGAGCGGGAAACGCGGACAGTGCTCATTCCGCTGACGGCTGTCAATTTTGTCCGGGAAGTGTAGCGGGCGGCTCCCGCTTGGCTTTCCCTGACGGAACGACGACAACGAAGGTATGCACCTAAAAGCGGTGCATACCTTTGTTGTTACCGCGCAGGGATGGCCGATGGCCGTTCGTTGACATATGACAGCGCCTGCTCGAAATCGGCGATCAAATCGTTCACATCTTCCAGCCCGACGCTCAGCCTCAGCAAGCCGTCGGTAATGCCGCGGCGGAGCCGTTCGTCTTTCGGCATGGCCGCATGCGACATTTTCGCCGGATATGACAAAATCGACTCGACGGCTCCGAGGCTGACAGCAAACACGGGCAGGCGGACGTTTCGGACGAACGTCCGGGCTGCGTCTTCATCGGCGAGTCGGAACGACAAGACGGCGCCAAACCCGGCCGCCTGCTGGCGCTGAACCGCATGGCCCGGGTGGTGCGAAAGCCCCGGATAGTACACCTCTTCCACTTTCGGGTGGCGCGCCAAATACTCGGCGATGGCTAGGGCGGATTCGGATGACTGCTTCAGCCGGACGTGGAGCGTTTTGATGCCGCGCAGCACGAGCCAGGCGTCTTGGACGCCGAGGATGGCGCCAAAGGCGTTTTGCAGCTTGTAGAGCTGTTTTCCTAATTCCTCATCCTTCACAGCCGCCAGCCCGGCGACGACATCGCTATGGCCGGCTAAAAACTTCGTCGCGCTATGGAGGACGACGTCGACGCCAAGGTCAAGCGGCCGTTGCAGCGCCGGCGTCATAAACGTGTTGTCGAGAAACGTCAAACAGCCGTGCGCCTTCGCCAGCTTGACGACGCCTTGAATGTCGGTCACTTTTAACAACGGATTGGACGGCGTTTCCATATAAATGACTTTCGTGTTCGGCCGGATGTTTTCGGCCACGGCATGCAAATCGGTCATATCGACAAACGTATGCTCGATGCCAAACCGGTTCAACACTTCCGTGACCATCCGATACGTGCCGCCGTAGACGTCTTCGGTCACAACCACATGGTCGCCTTTGGACAAAAGCAAAAACGCGGTCGAGATGGCCGCCATGCCGGAGGCGAAGGCGAATCCGCGCACGCCGCCTTCTAAGGCGGCGATCGCTTCCTCAAGCGCCTCGCGCGTCGGGTTGCCGGAGCGGCTGTAGTCGTATTTGCCGAACGCGTCGAAATCAAACTGATGGAACGTGGAGGCGTGCTGGATCGGCACACTCACCGCTCCCGTTTCGCGGTCGACTTTCCATTCGTTATGGAGCAGTTTCGTTGAAAACGACCATTCCCGTTCCATCGCTCACACCTCTTTCATGTTTTTGAATGCTTGCGCCAGGTCGGCGATTAAATCATCGGCATGTTCGATGCCGACCGAAAAGCGGAGCAATCGGTTGCAGACGCCGTTTTGAATGCGGATGTCTTCCGGAATGTCGGCGTGTGTCTGCGTCGCCGGGTACGTGATGAAGCTTTCGACTCCGCCTAAGCTTTCGGCGAACGTAATGAGACGCAAGCTTTTTAAAAATCCGTTCACCCACTTCTCATCGGCAATCCGGAATGACAACATCCCGCCTCTTCCCGGATATAGGACGTCTATGACATCTTCATGTTCGCGCAAAAACGCGCTGATGCGCTTGGCGTTTTCTTCATGCTGGCGCATCCTTAGCGCCAACGTTTTCATCCCGCGGATGAGCAGCCACGAATCAAACGGCGACAACACCGCGCCGATGGCGTTATGGTACTCGGCCAACCGTTGACAAAGCTCCTCGCCCTTGGCGACAACAAGCCCGGCCAACACGTCGTTATGGCCGCCTAAGTATTTCGTCGCGCTATGGATGACGATATCGGCTCCTTCTTCAATCGGACGCTGGAGCACCGGGGTGTAAAACGTGTTATCGACGATCAACAACAGCCCGTGCCGCTTGGCGAGTTCGGCCACGGCAAGGATGTCCGCTTCCTGCATGAGCGGGTTGGTTGGCGTTTCCAAGAAAATGGCTTTCGTTTTTTCCGTTATCGTTTTTTCCACCGCACTAGGATCAGTGAAGTCAACGTAATGAAACCGAAGACCGTATTTGCGCCAGCCGCGCTCAAACAGGCGGTACGTGCCGCCGTAAAGGTCGGCCGATACGAGAAACTCGTCTCCGCTCTCAAACAAGGCGAGCACCGTCTGGATGGCCGCCATGCCGGAACTAAAGGCATAGCCTTGGTCACCGCCTTCTAGCTTGGCGATCGCCTCTTCGACGATTTTGCGCGTCGGATTGCCGGTACGGATGTAGTCAAACCCGGTCGACTCCCCGATTCCGGCATGGCGATAGGCGGTCGAAAAATAGACGGGCGGGTTGACCGTCCCGGTCACCGTTTCACTTCGGTTGCCAATTTGCGCCAACAATGTTTCCAGTTTCTCCATCTCATCTCTCTCCTTCTGCTGAAAAATTCTCTCGTGGTCAAACGGCCGACGGCCATGACGCCTAAAGCGCACCGCTGCTTGTCTCGGCAGCCGGACACCTCGGCTCCAACACGCCTCACCGGTCGGCGGAGCGGCCGCCTAAACAAAGGCAAATAAAAAAAGTCTTCTAAGAAGAAGACTTTTCCATACCCATGGTCATGCTTCTTCTTATCTTCCGAATTGAATGCTCAATTCGCTGGATTTAGCACCTGACCGGTTTCCGGCTGGTTGCTGAAGCTTCGCAGGGCCAGTTCCCTCCGCTTCTCTCGATAAGAACAGAACGTATATTTAATTTTGTTAATTTAGTGAACTACCCACTACCTACACTTCGCTTAGAGGTGAGGGCTTCAAGCGACTTGTGTGTGTTCGCCGAACGGTAAGCCACACACAAGAACCCTTTACGCTTCCCTTCGTTCCGAAGGTGTCCGTTCTCGCCATATTCGATCATATTCGTTGGCTAACGCCAACCGACATTCATCTCCCACTTTCACTTCACTTAGAAGTGGGAGACTTCTTTCGGAAAGACGTTAATTTATTAAAAAATGTAACGTATTCCGGCCGTTTTTGCAAGTCATTTTTTTGCCGCTGCCAATGTTCGGCAAATTCGCGAAAAATTCGCGCTCTCCATTAACATCTTTTCGCCAAAATATGTTACAATAACAGGTGAACTTATTGTGTTCATGGAGGATGGTCATGGCAGCCGCAGCAGGAACGATGCGTGATTATGCGCTTTACAGCGGGGAGCTTCAGGAGAAAATTGAACTGCTCGTGTATTTGCCAAGCAATTTTTCTCCGCTTCACAAATATTCTTTACTAATCGCTCAAGACGGCAAAGATTATTTTATGTACGGAAAAATCAAAACCGTCATCGAGACGCTCATGGACGAAGGAACGATCGATCGGACGGTTGTCGTCGGTATCCCGTATCGGAATGTGAACGACCGCTACGAGAAATACCACCCGGCAGGGCAAAAGCACGAGGCGTACATTCGTTTTTTAGCCCATGAACTCGTTCCGTTTTTGGATCACGAGCTGCCGACCTACCAAATCGGCAAAGGCCGGGCGCTGATCGGCGATTCGCTCGGCGGAACGGTCTCGTTGTTAGCCGGGCTGTTGTATCCGCATACATTTGGAAACATCGCCATGCAGTCCCCTTACATCGATGACTCGGTGTTGGCGCGTATCCGCGCGTTCCGCGATCCGTCGCTTCTTTCGATTTATCATTCCATCGGCGCGGAAGAAACAGCCGTGAAATCAACGGACGGCCGTGTACGCGACTTTATTACACCAAATCGTATGGCACGGGACTTATTTATGGAAAAACGGTACGCCTACACGTACCATGAGTTTGCCGGCGGCCATGCGTGGACGTATTGGCAGCCTGACGTGCCGAGGGCCGTATCCGCTCTTTTGTCGCTGTAAACCATTGAAATACAACCATCTAAGGAGGGAAATCGGGATGAAATACGGCATTGTATTATTTCCGTCAAAACGCATTCAAGACTTTGCCAACTCGTACCGGAAACGGTATGACAGCCATTACGCCCTCATTCCGCCGCACATTACGCTGAAATATCCGTTTGAGGCGGATGAGGGGCAACTGAAAGAGATGACGAAAGAGCTGCGCCGCATCGCGGCGGAAACGGAGCCGATTCCGGTTAAAGTGACGAAATTCAGCTCGTTTTACCCGACAAGCAACATCATTTATTTGAAAGTCGAGCCAAACGATGTGCTTGAGCGCCTCCATCAGCATCTGCACAGCGGCTTGTTTGCCGGAAAGCCGGAGTTTGTGTTCGTGCCGCACATTACAATCGGCCGCGATTTGCCGGGTGCGGAATATGCCGATGTTTACAGCCAGCTGAAGCTGCAAAACGTCCATTTTGAAGAGACGATCGACCGGTTCCACCTTCTTTACCAGCTTGAGAACGGGTCATGGACCGTCTATGAAACGTTTGTCGTCGGAGGAAAGGAAACGGTATAACATGAACATCGCCATTGGAACAACAAAAGATCGCCCCTTGTATGAGGACGCTTTGCATGTCCGCCGGCTCGTATTTATTGAGGAGCAAAATGTGCCGGAAGAGGAAGAAATTGATGCATTTGAACAAGAATCATCCCATCTCGTCTTGTATGATGGCGAAAAACCAGTTGCGGCCGGACGGCTTCGCTTGATCGGCGAAAGCATCGGCAAAGCGGAGCGCATCTGCGTTTTGCCGTCTTACCGCGGCCGCGGCGCCGGCCGGATGGTGATGGAAGCGTTGGAGCGGCTCGCGAAAACAAAAGGGGCAAAAAAAGTGAAACTGAACGCCCAAACACACGCCGAACCGTTTTATGAAAAGCTCGGCTACGAGACGGTATCCGGGGTGTTTATGGATGCCGGCATTCCACACGTCACGATGGTGAAATCGCTCGAATAAAAGGGAGCTTGCGCGCGCACAGCTCCCTTTTGCTTATTTTTTATTGTTCAGCATATTGGCGATCGTATTAAAATCAATTTGTTTGCCGCTATGGACGATCGTTTTGACGATCTGGTCTTCGAGTTCTTTCGGCACTTTTCGGTTGGCGATTTGCGCCACCCGCTTCACCACTTGGCGCACCGTTTTTTCATCGTTGAAATTGGCGTTTTGCAGCGAGTTGGCAAGCTCGAAAATGTCTTTCATGTTCACGCCTGTTTTTTTCTCAATGTTTTTAAAAAATTGCTGATCCATTTTTCTGCCTCCTTCTCCCTGTATATCGTATGACGCCTCCCTAAGAAGGTGCATCAAAGGGGAAAGAAAAAATACGAGCCGCTCCGCAGCGCCGAAACGGCCCGTATACGATTCGTTTTTTCCGTTAGCCGACAAATGCCGCGCCGACAATAATTAACAAGATGAACAAAACAACAATCAGCACAAAGCCACCGCCATAGCCAAAGCCGCCATAGCCGTAGCCATAGTACGGAAATCCGTAGCCGCAGAAGCCCATCCTCGTGCACCTCCTTCTCCGTTTACTGTATCGTATTCACCGGTCTGAAGCGACGTATGGGCGCACGCGTCATTTTGTCAACCAAATAGGCGGAACAGCTCGGCAAACTCCTTTTCCTTTTTCGTAAACCACTGCTCGATATAGCCTAAATTGCCTTGCACGCTTTTTAAAAACCCGTTGTTGAGTTTTTCGATTTCTTGCAGCTGTTTGTTGAAATCATTCCCCCATTGTTCAAACAAACGAATGAACTGCTCATGTCCTTCTTTTCTTGATGCAACCCACGC
This sequence comes from Geobacillus sp. BK01, assembly GCF_052220245.1. Lineage (NCBI taxonomy): Bacteria > Bacillati > Bacillota > Bacilli > Caryophanales > Anoxybacillaceae > Geobacillus > Geobacillus sp. BK01. The sequence goes on from NZ_JBQPTH010000003.1 coordinate 36,450, forward strand.
TTCGAGCGCTTTTTCCAGCTCTTTGCTCACACCTTTCCCCCCTTTCTTTCTGTTGTATGCAAAACCGGTGTCCGAAGGTGAAGGCGTTATCGTTCTTTTTTTCCTGCACCATATGGTAAAGTAAAGATGAACGATAACATGAAATGGGGGAAAAAGGCATGCAAAACATCGAAACGAACGATCAGTTCACGGCGGCCATTTCTGGCAGCAAACCGGCTGTCGTCAAATTTTACACAACTTGGTGTCCTGACTGTGTACGCTTGAATATGTTCATCGATGACATCATCCGCGATTACGGGCAATACGACTGGTTTGAGATCGACCGTGATCACTTTCCGGAACTTGGCGAGAAATACCAAGTGCTCGGCATCCCAAGCCTTCTTGTGTTCCAAAACGGAGAAAAAATCGCCCATCTGCATAGCGCCAACGCGAAAACGCCGGAAGAAGTGCGCGCCTTTTTGCAGTCGCTGCCTTCTTAGCCGCCTCTTCCCGGTCCATTTTGGAGCGGACACTCCCCGGGCGGCATGAATGCAGTCATTTTCGGATCATTGTTTTTTCCGTCTATACGGTCATAAAGAAGAGGTGTCCCGGTACGTTGCCTGGGACACCTTTTCGATCACAGAGCGCTTAATATTCGATCTCATCGTAATCTTTCGGCTGGCGTGTCAATTGCGGATCATCGAACATAAATTCAATCGAAATTTCCTCGTCGGTCGTCCGCGCCCGTTCGGGACGGCCATCTGTTTTCAGCTGAATTTGGATTTCCTCGTCCGTTGTTTTTGTCCGCTTATTTTCCATGATCTGATCCTCCCTTACCGCTCATTAATTTCGCAATAACGGCTCGACCTTTTGGATGAGCTCCGTCATTTTCGCTGCATTTTTTTCATAGACCGCTTTCGCCTCTTGCGAATCGGTTTGCAGTGCATACAATTCGAAGTCGGCTTGCACTTTTTTCATTGCCGCCAACAACAACTTTTTCTCTTGCGGCTCCGCCACTTGAATTTTGTCATCGTACAAATCAATCGTCAGCTGGCCATAGGAATCGACTTGGGCGAGGAAGACGTTTTCGACCGCCACCCCTTGTTTGTCAAGCTGTTCTTGCAGCCAGCCGCGGCCGAGCCCCATCGTCGCAAGCGGCTCATCCAAAATCATGCCGTCCATAATGACGGTTTGCGGCTCTTTTTCCCGCGGCGGGTTCGGAAATACATCGCCGACCGTGAGCGGCTGTTTTTCCCGCTTCAGCAAGACGTTGAGATCGCCGTTTGGTTCCAACAAGGCAAACTCCACGTCGGCCACACGAAACACGTCTTTTTTGCGCAGCTGTTCAAGCAGCTCGTCGACCGTGTATTTTTCCCTCTTTAAGTTTTCCTCTAAAATTTTGCCGTTTTTAATCAAAATGGTGGAATTCCCTTCGACAAAATCGCGGAACTTTTTATTGCGCAACGAAATGCGGGCGGCCAACACCGGAATGAGCGACCAAATTAAAATGCTCGTGATCCCTTCCTGAAGCGAAATCCCTAAATCGACGGACATTGTTCCGGCGATGTCACCGACCGTAATGCCGACAATATATTCGAAAAATGACAGCTTGGCCAATGGCTTTTTGCCAAGGATGCGAGTAATGATAAACAGTCCGATCAAAATACAAATGGAACGAATGGCGGCTTCTAACCATACAGGCATGGATCATGCTCCTTACTTTCCATGATATTGCGGCTCCTCAAACTCGAGCCGGCCAACGCGATCTTTCAGTTCAGCGATGATCTCCTCGGTTGTGAGCATCGCCTCATGAAACGTCCGCTGCGCTGTTTCGTCCTGGGATGTAAGCGCCAACTGCTGCAACCCGGCGTGAATCCCCTTTAAGCTCGCTAACGTTTGTTTTACTTGTGAAGCAACGGTCATATACGTCCCTCCTATCCTTTCGGGCGGAACAAAAGCGCCCCGATAAACCCGAAGACGATGGCGGCGGAAATGCCGGCGCTTGTGACTTCAAACATGCCGGTCAACACGCCGACAATGCCGTGTTTTTCCGCTTCTTGCATCGCACCGTGGACGAGAGAATTTCCAAAACTTGTGATCGGAATCGTCGCCCCGGCTCCGGCAAAATCAATCAGCGGCTCGTATAACCCGAACCCGTCCAAAATCGCCCCAGCGACAACAAGAATCGTTAATGTATGGGCGGGAGTCAACTTAAAGACATCCATTAAAATTTGTCCAATAACACAAATCAACCCGCCGATGACAAACGCCCAAAAAAACATGGCCAACACGCTACGCCTCACCTCCATACTCGATCGCCACCGCATGAGCGATGCACGGAATCGTTTCGTTTTGCTGAAACGACAACGGCGATAATAACGCCCCTGTCGCCACCGCTAAAATGCGCTTCAGCTCGCCGCGCCGCATCCGCTTAAGCAAATGCCCATAAATGACGACAGCGGAACAAGCCGCTCCGCTTGCCCCGGACAGCACCGGCTGACCGTCGCGGTAAATGAGCAACCCGCAGTCTTGATAGCGCTCCTCATCGAGCTCAATGCCGTGCTGACGAAGCAAATCGAGGGAAACTTGGCGCCCGATTCTTCCTAAGTCGCCCGTAACAATCAAATCGTAGTGCGATGCGTCAATTTGCATATCGCGCAAATGCGCTTCAATCGTATCGACCGCCGCCGGCGCCATCGCCCCGCCCATGTTGAACGGGTCGGCGAGCCCCATATCAACAACACGGCCAATCGTCGCTGCCGTCACGCGCGGTCCGTCTCCTTTCGGACTGACGATCGCCACCCCGGCTCCGGTCACCGTCCATTGCGCTGTCGGCGGCTTTTGGCCGCCGTATTCGGTCGGATAGCGGAACTGTTTTTCAACAGCGGCGTTATGGCTCGATGCGCCGGTCAAGATATAGTCTGCCCCGCCATAGTTGGTGATAAAAGCGCTGAGCGCCAACCCTTCCATCGACGTAGAACAAGCTCCAAAAACGCCGAGATACGATGGGCCGAGCGTCCGGGCGGCGAAACTTGTCGGCGTCATTTGGTTAATTAAATCGCCCGCAATCAGAAATTGAATTTTCTCCTTTTCCAATCCGGCTTTCTCCATTGCTTGAAACGCGGCTTCCTCAAGCAATACACGGTGCGCTTTCTCATACGACTCCTCGCCAAGCCACAAATCTTCATGCAGCAAATCGAAATCCTCAGCGAGGCGGCCGTTTGCTTCAAACGGCCCGCCGACGGCCGCTGTGGCAATAATCGCCGGCTTATTGGCAAACACCCACGTCCGATGCCCTTTTAACATTACAATCCCCCCCATTGTATGGCGATCGTTTTAATGAGGGCGACGACAAACGCGGCAAATGTGCCGAACAAAATGACGGAGCCGGCGAGCTTAAACATGTTCGACCCGACGCCGAGCACAAATCCTTCTGTCCGGTGCTCAATGGCGGCGGAAATGACGGCGTTTCCAAACCCGGTTACCGGCACAGCGCTTCCCGCCCCGGCGAATTGGGCGATCCGATCATAGACGCCGAGGCCGGTCAAAATCATCGAGATGAACACCATCGTCGCCACTGTCGGATTGCCCACCGTTTGCTCCGTGAAATCGAAAAAGTACATGTAAAAATACGAGATCGCCTGCCCAATTACACAAATGATTCCGCCGACAAGAAACGCGCAGGCACAGTTGCGGACGATCGGGCGCTTCGTTTCCCGTTTCTTTTCAAATAAGTGGTACTCCTGTTGAACCGGAGTTAACTTTTTCCGCTTTTCATTCGCCATAGTGACACCTCTTATGTCTGCTCTTTGCTCAACTTTTCAATGCGTCCGATTTCCCGGTTGACCTCTCTCCCATCCCAGCGTTTGTTGACCATCTTTGTTTTTAATTGCTGCGTTTTCCAAAAGATTTTCAAGTCGCTTGAGGAGATCACCTTATAGCCGGGAAACATCTGACGCAATCGGTCTTCAACGTCTTTTTCGATGTTCTTTCGGTTCCATCGCTGCATATGGGGAATTTGATACGCAACAAGCAGCCGGTCCCCGCTGTTGACCGCCACGACATCCCGGATGTCCTCGCGTCCGCGCAAATAAGCGGCAGCCCGCTCGGCCGGCCCTTGATCAAGCCTGGCTCCTTGTGCCGTCCCGGATGTTTGGGCCCGCATCAAATCCGCTCCTTGCAGCGATTGTTTTTGTTCAGTTTCCTCTCTCGCGCAGCCGCTGACTACCACGAAGGCGGCCATAGCTGCCAACCACCATTGTTTCATCGCCATCAACCCATTCGTTTTATGTATTTCTGTCAAGCGGGGAAAAGGTTGGCGTGCCGCCAACCTTTCCGCCCGAACCGCAACATTTGTCTCAACAAATGTTACTGTTGTTTATATTGTGGCTCTTCGTTTTGAATTTCTTGCACGCGCGAGTTCACTAAATCGATCACCGCTTGAGTTTGTTGGGCAGCTTGTTGGTAAAGCTGCTTCGCCGCCTGGTTTTCTGTTTGCAGCGCAAACGTTTCAAAGCTGGCTTGGGCGGTTTTTAGTCCAGCTAACGTTTGTTTTACTTGTGTAGCAACAGTCATGATTCGTGTCCTCCTTGTGTGGTGTAAAATTGGTGGTGACACTGATTAGAATGGTTTTTCGCCGTTAAATTATAATTGTCATTTACTGTAAAACAATCCACCTTCCTTTTCGCTTTTCAGACGCAAAAAGGGCGCCGTTGCCACAGGCGCCCTTGCCGTTTATGACTTTTTGTCGGTTTTGTCAGAATAACCGCGGCCGAGCGATGGGTTGTTTAAAATGCCGGCCATCACCAAAATGCTTAACAGCGCATGATACAGCTGCTCGTATTTGCCAAGATCGATATCGACGCCGAACGTCTCAAGCGCCAGCGCGGCAAACGACCCGACCGCAAGCCAAAGCCCGTAATTTTTAAAGCGCTCCACCGTTCATATCCCCCATTTGCTTCATGGCTAAATCCATGAGAACGGTCTCCGTTCCCCTTCGTCCCGATCATGATCCCCCTCGTCGCGTCCTTCTTCATCCCGTACATCTTCGATGGCTTCGATCTCAGCATCAGCACGATACGGGAACAGCCATGGATCGCGAATGCGTCTGCGCGGCACAATCACGACGTCATCGGCGTGAATGATCAGCTTATCGACGTGAATGACTTTTGCCTTTTTTCGATCTGACATGCCTAGCCCCCCTTCCTTTCGCCTAGTTGCACTGTTAGACTATGCAAGGAAAGGGAACGGAGTATAGGCGCCTCTCACGGCCTCTTGCTATTTCTTTACAATCGGCGGTCGGCCGCAACCGCATCCTCTCGGACGCCGCACGGGCTGAGTTGTTGAGGAAAGCACCCATGTCGTCGGTTTCGGCGGCGTTGGTTTCATCATGGCTTCATCCCCCTGTATAAAAAATGTATGGCTACTGCTATTGTATGGTCATGTAGGCCAAGGGTGCCTCTCATTTTTCTTTGCTTCGCTCCGGGCGGGGCGCAATAGCGTTTTCTTGCCTTAGTGTATGGAAAAACCAACTGTCCGGCCGTTCTTCCTTGTAGGCATCGCCCGTTTCTTCCGGTTGCGGTCGTTGTTGCAGCTGACGGCGAAGTTCGTCGTTTTGTTTCATCAGCTGTTTGATTTGTTCGTAGCGCTGTTCGCTTTGATACGCTAATTCCCGTAAGACAATATTTTCCGCTTCCACCTCTTTCAACCGGCGCTCTAGCTCGGCAATGTGTTCAATCAACCGTTGTTCATCTACTCCTCTTTTCTCCGTATTGATCGTCCCTTGTTTCTCTTTCATTCGTCATCTCCCCCTTTGTTTCGTCTCTGGCATGCGCGTGTCGGCAAAAAATCCGCATCTGTCCCAACACATTTACCCATGTCGTTCATAGTATACAGTAGTCCCAAACCATCAGGCGTTGGGGAATAAATGAACGATAGGAGGAACGAAGAAAATGGGCCATTATCACCGTCGCGATAAAGAAAAAGTATGCATCCGAACCCGCAAAGTTTACGACTGGGTAACGCGTCAAATTGATGTACCGTTACGAAGCTTCAGCGGCGACGATTTGGAAATGATTTTTCCACAGGCCAATTGCCAGCGGGAAGGAACAATTTGTGAATTTTTGTCAGGGCAAGCTATGGACCCGCAAGCGTTTACGATCCGCTGCTTCTTGACTGATGCTGAAGGAAATCCGATCGACCCAGTCGTGGACCAAAACGCGTTGATTTGCCAGGAAATTACGCAACCAAACGGCCGGCAGCCTGTAAACGTCACCCTTCCTTCTGGTGAAACCGTAACGCTGCAAAAAGTCAAGGCGCTCGTCAAAGGACACGTCGTCGTGCAAATCGTCAGCCCGACCGGCATGGTCATTTGCCAGTCGTCGCCAATTCCGTTTGCCACGGCGCAAACATTCATCTTATGCGCTCCAGAAGGCACGCAGCTCAATTGCCATATTTCTTTCTTCGAATGCGACACGAGCCTAGTTTGCACGGACAACTTTGCCCAGCTCGACGTTTCCATCACCTTGTGCCTCGAAGTCCAAATGGAAGCCGATGTCAAAATCGAAGTCGAAGCCCGTTTCTGCCAGCCGCGGGAAGAACTGGCTGAAGCCGTGCTCTGTCCGACGAACAAATTCCCGCCGCAATGCCCGGACGTATTCCCGGCAATGTAACGTCCTGCACCGTTCAGGCTGTTGTTCTTAACAACAGCCTTTTTTATATGGCATTTGCCCGCCGTGCATACATAAGATAAAAATGGAAGGGGTGGAAAGCAAGTGAAAAACACGAACGATGACCAACACCTCCGCCTGCAGCAGCTAATCATCCACTACCGATCGGAAGCTGCCTCATGCAAGCAACAGTTGCAGCAACTTGAAGCCGAACTAGCCAAGGAAAAAATGCGCAGCTCCTACTGGAAAGAAAAGTTCCGCGAAGCAGAAACGGTTAACGTGGAAACGTATGAGAAAAAAATCGCTGCCTTGGAACGCCAACTTTTGCTGTACGAAATCGCTTTGGAAGAGGCGGAACATAATCGCTCCGAATGGAAACAACCGACCGCCGAGCCGGCTGCCTCGGTGTTGGCGCTGTTCCACCATTCTGTTGTCATTCCACCGCAGCTTGACGAAGAAGACATAACCGTAATCGGCGATTTCATCATTCGCAACAGCGGGACAACGCCGCTTCACCATCTCATTGTCTGCCTCCGTCTCTCGCCGCCGAAAACGGCGGTGCTGAGCGGAAAAATTGTGCTGCCGCAAAGCGCCCGGGCTGAACAAGAACGGCTTGCCGCAAGCGGCGGAGAAAGCTGGACGTTCACACAAGAAAACTGGCGGGAAAAAGTGCGGCAAAACGGCGAATATTGGATCGCCCCGCTTCATGGCACCCCGCTTGAACCCGGGGAAGAGAGGCGCTTTTCCCAGTTTGAAATCGCCGTCCGCCCGTCCGATAGCACCCGATCGTTGACTGTTGACGGCTTTGTGTATTGCGCCGAATTGCCAAAAGGCGTTCCCGCGGCCAACCATATCTCCATCCAATGGTAAACGGTTTGGCCTTCGTTTCGCGCCGCCCGGCGGCGCGCTTTCTTTTCTTGGCCGGTCTGCTCTTAGGCCAGCTTTCTCCATCCAGGCGATCAACAACGCCCCCATGGTGGTGTCCCTTGTAAAGCCGCTATGGGCTTGCGATAGCTTCCATGTCCCTCTGACTGATCACGGTGTGGGTGGACGTTGCCTCTTTATGACAGCCATTTGCCGACGACGGTCTCAATGAGTGCTGCCCCTCCGGCAACGGCAAGCAACACGATAAGCGGTTGAAAAACGGACGGCCAAAGCATGACACCGGCGTAACAAAACGCTGCACACCATATTCCGGTGCACCAGTGGCAGCTTAGCAGTTCGCCGATCCAGCGCCGCAGTCCACCGCCCTTCAAAACAAGAAATACTTCTTTTCTTCCATCGGGAAGCTCCTCTTCAACCCATTCATGGAAAGGCCGGCGCAGCCAGTTCGTGATCGCATCATACACGACAAGTCTCGTCAGACGGAAGCTGGCCAAACAAAGAAGGATAAACGAAAACGGACCATCCATATTCCTCTCCCCTTTCCGCTGCCATAGTGGCCAAAAGGGGCACCTTTTCCCCTTCGCCTCATCTAGCGGCGGGCGAATTCGTCTTCGTGCGGACGTTTACCCAAACGCTCTCCTACGCCAATCATATGATGGAGTATAGGTTTTTAACACAAGAGACAAGAAAGGAGGCGACATGATGTATCATGTATTTTTCGACCGGCGGCCGGCCCGCTCCCGCCTTTCCCATGCTCTTTACAACCAACTGACCACCTTGCCGCCCAACACGGAAGTGAACGTGCATACCGCCAACGAGACGTATTACAATGCGCTTTTTCTCCGTTTCGAGCCGCAGACGAACACCGTTTCACTGTTGGTTGACCGTTTTTATGAAGACGGAGGGCGTCCGCTCACCCTCAATGCGGCTGCGATCACCGCCATTGATCTCCCTGCTTCCATGCGGCCGGCTCCGTCAACGAATTCAGATGACGAAGACGAATAAACGTGGGAAACAGCGTCGTCGGCTGGCGTTCGCACAGCGCAGCCGGCGCTTATTTTTTGGCGATGGCGTTTTCCCATCGGTTAGTGCGCTTGTCTATACCAACTCTCTTTCTTTTACATACACTTTTACTAATCGACAACTGCGCTAGGAGGAACTGACTTTGGCTTCGAAACGATCTCGTCTGTTATCCGACGTTTTAAGCGTTTTAAGCAATTACGGCCTATCGAAAACCGAGACTGATATCATCGGTGAGCTGAAGGAGGAAAAGGTATGGCTTGTACAAAACAAAAAAACGGGCAAACGGTATGTACTCAAGCGTCTAAATGAGGATAAAACCAATTTCCCCATCTTGCTTCATTCCAAACTGTATGAAACAGGCTTTCATGTCCCGGAAATTTTCCAAACCAAAACAAAACAATATTACGTTCACCGAAAAAACAGTTATTACTATTTGATGGATTATATCTCCTTAAGCGAAACAAGACCCTCTTTCCGGCAGCGAATTGAAGGGCTGGCCCGCTTCCATGCCGACAGCCTGTTTCCTGACTGGATCGGCTCCCACTCCCCTTCCTTTCCGAAGTCGAAGGAGGTGTTGCACGCACACCGTCAAAAAGTCGCGCAATTGCAGGAGATGGCGAAGGCTGCTAATGGAACTGCGCTTTCTCATATAATGAAACAGATGGCGCAACTGGCCAACCAGAGCTACGTACTGCTTGAAAAAAGTGATTTAGCCGACTTTTGCCTTGAGGCAGCGGAACGAAAAGCCATTTGCCATGGAGATTATAACAGCAACAATCTTTTATTAGCGGAGAACGATAACGTGATGATGATCGACTTTGACCGCGCCTACTACGGCCTTCCGCTTGACGATTTTCGTTTTTTGCTCATTTCGTTGACGAAAAATCCAAAAAACGATGTAATCAAGAGACTTGAGCCATTATTTGACCTGTACTTCTCCATCTGCTCGCTGTACGCTCCGTATAAAAACGTCTACTTAGCCGACGCCATGTTTCCGCACGTGTTTTACAGCGAAATGGCCATCGTTGAAAAACGAAAGCAGACGGCAAAGAACCGCTCGTCTTTAGACTTGCTCACCCGTCTCGCCGAGCAGGAAACGAAAAAATTCGCTTTTTTGTCCGATTTATTCAAAAGCGAGGGATCAAGAACATGAAACAAACGATCGCCCACTTTATCCATGAAAAAATGAAAATTAACCAACGCTTTATTTACAACCAAATGGTTCATCTAAAAAAATATCGGTCGATCATTATCGGATCGTTCGCTGATGACGGCAGCCACCCGTTTCCTCTTGTTAATTATTATCACCTCAACGATATCAACAATTTCGGCCGTTTCGTCAAAGAACAAAATATCGTAGCCATTCATGCTCATCACGGCAAACACGCCATTGAAATTCTCCCGCTTTGCATCACCCATCGCATTCCGCTTGTCGTCAGCATCCGCGGCCGCGACGGCTCCGCCAAAGGCAACAGCCTGCGGCGCAACCAAAAGCGGTATAGCCTGCTCAAGCAGCACGGGGCACTCTTTCTCCCCGTCTGCCGTTACCTAGCCGATGAACTTGTTACGCTAGGGTTTCCATCGGAAAAAATTCATGTCCTCTATGGCGGCATTGAACTCGATTTATTTCCGTATCAGGAACGGACGATCCCGGAACATGGGGACATCGTCATTCTTTCGATCGGCCGGCTCGTCGAGAAAAAAGGCTTTTTAACGCTCGTGCGCGCTTTTCAACGCGTGCACGCGAAACATCCGCGCTGTCGTCTTCGTATTATCGGCAGCGGTAAAGACGAAGAAAATATCCGCCGGCTCGTCAACGAGCTCGGATTGACCCCATTTGTTGAATTGCCCGGGGCTATGGATGCAGCCGCTATCGCGCAAGAAATGAACCGCGCCCACCTGTTTTGCCTAGCGAGTGAGACAGCCTCTGACGGGGACATCGAAGGCATTCCGAACGTGCTGAAAGAGGCGATGGCAAGCGGGCTGCCGGTCATCTCGACGAATCACGCCGGCATCCCTGAATTGATCGAACACGGACGCACGGGCTACCTCGCACCGGAAAAGGACGACAAAGAGCTGGCGAACGGCATCCGCTTTTTTCTTGAACATCCGGGACAGATTCCGTCGTTTACAAAACGGGCGCGCAAAGTGATCGAACAGCAGTTTGACGTCGCCAAACAAATTAAAGAGCAGGAACGGTTGTACGATTGGCTAAGAAAAAAAACCAGGTAGTCTTTACCTGGTTTTTCCTGTTCCGAACGGGAACTCCCCCGCTTCCAAGCGCAGGCATAGGCGGGGGAGCGTTCAACGTTCTTTCCAAACGGCCGAAAGCAGTGACATGTAACCGTCAGCCGTCCCGATGTCAAACCGTGTTCCGGCGATGAGTTTCCCTTGGCATCCTTCCTCGGCCGCCAGGCGACGGATCGCCTCGGTCAATTGAATTTCTTCTTCCCCGGGGCTTGGCAGCGTTTCTAAATATGAAAAAATGGCCGGTGTGAACACGTAGCGGCCGATGACAGCCAAGTCGGATGGCGGATTGGTTTTTGGCTTTTCCACCATGTCGGTGATGCAGTACGCGCCATTGTCAAGCGGCTCGCCGCGGATCACGCCGTATTTGTGCAACTCGTTTCTCTCCACTTTATTTAAACCGACCACGCTTTGTCCGCACCGCTCATAATGCTCAATCAGCTGACGAATGGCCGGAACCCCTTTATGCAAAACGATATCATCGGGCAGCAACACGGCAAACGGCTCACCGCCGGCAAACGACTTGCCAAGCCGGACGGCATCCCCCAATCCCCTCGCGTACGGCTGGCGCGTATAATAAATTTGGCCGGAAGGGATAAACTCCTCTTTTAACAAATGTGTCTTGTTCCGCCGTTCCAAAAACGCCTCGAGCTCTAAAGAGCGGTCAAAGTAGTCGACGATTAAACTTTTCGCCCGCGAGACAATAATGAGCAGCTCCTCAATTCCCGAGGCAAACGCTTCTTCCACAATATATTGGATCGCCGGCTTGGCCCCGACAGGGAACATCTCTTTCGGGATGACTTTCGTCACCGGCAATCCTCTTGTCCCATACCCGGCCGCGGGGATGATCGCTTTTTTAACCATGACTTCCCCCCCTTGTCTTCTATATCTTTATCGTATTCGCTTCCAAATGGCACGGAAGGTTGTCCATGGAAAATAGGCCGTCTGATTTCCAGCGTTTTAGGCGCTTGCCATGTGGCAAACAAAGGTTGTCCGTTAATACGCTATAAAAGCCGGAGATTTCGCGAAGGAGGCCTATTAGCATGAACATCTGCATCATCGGCGCTGGCTACGTCGGACTGACCACCGCAGCCGTCCTTGCTGAACTTGGGCATGAGGTGCATTGCATCGATCATGATGAACGGAAAATCCGTCTGCTCAACAACGGGAAAATCCCGTTTTATGAGCCGGGGTTAGAAGAGTTAATTACAAAAAACTGCAACTATTTAACTTTTAGCGGCCGCTGGGATTATATCAAACGGGCGGCCGTCATTATCATTTGCGTCGGCACCCCGCCGCGGCCGGACGGCAGCGCTGACTTGCGCTATATCGAGGCGGTGCTCGACCGCTTAGCCGCAACGATCGAATCGTACAAAACGATCGTCACGAAAAGCACTGTCCCGCCGGGAACGAATGAATGGATGCGCGCTGAGCTCGCCCGGAAAGGGGTGAAGCCGCATTTGTTCCGCATCGTATCCAATCCTGAGTTTTTGCGGGAAGGATCAGCCGTTTATGATATGCTTCACCCGGACAAAATCGTCGTCGGCCTTGAACCGGACGACGATCGCTCGCTCGCTGTCGTGCAGTCAATGTATGCCGGCATCGATGCGCCTTACGTTACGACAAGCCTAACCGGCGCCGAACTGATCAAATACGCCGCCAACGCCTTTTTGGCAGCAAAAATATCCTTTATCAACGAAATGGCACGCATTTGTGACGCATTTGCCGCCGATATCAACGATGTCGCCCGCGGGATCGGCTTCGATCCGCGCATCGGTCCACATTTTTTGCAAGCCGGCCTCGGCTATGGCGGCTCCTGCTTTCCGAAAGATGTCAAGGCGCTTGAACATGCAGCGCGCTCGCGCCATGTCGAACCGCATCTGCTGCGCGCAGTGCAGACAGTCAACGCCACCCAGCTTGACGTTTGTTTCAACAAGTTGAACAAAGAGCTGGCCCCGTTAGGCGGCAAAAAAATTGCCGTACTCGGCATCGCCTTTAAGCCGAATACAGACGATACCCGCTTTTCTCCTGCCGAAGCGCTCATCCGGCGGTTAAGTGAGGCGGGCTGTATGGTCGCCGCCTATGACCCGAAGGCGACGCTGCCAGCGCCGCTCGCCAATGTCAGGCAAGCACAGTCGGTGCACGAAGCGATCCAAGGGGCCGATGGCTTGGTCATCGCCACTGACTGGAAGGAATTTTGTACGCTTGACTGGGCAGAGGTAAAAGCGATCATGAACGGAACACTCGTCTTTGACGGTCGAAACTGCTTGGACCGCCGCGCTGTCGAAGAAAGCGGTTTACGCTATATGGGGGTGGGACGGGGATGAACATTCTCGTTACCGGAGCGGCCGGATTTATCGGCTCCCATTTATGTGAAAAACTGCTCGAAGATAACCGACACCGGGTGATCGGCGTTGACGGCTTTATCGGCCCGACACCGGCGCCGCTCAAGACGAAAAACGTCGCCCCGCTGCAATCCCATCCGCGGTTTACATTCGTTGAGACCGATTTACTGACGGCCGACTTGTCGGTGCTGTTAGACGGCGTAGAAGCGGTGTACCATTTGGCCGGCATGCCCGGCGTGCGAACGAGTTGGGGAACGGACTTTGCCGCCTATGCAGTGCATAACATTTCTGTTACACAGCGGCTGCTTGAAGCGTGCAAAAACTTGCCACTCAAACGGTTTATCTACGCTTCGACCTCGTCCGTTTACGGCGAGCAAAGCGGCAAGCTGTCTGAAACACTCGAGCCGGTTCCGCTCTCTCCGTACGGCATCACGAAGCTCACTGGCGAGCATTTATGCCGCGTCTATTTCCGCGAGTTCTCCGTGCCGGTCGTCATTTTGCGCTATTTTACGGTTTATGGCCCGCGCCAGCGCCCCGATATGTCGTTCCACCGCTTTATCCGCCAACTGCTCACCGGCCAGCCGCTCACCGTATTCGGCGATGGAACACAGTCGCGCGATTTCACCTATATTTCCGATTGCATCGCCGGAACAGCAGCCGCGCTCGAACGGGATCACGTAGTCGGGGAAACGATCAACATCGGCGGGAAAGAACGGGCATCGGTGAATGATGTGATTCGCTTGCTTGAAACGCTGACCGGAAAAAAAGCGACTGTCCACTATACACCCGCCGCCCGCGGGGAGCCGAAACAGACATGGGCCGACTTAACAAAGGCAAGGCAGCTGCTTGCATACGAACCGACCGTCACGCTCATCGATGGGTTGCAAAAAGAAATTGCCTACATCCGTTCGTTATACAAGGAGGCCCAGACATGAACATCGCTTACGTCTGCACAGAAAAGCTGCCTTCGCCGGCCATAAAGGGCGGTGCCATTCAGGTGATGATTGACGGCATCGCCCCGCTCATAGCCCGCCGCCATGAACTGACCATTTTTTCCGTAGCCGACCCGCTCTTGCCCCCCGAAGAGACGGACGGAAACATCCGCTATATCCGCTTTCCGAAGCTGACATACGAAGCCGATGTGGCGCGTGAGCTGGCCGCAAACTGTTTCGACGTCGTCCATGTGTTCAACCGCCCTGCGCCGCTTGTCAATTACAAGGCGGCGGCGCCGCACAGCGCCTTTGTGCTGAGCCTTCATAACGATATGTTTTCGCCCTTGAAGATCACGGCAGAGCAGGCGGAGCGGGCGCTAAACGCCTGCACCTTGCTGACCGCTGTCAGCGAATACATCAAACGGACCGTGACGAACCGTTACCCCATCGACCCCCGGAAAGTAAAAGTCATTTATTCCGGGGTCGATCTTGCGCAATACATCCCCATCTGGACGGAAGAAGGCCAGCGCATCCGCCGGGCAGAGCGCCAAGCGTACGGGCTTGCCGATCAAAAAGTCGTGCTGTTTCTTGGCCGGCTCAGCAAAACAAAAGGGCCGCACTTGCTTATTCAATGCCTTCCATCCCTTTTGGCGCGCCATCCTGAAGCCGTTCTTGTCATCGCCGGTGGAAAGTGGTTTAGCGACAACAGCCGCAGCGAATATGTCGATTGGCTGCACGAGTTGGCAGCGCCGCTTGCGGATCGGGTCATCTTTACGAATTACATTCCGCACAGTCATATTCCAAAACTGCTCTTAATGGCCGACGTGTTTGTGTGCAGCTCGCAATGGCACGAACCGCTCGCCCGCGTCCATTACGAAGCGATGGCCGCCGGCATTCCAGTCGTAACGACCAACCGTGGCGGCAATGCCGAAATCGTTCGCCACGGACAAACAGGCATCGTCATTAGCGACTACGCCAACAGCCAAGCGTTCACTGGGGCGATCAGCTATATGCTTGAACAGAAAGAACACGCCCGGTACATGGCCGAGACGGCGCGGGCTATGGTAGAAGCGAACTTCCAATTTGAACACGTGGCCAGGCGCCTTGAAGCCGTCTACGAAGAGGCGCTTGCCACTCATCGGCGGCAAACAGCCGGCCTCTAACTGCCAAAGCGCTTACGAAAAAAGAAAGGATGCCTGCTAGCTGCGCGGCATCCTTCTCTTTATCCGATTGTAAAGATGTTTCCCTTTTGATGCCCCCTTCCTGCTTTCGGTTGGGGAACAAGGGCGGAAGAAATGGCAAACGAGACAGCCATGCGCCGCTTGGACGGTTTTCCTCTTTCTTGTTCTGCCGACTCATGTTGTGTTGGACGATTGGCGGCGACCTGCTTCCTCGATGGCTTCAGTTGCCCGTTTTCCCTCTCCTCCGTCCGCCGCTCCTGCCTTTCCTTCGCTTTCTGTTTCGGTCGGCTTTCTTTGTTCGGCTTAGCGAGACGCTTTTCCTTTTTGCGTCCTGCAATCGGCGCGAGCGGGACAACTGCTTCTTGCCCCTCTCCGGCCAGCTCGACAAGGATGGGCGGCAAGTCTTCCACTGTTTCCTCTTCCTCCTCGGCACCAAGCAACAGTTGCTCAAAAAACTCGTTATCTTCCACCCATCCCCATCCCATCGGCCCGGGCGGGGAAAAACGGAACGACTGTAAATCGAGCTTTGGAATATGGCTCAATCTCTTACACCTCCTTTACAAAAGCGATGGCAACGGTGTGCGGCGGAGTGCATCTTGTTTTGTCCGCTCAACCGTGATGACCGTCTGCAGCTCCCACATATATTTTTCATCTGACCAATTGTCTTTCGCCCCTAAATAATATTTGCGGGCGATGGAGGCAAACAAGTGCGGAAACAACAGCTCCGCCTCGAGCAGCCTGTACTGTTCGTCGGTGAGTGGATGGGCCCGATGGTACGCTTGCAGCAGCCGCGCGGCCAAGTCTTCATCCCACACCGCCATCTTTTTCATGACTTTATGAAGCAGCACTTGGATGTCGCGCACCGGCAAATCGATGACGACTGCCGGGAGATAGCGCATCATCATCGTCTCCTCCGTTTCGACGAGATGTGACAAAGAAATATCTTTATGAATAAACCCTGTCCACCGGTCCGGACCAGCTGTCCATGCGGCGTACGTATCGCTTTGTAGTTGATCGGCCGCTTCCTTGCCCGCAGCGAGCATCGCACCAGCCATCTCCGAAAACAAGGCGGAAAACGGATCATCGATAAACGAATCAGCCATTTTTTTATAGCCGGACAGCTCTTGCAGCTTCCATGTATACGCCTTGGGCCACTTTCCGAGCCGGTTTCTCTTTTTCGTCTTCGAACTTGGCGAAAACTGTTGTGAGGCGACATGGAACAAACCGAGAAATTCGAACACATTTTCAAGCTGTTCAACATCGTAATAGCCTACTTCCTTGCCGCTGATGCCATCATATAGCGCGTACGCCTGTGTCCCGCCGGCGACACACAACCCCCCGTTTTTCGTCCGGCATAACGCCGCAATCGGAAATTGCCGCTGTTGCAAATGACGGTGCGCCTCGGCATAAAACAACATTCGCTCCGGCGCCGCCTTCTGTTGGCGCAACACTTTCTCCCCTTCGTCTGTAGCAACCGTCCAGACGGTTTCTTTCGGCCGTATCGATTGAAGTCTGATGTCTTCGATTTTGCATGGATACAGTTCAAGTACCTTAGCAGCAATCCATTGTGACTGCAATCACTTTACCCCCTTTCTGCCCCGTAAGCGCGCAACAGCTTCGCCGCTACCGCTTCCCAGCTAAATTCGCGTTCCGCTTTCTGTCGCCCGTATTTGCCCATTTGACTGGCGGATGACAGATTGTCAAACAGCTTGTTAATGAGTGCGGCGTACGCTTCGGGATTTCTGAAATCATTGACAATATACCCGTTCCTTCCATTTTCAACCACTTCAGGATTTCCGCCGCGGTTGCTCGTAATGATCGGCAACCCAGCCGCCATCGCCTCATAATGAACACGGGCCAGCGGCTCTTGCCACTGTGACGGACAAACGAACAAATCCGCCATCGTGTACAGTTGCGAAATTTGTTCCGGCTTGACGAACTGAATGAACATCGCATTATTTTCGTACAGCGCTCCGAGTGTGTACAAGTAACGGACGTAGCTGTTCACCTCATTGGCGCCAAACCATTTCGAGCCGACGAACACCATCACTGCTTCTGGATGCTTTTCGGTGATTGACGGCAGTGCTTCAAGAAGCAAATGGGCGCCTTTCACTTTGCTTAACCGCCCGACAAACAGCACGACTTTTTTTCCCTCAAGCCCGAGTTCACGACGGACAGCCGCATTGATTTT
This sequence comes from Geobacillus sp. BK01, assembly GCF_052220245.1. NCBI lineage: Bacteria > Bacillati > Bacillota > Bacilli > Caryophanales > Anoxybacillaceae > Geobacillus > Geobacillus sp. BK01. The sequence continues at coordinate 53,901 of NZ_JBQPTH010000003.1, forward strand.
TGCTCCTTGCGCTGTCCATTTCGGTTGGAACGTCTTTATATCGACCCCTGAATAAACGGTCGCTACTTTTTCAGCCGCCTCCGGAAAACGGTCGCAAATGGTCGTCCTGATATAATCACTCACGGTGACAATTTTTTGAACGGTATGAATGCAATCTATCCCTTCGGCATAAGAAATTTTATCATCGCGGAACATTTCATTATGGACACTCAACACAATGGCACTGTCCGGCGAAGCATCATGGACATGGCGAACCCATTGCGGCCGGTTGCACACATGAATAATGTCATACGTTTCCGTACGCAGATGGCTCGCCACTTCTTGCACATACGTCTCTTGGGCAAACCGTCGATAGGTCACCCCATTTTTGTTCCTTTCCTCATTTGGCAATTCACGGTCGCGAATCGACAACACAGTGACGTCGTGTTTTCGCGCCATGATCGCCGCTGTCGCATCGAGATAAATTTGTGTCGCTCCCCCCCGGATGGCCGGCACGGGCAGTTTTTCAGTCGCAATCATGGCGATTTTCATGAAAATCCCCCATCCTCTAGAAACATTCAGGCAAAAGCTTGTTTTTATATCATACGTGTACTCCTTTCCCCCTGTGCATCCCCCCAACGCAAACGGGCATCCGCCAATCGCCCTTCTAGATAATGAATCGGCTGGACGTTCGCCTGTTTTTTCATCTCGGGATAAACGGCTATAGACAGCCGTCGCCACCGGCCATACAGTAGAAAAAAAGGAGAAAGCAGGGACTGACGATGGCTGACCAAACTATCTATTCAACCGCGCCCCCAGCCGCCAATGAACGGCTCATCCATATGGCGCGGCTGTTGTTAAAGCAGTGGGACGTAGAAGCGAGGGCGATCGACGTCGTGCAAAGCGGACAAATGGCACTCGTCTGGAAAGTGCATACCGATGACGGGCCGAAATGCTTAAAGCGCATTCACCGTCCGGAGAAAAAGGCGCTCTTTTCAATTTACGCGCAAGACGTTTTAGCCAAAAAGGGGCTTTATGTCCCGCGCATCATTAAAACACGCGACCATCGCCTATTTAAAAAGTACGGACCGTTTTTATTTGTGCTGTACGACTGGATCGAAGGGACACCGTTTGATTTGACTGTCCGCGACGATTTGACTGCTATGATCAACGCCCTTGCCCACTTTCATGTGCAGTCAACTGGTTACGAACCGCCGCCTGGCGTTCCAGTGTTCAGCAAACTCGGCAAATGGCCGAAGCATTATATGAAGCGATGCCGGCAGCTCGAGGCGTGGAAACAGCTCGCTGCATTGGATCGTGATGACCCGTTTTCCCGCCTATATTTAGAGGAAATCGACCGCTTTATCGAAAGAGGAGAGGAAGTGTTGCAACAGCTTTTAGAATCGCATTACGAAGCGTGGGTTGAGCAACTAAAGAAACGACCGTCGCTTTGCCATCAGGACTATGGAACGGGGAACTCGCTGCGCGGGGAAGACGGAAACGTCTGGATCATCGACCTCGATACGGCTGCCTTCGACTTGCCGATTCGCGATGTCCGCAAAATGATGGCTCCGCTTCTTTTTGAAACAGACCGGCAAGGAAAAGCAAAAGCCGATATGGTGCTCGAGGCTTATGAGGCGGTGCGCCCGCTGGCAACAAAGGAAAAAAAAGTGCTGTTCATCGATCTATTGTTTCCGTACGATTTGCATGAGCTGGCGGTGGAAAAATATATTCGGAACGTGCCCCTCGCCGAGGCGGAACTGGCCGAGACAATGGCATATGAACAGACAAAATGGGAGGAAATCAGCAGGCGGCTCGCTTCGTTGTAGAAAAAACAAGCGTTCCCAAGCCGGCAGACGCGTTTGGGAACGCACTCAACCGTAAACCGGACCGGCGGGCTGCGAATGCGCCCCAAACAGCATGTATGCCCGCCGACTTCTTAACGTCTTGAACAACGGCAACTCGGCGAAAAGAATCATTTGATCAGGAAACGGCTCGTTCGGGGGGCATTTCTAGCGGATTACTGCACAAACCCGATCATCGTCACCGAAAGAAGCTGCGCGCGCTCGATCACCGTTTCTTTCCCTTCTTCATCGGCAACCTCTAGTTCGGCCGCCGTGCACCGTTTTAATACGCCTTCATAGCTTTGTTCTTTCGTGGCAAATTGGCATTTGAGCGGCGGCAAATGGGCGGGCAGCCTCGTTAAAAAAGCAAGCTGCTCATCAAGCGTCATCGCCTGAAACTCCTTTTTGCTGAAAAACGCCCTCTGTTCCTCCCCCTCCCTAACCTGTTCAGCGGCGTCGCCCGTTTCTTTCTGTCGGGGCCGGTTCGTCCATGTAAACGTTTCCTGCATATGCGCCGCGGCCCGCATGGCCTTTGGCTGCACAATATAAAGCAGCGGCTCCGTTTCTACGACCTTTTGTTTTCTCATACAGCTCCCCCTTTCTACCGCTTGCCTTATATATGTATGCCCCAACGCGCGAGAATTGCCCCTAGACGGACAAAAAACAGCCGCCCCGTTGGCCGGGGCAGCTGCCTCGTTGATGTTCAATATCCTAAAATGTGGTACCCAGAGTCGACATGAATGACTTCCCCAGTTATGCCGCGCGACAAATCGCTGAACAAAAACAGGGCGGCATCGCCGACTTCTTCTTGCGTCGTGGTGCGGCGGAGCGGGGCGCGCTCTTCGATTTGTTTTAAAATCGTATTAAAGTCGCCGACCCCTTTCGCTGACAGCGTGCGGATCGGTCCGGCGGAGATGGCGTTGACGCGGATGCCGTATTTGCCTAAATCGTTCGCCAAATATTTCACGCTCGCATCGAGCGACGCTTTCGCCACCCCCATGATATTGTAGTTTTGCACGACTCGCTCACCGCCGAGGTATGTGAGGGTGACGATGCTGCCGCCCTCGGTCATGAGCTCTTTCGCTTCGCGCGCCACCGCGGTGAGTGAATAGGCACTGATGTTATGGGCAAGCAAAAAGCCGTCGCGGCTGACATTCATATACTCACCGCTCAAGTCTTCCTTATTGGCATAGGCGATGCAATGGGCGACGCCATGGATGACGCCGACTTGTTCCTTGATTTGCGCAAAACATTGAACGATGTCTTCATCGTTCGCCACATCGCACGGCAGCAGGAGGGAGCGTTCATCCTCAAGCGTATCGACCAGCGCCCGCACCTCTTTTTCAAACCGCTCGCCGGCGTATGTAAATACGAGTCGGGCGCCGGCGGCGTGAAGCGAGCGGGCAATTCCCCAGGCGATGCTCCGCTTGTTCGCCACCCCCATCACGACATATGTACGTCCTTCCAATGATAATGTCATTCGTTCATCCTCCTAATTGTCATTTATTATTAGTACCAGGTGTTAATTCTATTATAGGATATGCCAAGGACGATGTAAATGCACCGGCGCCCTTTTCCCTCCGCTTTCTTGATGCCAGCGGCGGTTTTTCCCACTTTGCAAAACAAGCCGAATTCGTTAATATGGTATATGGTACATTTGAATGGAGAGGATCGTTCCATGGATCATGATCGTTTTTCCCAATCGAAGCTCGATTATCATTTGTTGTTCCTTTTATTCTTAATGGCCGTCGTCAGCGCCATCGCCATTCATAGCGCGGAACCGATGCTTCCTGAGAAGCTGCAAAACGTCAACTTTGCCTCCAAGCAGCTGCAATGGTACGCCGTTGGCGTAGTCGTCATCGCCTTGACGATGATTATCGACTACGATCGGCTCTTTCAAATCGCCTGGTATTTATATGGGCTTGGCATGTTGCTTTTGCTCGGGCTCGAGCTGAACGTTCCCGGAACTGTCACGATCAAGGGGGCGACAAGCTGGTACAGCCTCCCGGGCGGGAACTTCCAGCCATCGGAGTTAATGAAAATTTTCATGATTCTCGTTTTGAGCCGCATCATCGTCAATCATCGGGAAAAATATCCCGAACCCATGATCCGCGATGATTTCAAACTGCTCGGCAAAATCGCTCTCACCGTCCTGCCGCCTCTCTTTTTGCTCGCTAAACAGCCAGATTTGGGGATGTCGATGGTGTTTACGGCCATCACCGCCACGTTAGTCCTTGTTTCCGGCATCCGCTGGCGCATTATTTTCGGCATCGTCTTTTCCGGAGTAGCGGCTGTGGCGACGGTAGTCTTTATTTTCTTTTATTTTCCTGATTTCTTCCATCAATATATCATTAAAGAAGATTATCAGTTAAACCGATTTTACGGTTGGCTTGCCCCATATGAATATTCAAACGAGCAAGGATTCCAGCTCATCCGTTCGTTGATGGCCATCGGGTCGGGGGAGCTGTACGGAAAAGGGCTCGGCAATTTGCAAGTGTATTTGCCTGAGGCGCATACCGACTTTATTTTCGGCGTCATTGCCGAACAGTTCGGATTCGTCGGTTCGAGCATCGTCGTTTCGCTCTTTTTCCTGCTTGTTTACCGCATGGTTCATATCGCGCTTGAGAGCAACGATTTGTATGGCAGCTATTTATGCGCCGGCGTCGTCGGCATGATCACGTTCCAAGTGTTCCAAAACATCGGCATGACGATCGGGCTGTTGCCGATCACCGGGCTGCCGCTGCCGTTTATCAGCTACGGAGGAAGCTCGCTCGCCACGTACATGCTGGCGATCGGCCTTGTCTTAAACGTCCATTCGCGGACGCGGAAATTTATGTTCGCGAGCGACGAATAGCCGCTTGCCGATCATCGGCAGGCGGCTTCGTTTTTGCCGTCCGTCTCCCATTTTGCGGCTATCTCGGCACAATCTCCTCTTTTCTTTCTATTGCCTGACGGACATACTGGTAGTACACCGACCATAGTGAGAAAGGAGCGCCTCTTATGGCCATTGACATTATCGGCGATATTCACGGCTGCCGCCGCGAATTTGCTGCGTTGACAGAAAAACTCGGCTATATCTGGGACGAAGGGATACCGATTCATCCGGACGGGCGGAAGCTCGGGTTTGTCGGCGATTTGACTGACCGCGGCCCCGAGTCGCTGAACATGATCAAAATCGTCTCCGCCCTTGTCGAGCGAAAGCTGGCTTACTATGTGCCGGGCAACCATTGCAATAAGCTGTACCGCTTCTTTTTAGGGCGCAACGTGCAAATCGCCCACGGTCTTGAGACGACCGTCGCGGAATACCACGCCTTGCCCCCGAGCGAACAAGAGATGGTCCGCCGCCAATTTATCCGCCTGTATGAGCAGGCGCCGCTGTACGCCGTTTTGGATGAGGGGCGCCTTGTCATCGCCCACGCCGGCATTCGCCATGATTATATCGGGCGGACGGACAAAAAAGTGAAGACATTCGTTCTATATGGGGACATCACCGGCGAAACAAACCCGGACGGGACGCCGGTGCGCCGCGACTGGGCGAAGCGGTATCGCGGCGCCGCATGGGTCGTCTATGGCCATACGCCTGTCAAAACTCCGCGGTTTGTCGGACGAACCGTCAACATCGACACCGGCTGTGTGTTCGGCGGTGCGCTCACTGCGTTGCGCTATCCGGAAATGGAGACCGTCTCGGTGCCGTCATCGATGCCATATGTTCCGGAAAAATTCCGTTCGTTCCCATAAACCGACGCTTCATTCGCGCATCGTTTCCATGAGGCGCGCCATATCTTGGGGAAGCGGAGCGGCAAATGTCAACCAGCGGCGTTCAAATGGATGGAAAAACGAAAGCTGGCGGCTATGAAGCGCCTGGCGGTCGATCATCTCCCGGTTTCCGCCATAGAGGTCGTCCCCGGCGAGCGGATGGCCAACATAAGCCAAATGAACGCGGATTTGGTGCGTACGTCCCGTTTCAAGTTGCAACGATACGTGCGTATAGCCGCGAAGCCGCTCGAGCACACGGAAATGGGTGACGGCCGGCTTGCCGTCTGCCCGCACTTCGCGGGCGATGATGCTGTCGCTTCGGCGACCGATCGGCGCCTCAATCGTTCCTTGGTCGTCAACGATGACACCGTGGCAAATGGCCTCGTATGTACGCGCTACGTTTCCTTTTTGCTGGAGCGTGGACAACAAATGGTGAACGTGGCGGTGCTTGGCGACGAGCACAAGCCCGGATGTGTCGCGGTCTAATCTTGTCACAATATGAACGGTGGAGTCGAGCTGCTGCTTTCGGTAATGGTGCAGCAGGCCGTTGGCAAGCGTTCCGCCCGGATGATGGCGCGACGGGATCGTCGCTAACCCGGCCGGTTTGTCGACGACAAGGACGTAATCGTCTTCGTACACGATATGAAGCGGCATCTCTTCCGGATCCATCCAATCGCTCGTCCGCTCCGGCGGAAACACAACCGACAGCGTCTCGCCGGCGTGCAACACGTGACGAACTGTGACCGGACGGCCGTCAACACAGAGCGCCCCACCATGAAACTTGATATCGGTGAGCGCCGTCCTCGAGATGCCCATCTCCTGCAAAAACTGACGCAGCAGCTTTCCATCATGCTGTTTGTCGATCAAAACGGTCAGTGTAAACGGCGGCATGTTCGTCCACCTTTCTATGGGAGTCCTGGTCAATCACCAACGCCCCACCTGTTCGCTGCTTCGCGCCAAACAGGAACACCGGCGCGTTTTCCTCCCGCCGAAGCAGCAGTCGACCGGCGCCGGATGGGCATCAGTCGGTGATGAACGAGTCGCGCACCCGCCGCCAAAACGGAAACGGCCGGAAACGGGCGAAACGCACTTTTTCGTCGGCGACCCGGCATTGAATGGATTTAACTTCTTTATGTACGAGCGACAAATGATCGACTGTAATTTGAAAATCGATATGATTGACCGGCTTTAGCAAGCACGTATGGTGCGCCGGCAGCACAAGCGGCGAGCCGATCGTCCGGAAGACGCGGTTGTTGATGGATGCCATCTCCGTCACTTGAATCGCTTCGAGCGACGGGTGCAAAATCGCTCCCCCAAGCGCCTTATTGTAGGCCGTGCTTCCGGTCGGCGTGGAAATGCACAGCCCGTCGCCGCGAAACCGCTCAAACAAATCGCCGCGAATTTCAACATCCATGACGAGCGTCCCACTTACGCATTTGACCGTGCATTCGTTGAGCGCTAAATACTTTGCCGCACTCCCGCCGTTAATGTAACGGATCGTCACCTCAAGCAGCGGATACTCCACCACTTGGTATGGTGTTTTAGCAATGGCAATTACGAGCTTTTCGATTTCTTCCGGCACCCAGTCGGCGTAAAAGCCGAGATGACCGGTATGAACGCCGACAAACGCCGTCTTGTCCAACCGGTGGCAATAGCGGTGGAACGCGTACAACAGCGTCCCATCCCCGCCGACGGAAATGACCAAATCCGGTGCTTCCTCATCGTAGCGCAAATCAAAATCAAGCAAATACGTTTTCATCTTTTGCGCAAGGGCGTTCGACGTATCGTCCCCTTTTGACGTAATGGCGAAGGCCAGCGGTGCATCGGTTCGTTTCATTGCCCTTCCCCTTTTGCTTCTTGTTTTCGTGAAAAAACAGCTTGCGCTTCTTGAATTTCAACGCGAATTTTTGACATCTCCTCATCGAGACGGTAGGCAGCCTCCGCCGCGCGCTGCAGCCGAGCTTTAATATCTTCCGGAAAGCGGCCGCTATATTTATAGTTCAGCGAGTGTTCAATCGTCGCCCAAAAATTCATCGCCAGCGTGCGAATTTGAATTTCCGCCAAAATGTTTTTCTCGCCGCGGATCGTCTGAACGGGATATTGAATCACGACATGATACGAACGATAACCGCTTTCTTTTTTTTGCGTGACGTAATCGCGCTCCTCAACGATCGTAAAATCGTTGCGCTTACGCAACAACTCAACGACCGTTTTAATGTCATCGACAAATTGACACATAATGCGAAGCCCTGCAATATCTTGCATCTCTTCCTCGAGACGGTCGAGCGGGATGTTTTTCTTTTGGGCTTTATCTAAAATGCTGGCAATCGGCTTCACCCGTCCGGTGACAAATTCGATCGGCGAATGAGCCTCAATCATCTCAAACTGGGCGCGAATCCCCCTTAGTTTCACTTTCAACTCCTCGACCGCCTGTTTATACGGGGCTAAAAACAAATCCCAATGGTTTACCATCGTATCACCTGCCTACATGTGTTCAGTCTGCCTCGGCATCCGCCAGCCTGTTTTGCCGCCCACGCTCTTCCCCCGCCCCCTCTTAAAGGCAGGCAACCGGCTTTCTTATTCGATCCAAAACACGTCTTGCACCGCTTGTTCAAGCATCTCGCCATAATTAGCATTGCCGCGGATATTTTCAAGCAAATAGGCTAACTCTTCACCAAACTGTTCGAGTTCGACCGCCCCTTCCCCGCTTTTCAGCCAAACGGGTTCGTTTTCCGCGAGCGTCTCCTTCAGCTCCGGCCACCACTCTTTCGGAATCATAACATAGAGAAAACGGTCGTTTGTCTCTAAAATATACACAAACGCCAATGCATCCGAATCAACGAGCATATGGCGTTTTGGCGTCACATGGGCGAGCGGAACCGGCACATCGTTAGCATACAGCCAAAGCCGGCTGTCTTTTCGCTCTGCCCGTTCAACGATCACTTTGTTGTTCATACTTTCTCTCCTTCCGCATCAACCATCCGCCCTTTATTTTACCATATTCACCCTATGTGGGCGAAATAATTGATATTCGCCGGAAAACCGTCGATAATAAAAGGAGACTGTTTACTTGAGGAGAAAACAATGCGCCAAGAAATCGAAATCGAATTCAAAAACTTGCTGACTGCGGAGGAATTCGCCGCCGTACGCGCCGCCTTCCGGTTGGATGATGGCGCTTTCCGCCGCCAGGAAAATCATTACTTTGACACCCCTTCGTTCGCCTTGAAAAGGCAGGCAGCGGCACTGCGCATCCGGGTGAAAGAAGGGCGGTTTACGCTGACATTGAAACAAACACGGGCGGACGGGTCGCTTCTCGAGACGCATGAGCCGCTCACCGCTTCCGAAGCCGAAGCGTTGCTCGCGGGCGCGCCGCTGTACGGGACGATCGCGGTCTTGCTTTCAGAAATGGGCGTTGACCCGCACAAGGTGCGCTGTTTCGGCTCTTTGATCACCGAGCGCGCCCAATGTTCGTACGAAAGCGGCCTGCTATGCCTTGACCGCAACTTCTACTTGCAAAGCGAAGATTATGAACTCGAATATGAGACGGACAACGCCAAAACGGGCGAGGAGCGATTTTTGCGCCTGCTTGAGTCGCTTGGCATCCCGCGCCGCCCGGCGCCAAACAAAATCGCCCGCTTCTACGCCCGGAAATGCGAAATGGAGGAAAGATCATGACCGTTTCACCCTTACAATTGCTCGTCGAGCTGCAAGCGCTCAAGACGTTCTCGCCCGGGCGTTCAAGCCTGTTGCCATCGCCCGCTCCGTCACTGTTTTCGACCTTGCTTGCTGAATACCTTAGCAACCAGGCGGAAGCGATGGCGAACGGCCGGCCACATCCCGATTCACCGCCTGCCGGCGGCAGCATCGCCGCCCGGGAAACGGGGGGGACGGGCGCTTCTGATGCACCGTCTTCCATTGATGCCCTCATCGTTGCCGCCGCAAACAAGTACGAGGTCGATCCGCGTCTCATTCGCGCCGTGATCCGCCATGAGTCCAACTTCCGTCCCGATGCGAAAAGCCGGGCGGGAGCACTCGGGCTGATGCAGCTCATGCCGAGCACCGCAAAAATGCTCGGTGTCGACGATCCGCTTGACCCGGCGCAAAATATCGACGGCGGGGTAAAATATTTGCGCCAACTTCTTGACCGGTATAATGGCAACATCACTTTCGCCTTGGCGGCTTACAACGCTGGACCGGGCCATGTCGACCGCTACGGCGACGTGCCGCCGTTTGCCGAAACAAAAGCCTATGTTGAGCGCGTGTTGCAAAGTTATCGCGTGTAAATGGCGGCATTGGAGTCACTTTGTTTGAGATAAACGTTCACTGTTGATAAAATAGCAATCAAATGACGACGAATGATTTTCAAGCAAAAGGAGCATCCGCAATGGGAGAACAATGGCAAACTCTTTATGAGGCGGTCGGCGGAGAGGAAACGATTACGAAACTTGTCGAAGCGTTTTACCGGCGCGTCGCAGCGCATCCGGACTTACGGCCGATTTTCCCCGATGATTTTACAGAAATCGCCCGCAAACAAAAACAATTTTTAACGCAATATTTGGGCGGGCCCCCGCTTTATACTGCCGAGCATGGCCACCCGATGATGCGGGCGCGCCATCTTCGGTTCGAAATTACGCCGAAGCGGGCGGAAGCATGGCTTGCCTGTATGCGGGCGGCGATGGATGAAATCGGCCTGGCCGGGCCGGCGCGCGAACAGTTTTATCATCGCCTTGTGCTCACCGCCCACCATATGGTCAATACCCCGGATCATTTGGACAGAAAGGAGTATTCCCTTGAATAAGAAGTTCGCTGGGAAAACGACGCCGTCTCACGTCCCTTCCCAGCCGTTAGGCAACACGAACAAACCGCTTGAGCTGTACTTATTTATCGATCCTTTATGCCCGGAATGCTGGGGGCTCGAACCCGTCATCAAAAAGCTGAAGATTGAATACGGCCGTTTTTTTACCTTAAGGCATATATTGAGCGGAAAGTGGGCGGCATTAAACACGCGCAAAGGAACCAAACGGGAAGCGATGGCCAGGACGTGGGAATGGACAGCCAATCGTTCCGGCATGTCGTGTGATGGAAACGTCTGGTTGGAGAATCCGATCTCAAGCCCGTTTGCCCCATCCCTCGCCATTAAAGCGGCAGAAATGCAAGGAAAACGGGCCGGCCTTCGTTTTTTGCGCAAATTACAGGAGCAGCTGTTTCTCGAAAAACAAAACGTCGCTGACTTGGCTGTACTGGCGGAATGCGCCGCTGAAGCCGGGCTTGATGTTGATGAATTTCTGCGCGACATGCATTCGCCAGGAGCGGCAAAAGCGTTCCAGTGTGATTTAAAAATCACCTCGGAAATGGATGTCGATGAAACGCCGGCACTCGTGTTGTTTAATGAAAACATTGAAGACGAAGGCATTAAAATTTCCGGATGCTATCCGTATGATATTTACGTCGAACTCATCGCCGAAATGCTTGGCTTCCGCCCCGAGCCGTCCCCTCCCCCTCCGCTCGAGTCATTTTTAAGCCATTTTAAATTTGTCGCCACAAAAGAAGTTGCCGTTGTATACAATTGGAGCATCCAAGAAGCGGAAACAGAAATGAAAAAACTGCAACTGAAGCAAAAAGTAGAGCGGGTACCCGTCAAACACGGAACGTTTTGGCGCTATATCGAAGATGCCCTGTCTTAAGAAAATAGAAAGAAAGAAGAAAGCCCGGCCGATGCCGGGCTTTCTTCTTGTTGTTAAGACAACAAAGGGGATGGGAGAAATTGTTCACGGTCAAACAAAGGGGTATCAGTTTTGTCTTCCGTTCACATCTTTATCTTAACAAACGCCGAAACAAATTGGCAACCTGTTTGCTCGTTTGTTCACATTATTGTCATAATTCGTCCCGCCTTCCCCTCCTGTCATGACGCCATAGACAATGGGCATATATTGAAGTAAAAACAACCGAAAAGGGGCGGGCGTTTTATGAAAAGACGAATGGTCTTATTTCTGTGGGCCGCGGCCGCCATCGTTGCATTTTTTCTCAATCTTTTGGGCCTTATGCAGCTGATTCCACTTTGGATGACGATGCCGCTCCTATTTTTCTCATGGCTTGGACTGCTGACAACTTGGAACCGCCGCCATCAATTTAAAGGGTTTCCGTCCAAACGGATGTGGCCATAACGCCACATCCGCTTTATTTTCCAAGCAGGCGCTCCATTTCCGCCAACTTCTCCGCAAACACTTGGCACGCTTGACGGATCGGCTCAGCGCTCGTCATATCGACGCCGGCTTTTTTCAACACTTCGATCGGGTAATCCGAGCTGCCGGCTTTTAAAAAGTCGATGTACCGTTTCACCGCCGGTTCTCCTTCCTCCAAAATCTGCTTGCTGAGCGCCGTTGCCGCGCTGAAGCCGGTTGCGTATTGGTACACGTAATAGTTGTAATAAAAATGTGGGATACGCGCCCACTCGAGGCCAATTTCCTCATCTACTACCATGTCATCGCCGAAATATTTTTTGTTTAGATCATAATAGAGCGATGTGAGCGCCTTGGCTGTCAGCGCTTCTCCCTCCTGCGCTTTCTGATGAATCAAATGCTCAAACTCGGCAAACATCGTTTGCCGAAAAACGGTGCCGCGGAACCCTTCAAGGTAATGGTTCAGCAAGTATAGCCGTTTTTTCTCATCGTCGATCGTTTTCAGCAAATGATCGTTCAATAAGGCCTCATTGCATGTCGACGCCACTTCAGCAACAAAAATCGAATAGTGGGCGTACGGATACGGCTGTGTTTTACGCGTATAATAGCTATGGACCGAGTGGCCGAACTCATGTACGAGCGTAAACAAGTTGTTTACGTTGTCTTGCCAGTTAAGCAAAATGTACGGATGGGTGCCATACGCCCCCGACGAGTAGGCTCCACTTCGTTTCCCTTTATTTTCGCGTACATCGACCCAGCGATTGTCAAGCCCTTCCTTGACGATCGCCACATATTCCTCGCCAAGCGGCGCCAGCCCGTCAAGCATATATTGCTTCGCTTCGTCGTATGTCACTTCCATTTTTACATCTTGCACAAGCGGAGTATATAAGTCGTACATATGCAGCTCGTCAAGCCCAAGCACGTTTTTACGCAGCCGCACATACCGGTGCAAAAGCGGCAAATGCTCGTGAATCGTGGCGATCAAATTGTCATAGACGCTCTCAGGAATATTGTTCGCATCTAACGCCGCTTCCCGCGCTGAGCTGTAGCGACGGACGCGGGCGAAAAAGTTATCTTTTTTCACTGTGCCCGCAAGCGTGTTGGCAAACGTATTCTGGAACTTCTCGTACGTATGGTACACGGCGCGAAACGCATCACGGCGAACGCGGCGGTCGGTGCTTTCTAAAAAGCGGATAAACCGGCCGTGCGTCACTTCCACCTCTTCCCCGTTTTCGTCACGGATCGTCGGAAAGATGAGGTCAGCGTTGTTTAACGCGCTGAATGTCGATGACGTCGCCTGCATGACCTCGGCGGCCTGCGCCAATAGCGCTTCTTCTTCAGCTGACAAAATGTGCGGGCGTTGGCGCGTGATTTCATCTAACGCATGCGTATACAGGCGGAGCGGTTCGTATTGCTCCAAAAATGAACGCAACACCGCTTCGTCAATGGCTAAAATTTCTGGAACGATAAACGCCATCGCGCTCGACGCTTCGCTATACAACCCTTTTGCCCGGTCGTTGAGCCCTTGGTAAAACGAGTTCGTCGTATCTTGGTCATAGCGCATATGGGCGTATGTATACAGCTTCCCAAGGCGCATCGACACTTCATCTTGGTATTGCAGCGCTTCATACATCACTTCCGGCGATTCGCTAAGCCGGCCTTTGTATTCGCTGAGCTTCGGGATCATCCCTTTCACTTGCTGAAACTCCTGTTCCCAAGCGTCATCGGTCGGGAAAATGTCCTCGAGCCGCCACGTTTCCTCGACAGGTATGTCGCTCCGGGACGGGAGCGACTTCTTTGCCTTATTCTCTTCCACCGTCATAGTCCCTCCTTGAACAATCGGTACATGGATTATTATTCACTATTTTCGCCCTTTTTTCCTGTTTTTTGCTCATTTTTCCCGCCAGTTCCAAACTCAAGCGCCGCCCAATATGGCGCAAGCGCCGGTATCCGGCGAATTTGCTCAAGAAGAGCAGCATCTTGGCGGATGACGTCCTCGACCGTCGCCGGAAACGACAGCGGCTTAGCCAAATAAAGTCCGCTTCCCTCCCCGCGGCGGAGATAGCCGAGCAAACTTAACCAATGCAAATATTCATGGACTGCCTGCCGGTAAGTGTCCGGCCCGGCAAGCGGCAACCGACGTGGTGCAAGCCGCCCGGTGCGGATTTTCTCGTCGATCCACCGGAACAGTGCTGCCAGTGTCATCGGCTTCCCCTCTTGACGAAGGAGCGGCAGAAGGACGTATGTTTGCCAAATGAATGGGGCCGTCTCCCATAAATAGCCGCGCGGAAACGGCCAACCGGCTTCGGTCGGGAACAGTGACGGGGCGATGCCGGCCTGGTAAAAATCAGCGCAAATGCGGCGCATCGCCTTATTCGGATAAAGCGGAAACGTCCGGCGCCATTGTTTTTTTCCTTCAAGCCATTGGTCCCAAAATGTCGGCGGAAGCGGCTGCGGATGGATAGCAGTCAGGGCAGCGAAAGACAATGTGGAAAGGGGATGCGAATCGATGGCGACCAACGTGCGGCGCACCGTCAGCGGCAACGGGCGGGAAAGACGGATGAAACGCTTTGTTTCCGGACTATAGTACCATACATGAGGAACAGCGGAAAGCGGAACGCCGTGGGCAAACAGCCATTGAAACCGGGAGAACGACACTTCATTTGGGCGTTTCGGCGAGCGCCGCAGGTGGTGCGCCCCTAACACCCAAAGCGGCCGGATGCCAAGGCGGCGGTAGCCGTTATTGCGTTCACAAAACAGCGATTCCTCAATGGTGGAACATTGGTATTCGAGGGCATACAGATGGGGGCCGTACCGAAATAACACATCGGGGCGCTGTCTGATGGCAGTCAAATACGGTTCAAGCTTCGCTTCAATCCCCTGGCGGACGAGCCAGGCGAACAAATCGCGCTTTCCGGTTAAATGCCGCTCCGACTCTGGTTCATGCTCGAACGGACAGACCGTCCCTTTCCGGTGAGCAAAATGCGGCAAGCGTTGGCGACCGGACCGCAGCACGACTTCTTCCCGACAAGCGGGACAAAAAAATGGTTCACCGTTTCTTAATTGCACAAGCCGCTCCGGGCTCCACCTTTCCGCTCCGGCAAGCGAAATGGGCCGGCCATCGGCTGAGATGGCGACAAACAAGGCAATCCCTCCCTTTCTTTTGTTGCTGTTTTTTCAAAGGCACACCTTTGTCCTCCGTTCGTCTATGGGTTCGGCAAATGCCCTTATGTTTCCTGCCGGCTTAGGCCGCGTCAATGAAAAAAAGCCCGCCGAGCCGGCGGACTTGGATCATATGTGATCAGAAAATGCTCCTACAGCAGCGGTGACAGCAGGCGGGAAACCGATTCAGCGATCCGCACCCGGAATGGACGCTGCTGAAACTGCTCATAGTCGATCAAAGAGGCATGACAGAAATCTTCTAAAAAATCGCCCACAAGTTTGTTGATGCTATCCGTATAGTACAAAAACGCATTCACTTCAAAGTTTAAATGAAAACTGCGCATATCCATGTTCGCTGTGCCGATCGAAGCCAGCTCACCATCGACGACAATCACCTTGCTGTGCAAAAATCCTTTTTCGTACTCGTAAATTTTCACCCCAGCTTCCAACAGCTCCGGAAAGTACGAGCGCGAGGCGTAAAAGACAATTTTTTTGTCCGGGCGTTTCGGCGCGAGCAGGCGGACGTCGATGCCGCTTAGCGCCGCCACTTTCAGCGCCGTTAAAATGTCTTCATCCGGCACAAAGTACGGCGAGGCAACCCAAATCGACCGTTTCGCTGACGTAATCATAGCAAAATACAACTGTTTAATCACTTCCCACTTTTGATCGGGGCCGCCGGCGATGAGCTGCACCCCGCCCTGGCCTTCCTCGACAATGAGCGGCGGCGACAAATAGTCCGGCGTCAACAACCGCTCGCCCGTCATATAATACCAGTCTTGCAGGAAAATAAGTTGCAGTGTCCGGACGGCCTCGCCCCGAATCAACAAATGGGTATCACGCCAAAATCCGAAATACTTATCTTTTCCTAAATATTCGTCCCCGATGTTCAGCCCGCCGACAAAACCGACGCCCCCGTCGATGACAATAATTTTCCGATGGTTGCGGAAGTTAATTTGGTTGCTTAATACCGGCAGACGCACCGGCGAGAATGGGATCATTTCGACTCCGGCTGCGCGCAGCTCCTCGATGTAAGCGTTTGATAGTTTCCAACTGCCGACGGCATCATATAAAAAACGGACACACACGCCTTGGCGCGCCTTTTCCATCAAAACACGCTTCAGTTTTTGACCGATTTCGTCATGGCGGACGATATAATATTCTAAGTGGATATGGTGCTCCGCTTTTTCGAGCTCGGCAAAAATCGCCGCAAACGTCTCTTCACCATTGGTCAATACCGCCGTTTGCGATGCCAATGACACAGGGTGCTGGCCGACACGATAGGCAAGATGCAACAGCGGGCGCTGATGGAGCGCTATCGGCAGCCGCTCGATGGCAATCGGCGACGGCTCCTGAAACTTCAACAGCACGGCCGCATCAAATTCGGCCTTTCTTTTAAAGCGACGTTGCTGCCAATAGTTGCGGCCGAATAATAAATAAAACAAAAAGCCAACAATCGGAAAGCTGCCTAACACCGCCAACCAGGCGATCGTCTGCGCCGGCTTCCGGTTTTCAAGCGAAATAACAAACGCAATAAACACAACCGAGCAAGAGATTAGTACACTAAAAATACCGAGAAGCTTTCCTTCCCAATAATCGTGTGTCAAGGCCAGCAGCAGGCCAACGATGCCAGCAAGAATGGCAACTCTTGATGCGTTTCTCAACCAAACCCCTCCAACTGATCATCCTCTTCCCTCTTTATACTGCACTCCGCGGCCAATGGTTTCATCCGCTTTTCTTCCCTTCCCTCTCCCACCATCCTTATTAGATGTTTCCAACAAAGAAAACGCCGATTTCTGGAAGCGAAATCGGCAGAATAGAAACGTTATCGAGTTGGAAAATATTGTTTTATTGTTTCGAGCGCGTTGTCGCCCATGATTTCGGTTCCGTATTCTTCGAGACGGTAAATCGTCAGCTGCGAATCATTTCCGTATTCCAAGAGAAGGCTGAGCATATTGTCGACTTCGTGTTCGGTATATTGTTCGCCAAATTCAACGAACAAATAATAGCGCCCTTCAAACCGGAACAGACGGTTCGACAAGCCGGAAAAGTCAGCGCGATGCGCCAAGGAGATGACGTCTTCAATGTCTTTAAACGAAAGCATAAACTGAAGAACATCTTGTTCTTCCCCGTCTCCAGAAGTATCGTTTCGGCCGAAATGGAAATGGTGACCGAACAGCGATTCAATCTTCTCATCAGCTGACAGCGAAAACTCGCGCCATTTTTCCTCCGGAATCGGCAGCTCCAGCTTGCTTCCGTCTTTAGACAACTGTGCTTTCGTCACCACTACTTCAAGCCCTTTTTCCAACGCCTGCACTTGAATCCAAAGCGGGCCGTCGAGCGAAAAATCGCTTTCACCATGGACCTCATCCATCATTTCCCAGAACAGTTCCTCACTTCGTTCCCGATTGTACCAAATTTCTTCACGGTCAAAACCGCGCTCCTCTATATCAACATACGAAATATAGAACTTCACTGTATGGTCGTTGATGCGTTCAATTTCCATCTTCTCAACTCTCCCTTCTAAACCAAAGAAATAAAAAAGGGAAGGGATCGTTCCCCTAGGCATTCTATTGAAATCAAAACTTATATCTTGTACTTTATATTTTATGACAAAAAGCGAAAGAAGGGAAATAAAAAAACGCGTTTTTAAAAATTGGTTATGAAACCGGCCATGCCCTACTATAATGATGATGAACACGGACGGAATGAGGGACGCCTATGGTGGATGAATATATCGTCTCGATCTTATTAATCATCGGCATCGATGTCATTCTAGGTGGGGACAATGCGGTTGTCATTGCGTTAGCGAGCCGCAACTTGCCGGAACAGAAACGGAACATCGCCATTATCCTCGGTACGGCGTTGGCAATCGCTGTCCGCATTTTCCTAACCGCAGCGGTCGTATGGCTGTTAACCATTCCATTTTTGCAGCTTGCCGGCGGCCTCATCCTCTTTTGGATCGCCTTGAAGCTGATCGGGCAGAAGGACGAAAAACCGGTCGCGATTAAAGCCGAGCCATCGCTTTGGAAAGCCGTCCGCACGATCGTTGTCGCCGATGTTGTCATGGGGATGGACAACGTCATCGCCATCGCCGGAGCAGCCCAAGGGCATACCGGGCTTGTCGTTTTCGGCTTTCTTTGCTCCGTTCCTATCATCATTTTAGGCAGCAAAATCGTCCTTTATGCCATGGAACGGTTTCCGTTTCTAATTTATATCGGCGGCGCCTTATTGGCTTACACTGCCGGAAAAATGATCGCCACTGAAGAGCGGTTGCACCCGTTTTACGATCCGCGCTGGGAACTGCTTTTTCCGGTCGCAGCGGCCATTCTTGCCGTTTTGCTCGGCTTTGCGGCCAACCGTCGGGCGCGCGCCATTCGCTGACTGGCACCGATAAAAAACTTCTACATGGCAGGCCATGTAGAAGTTTTTTTGTCACCCGTTCACTAGCCGCTGCGCTTCGCGGAGCTGATACGCCCGTACCTTGCGCGGCAGAAAGCGGCGGATTTCATCTTCGTTATAACCGACTTGGAGCCGCTTTTCATCAATAATAATCGGCCGGCGCAAAATGCCCGGGTTTTTTTGAATAAGCTCGTACAAATCTTGCAGCGGTAAACACTCGAGGTTAATGTTCAGCTTTTGAAACACTTTTGAGCGGGTCGAAATGATTTCATCCGTCCCCGTTTCCGTCATCCGTAAAATCTCTTTAATCTCCTCGACCGTAAGCGGCTCGGAGAAAATATTGCGTTCAACATAAGGAATATCATGCTTCTCGAGCCACGCCTTCGCTTTCCGGCACGACGTGCAGCTCGGTGATGTGTATAGCTTGACCATTTTGATCACTCCTTTTCACAAGGAATCCCTTGCTTTCCCAGCCCGTCGGCTGACGGGCGCATACAGCTATGCCCGCTTTAACAAGCCCGACGGCATAGCGATACGGCCTATGCCACCTGCCGGGCGGCCGGCCGTCTTGTTAATCATTTGCAAATTGAAATGACTTTAACATGATATATTATACAATAAATGAATGAAGAAAGATATAGTTTTTCAACGGATTGATGCAATTTTCTCTGTTCCCCTTCCAATGGGAAGAAAAATCCTCTACAATCAAAGTAGAAGAGAAAAGGGAGGAAAAACAAATGGCCGGCTATTTCGTTGATTTTGCCATTGCTTCAGCATTGATTGTCGGCATCACCGCCTTGATGGGGAGCGTGAGCAACACGATTGGAGAGCGGCTGTTTGGCCGAAACAAGAGAGAAAAGCATGTTGAGGCCTCTCGCCGCATTCAGCAAGGGTGGAATTTCGTCGGGGGAAAAAAATGACGCCCGGAAACGGGCGCATGGCATCACGCCGTCTGCTTCTCCGTTCGTATCAAGCGTCGGTGAAGAGACGGCGCTTTTTCATGCCCGCAGGAGCGGTTCCTTCCTGAACAAGAGCAGAGTTTAGGCATACATCGCCCGGTACCGCTTATACTCTTCCTCCGAACAAAGCACGAAATGGCCCGGTGTAATTTCACGAAATTCGAGCTCTTCCCCGTCTTGATAGCCGTGCTGTGCCGGGTCATAAATGATCCGCTTGCGCGTCCGCTCCGTTTCCGGATCTGGAAGCGGAATCGCGGAGAGCAGTGCTTTCGTATACGGATGGATCGGATTGCGATACAGCTCTTCCGACTCAGCGAGCTCCACCATTTTCCCGAAGTACATGACCCCGATCCGGTCGCTGATGTATTTGACCATCGACAAATCATGGGCGATAAACAAATACGTCAGTCCTTTTTCACGCTGCAACCGTTTCATCAAGTTCACCACTTGTGCTTGAATCGACACATCAAGCGCCGAAATGGGCTCATCGGCGATGATGAATTCCGGTTCGACCGCCAATGCGCGGGCAATGCCGATCCGTTGGCGTTGGCCGCCTGAAAATTCGTGCGGATAGCGGTTCGCGTGCTCGCGGTTCAATCCGACCGTCTCAAGCAGCTCATACACGCGCTGCATCCGCTCCTCTTTTGTTTTCGCCAGTCCATGAATGTCAATGCCTTCCGCAATAATATCCGCGACGGTCATCCGCGGATTGAGCGACGCATACGGATCTTGGAAAATCATTTGCATTTTCCGTCATACAGCCGGATGATCGTCCTTCCTGTCGTTGACTTGCCGCAACCTGACTCGCCGACAAGGCCGAACGTCTCGCCTTTATAAATATCAAACGTTACCCCGTCGACCGCTTTGACCACTTCACCACGGCCGGCCGGGAAATATTGTTTTAAGTTTTTCACTTCGAGCAGTTTTTGTTTAGCCACGCGGTTTGCCTCCTTTCCGGGCAACGATGTCAGCGAACTGTTTCATCCGCTCGCGCACAACGGCCGGCCGTTCCACGTTTGGCGCCATCTCGTGCAAAAGCCATGTCGCCGCATAATGCGTATCCGACACTTGAAACATTGGCGGCTCAAGCTCATAGTCGATTTTTAACGCATACGGGTTGCGCGGCGCAAACGCATCGCCTTTTGGAGGATTTAGCAAATCCGGCGGCGAGCCCGGAATCGAATACAGTTCCGTATCTTTATGGTCAAGGCTCGGCATCGAGGCGAGCAGCCCCCATGTGTACGGATGTTTCGGGTTGTAAAAAATCTCATCGACCGTCCCGATCTCTACGATTTTACCGGCGTACATGACCGCAACCCGGTCAGCCATGTTGGCAACAACCCCTAAGTCGTGGGTAATGAAAATAATCGACATACCTAGCTTTTTCTGAATGTCTTTCATCAGCTCCAAAATTTGCGCCTGAATCGTCACATCAAGCGCCGTCGTCGGTTCGTCGGCGATCAAAATTTTCGGGTTGCACGCCAACGCAATCGCAATGACAACACGCTGACGCATCCCGCCGGAAAATTGATGCGGATATTGCTTCATGCGCAGCTCGGCATTTTTAATGCCGACGAGTTGCAACAGTTCAATCGCCCGTTTGCGCGCCTCGTCTTTCGACAATTTTTGGTGTTTCAAGATCGCCTCCGTAATTTGCTTCCCGATCGTCATCGTCGGGTTGAGCGATGTCATCGGATCTTGGAAAATCATCGAAATTTTCGCGCCGCGGATCGACTGCATCTCGTTTTCCGGCAACTTCGTCAAGTCTTTTCCTTCAAACAAAATTTCTCCTTGTTTAATGCGGCTTGGCGGTGTCGGCAGCAGGCGCATAAGCGCTTTTGACGTCACCGATTTCCCAGAGCCCGACTCACCGACAATCGCCAGCGTCTCCCCTTTATACAAATCAAAGGTGACACCGCGGACTGCCTGCACTTCACCAGCATGAATATCAAAGGAGATGTGCAAATCGTTCACCTGTAAAATTTTTTCCACCGTCTTCACCCCTTCCGTCCGTTATTTGCGCATTTTCGGGTCGAGCGCATCGCGCAGCCCGTCAGCCAACAGGTTAAAGCTTAAAATAAGCAAGCTGATGACAATCGACGGGATAATGATCAAATGCGGATACGTTTGAATCGATTTATACCCCTCATTCACGAGCGAGCCGAGCGATGCTTCCGGCGGACGGATGCCCAGACCGATAAAGCTCAAAAACGCCTCGGTAAAAATGGCCGCTGGAATGGTGAACATCGTCGTAATGATAATCGGCCCCATAACGTTTGGAATCAAATGTTTAAAGATGAGCCGGGAATTCGATGCCCCAAGCGTCCGCGCTGCCAACACGTACTCCATGTTTTTCAGTTTTAAGATTTGTCCGCGTACAATACGCGCCATCGTCGTCCAGCCGGTGATGACCATCGCCAGCGTAATCGAAATAATCCCAGGTTCGAAAATTAAAATAAATAAAATGACGACGATCAAATACGGAATGCCGTTTAAAATTTCGATGATGCGCTGCATGACATTGTCGACGCGGCCGCCATAGTAGCCGGAAATACCCCCGTAAGCAATGCCGATAAACAAGTCAATCAAAGCAGCTAACAAACCGATATAAAGGGAAATGCGCGTCCCGTACCACGTTCTTACCCATAAGTCGCGGCCCAAGTCGTCGGTGCCAAACCAATAGTACTCTTTCACGCCGCGCTCTTTATATACATCGACGCCATTTGGATCTTTTCCATCCAAGTTAAGCCAACTAATATTCTCTAACACAGGGACTTTCGGAGGCAATTTTGCATGGCTTAAGTTTTGATCTTTATAAGAGCGCTCGCTTGCCATCGGTGCAAAAATCGCTAATAAAGCCAAAATGACAATCATAATCAGCCCGACGATCGCCGCCTTATTTTCACGCAGGCGAAGCCACGCGTCATGCCAAAACGTTAAGCTTGGGCGGTTGATTTTTTCTTGCTCACCGACATTTGGCGGGGCGGGCTGGAACCATTCCGGTGAAAGCTGATCGTATTGTTGTTTCGCCATCATTTTTTCCCTCCCGCTAAACGGATGCGTGGGTCAACAATTCCGTAAAGAATGTCCACAATAAAGATGACAAAGATCAATAACGCCGAATAAAACAACGTCGTCCCCATAATGACCGGATAGTCATTTAGCTCGATCGAGCGGACAAATTGCTCCCCAAGACCTGGAACGGCAAAAATTTTCTCAATAACCAGCGTCCCCGTCATTAAGTTGACCGCCATCGGACCGAGGATTGTGATCACCGGGATGAGCGAGTTGCGAATGGCGTGTCTCGTAATGACGTTGGCGTTGCTGATCCCTTTCGCCCGAGCGGTTAAAATGTAGTCAGAGCTTAGCACTTCAAGCATTTCCGTCCGCATAAAGCGGGCGATGTTGGCAATAACGCCGGCAGATAACGCCAACGTCGGCATAATCGTGTACGTAAACCCTTCCCAAAACGCGACCGGCAGCCATTGCAGCTTGACACCGATAAAATATTGCAAAAACCCGGCCAACACAAACGAAGGAACGGAAATCCCAATGACCGCGATTACCGTAGCTACATAATCGCCCCAACCGTTGTGACGGATCGCTGCAAAAATACCAAGCAACAAGCCGACAAGCGTGCCGAAAACGATCGCCTGGAACCCAAGCTGGGCCGACGGACCGATCCGGTCGCCGATCAACTCCGTCACCGGACGGTTGTCGTATTGGAACGAGACACCTAAGTCGCCTTGCAGCAAGTTGCCTAAATATTGCACATATTGAACCGGCACAGGCTTATCAAGCCCGTACTCTTTTAAAATAAGCTCCTTCTGCTCCGGCGTCAATTTTTCTTGGTTTTGCAGCGGCGATCCCGGCAACAGTTTCATTAAAAAGAATGTGACGGTGGCAATAACCAGCAGCGTAATCACCATATACACGAGTCGCTGGATCGTATACCGTACCATGGCGCACCTCCTCTTTTTCATTGAACATAACAATATTTTAATCTTTTATCTTTTTCGACATTTTTCGCCTTGGCAGGCAAAAGGAGAGTATATGCCCTTGCATATACTCTCCCCGGCACTTCATGCAAAACGTTTACTCAATATATGCCCATTTGTAGCTGTAGTCACCGCCGAACGGATGTGAAACAATGTCTTTCACATACTCGCGTTGCAAATATGCAGTCCCGCGCTGATAGAGCGGTGCAAACGGCATTTCTTCAAAGACGATTTTTTCCGCTTGCAACATCGCATCCCAACGGGCTTGCAAATCGCCAAGCAGCGTCGTTTTCGCCTCTTGAATCAACTTGTCATACTCGGCATTGGACCAACCCGTTTGGTTGTGCGGATTAGTGGTCGTCCACAAGTCAAGGAACGTCATCGGGTCTTGATAGTCCGGGCCCCAACCGGAGAACGACAAATCGTACTGCATTTTGCTTTCGAGCTCAAGCTTTTGCGCAAACGGCTGTTGTTTAATGTTAACCGTCAAGCCCGGCAAGTTTTGCTCGAGCTGTGCTTTAATATACTCGCCAATTTTTTTCGAGCTGTCGCTGTCATAGTTCAACAGCTCAATCGTGAATTGATCTTTGCCAAGTTCTTTTTTCGCTTGCTCCCATAATTTTTTCGCTTCATCCACGTTGTACGACACTAAGTCGCCATTCGCATCACGGAAGTCTTTCCCGTCCGGGCCGACAACAAACTCTTTCGGAACGGTAAAGTTCGCGACGATCGAGCCGTTGTTGAGGAGCGTATCCACCATCGCTTGTCTGTCAATCGCCATCGCGATCGCTTTGCGCACGTTCACATTGTTCAACGGTTCTTTTTTCGTGTTCATGCGCAGCCAGAAAAGGGACGGTTCCAGTTCTGTGCTGAAGTTTTTATCATTTTTGTACTTGTCAACGAACTCCGCCGTCAAGACGACGCGGTCAACTTGCTTTGTTTCATACAAGTTGACAGCCGTTGCCGTGTCTTTGACGACTTTGACGTTGATTTTTTCCAGCTTCACTGTATCTTTGTCCCAGTAATTCGGGTTTTTCTCATAAGTCCAGCCTTGTTCATGTTTCCATTCGCTCAAGACGAACGGGCCGTTGTACAGCGTCGTGTTCGCTTCCAGACCGTATTTGTCGCCTTGTGCTTTTACGAATTTCTCGTTTTGCGGCATAAACGTGCCGAATACGGTCAGGCTGATGAAATACGGAATCGGGTTTTTCAGCTCGACTTGAAGCGTGTAATCGTCAAGCGCTTTGACGCCGAGTTGGTCAACCGGCAATTTGCCTGTGTTGACTTCTTCTGCGTTTTTAATGTCGTACATAATGTACGCATACTCAGCCTTCGTTTTCGGATCGAGCACGCGCTTCCAAGCGAATACGAAGTCGTGCGCCGTCACCGGGTCGCCGTTGGACCATTTGGCATCCTGGCGGAGTTTGAACGTATACGTTTTGCCGTCCTCGCTCACTTCATAGCTTTCCGCCACCCCAGGGACCGGTTTGTTGTCTTTCCCTAAACGGTACAGCCCCTCCATGACGTTGTTCAAGACGATAAACGATACTTGGTCGGTAGCGAGCGCCGAGTCAAGAGACGGAATTTCCGAATAATCAAGCAAGTTCAATACTTGCTCTTTTTTCTCCGCCGGCTTCTCGCCGCCTTCGCCGCCTTGGGCGTTGTCATCCCCGCCGCCGCATGCTGCCAAGAACGTCGACAGCGCCAGAAGCAGAACGAGGAAGAAAGAAAATCGCTTCTTCACTTAAAAACCCCCCTTGAGTTTATGTAGTGTATTACAAATCTTCTGAACTATTAGGTTTCAGAAGATTGTACTTACATGCCCTATTATATCCTGTATTAGTATATTTGAAAAGAATTTTTTATTTTATTAAATAAAAAATTTTCGAATTACTTGCAAATTACCAGGAAGATCGGCTTGTATTTACATCTGCATTGTAACGATTTTCAACGCTAATGTAAATAAAAAATTTCTGTAAACATATTAGAAAACGCTTACAATATAATTTTTTTCCTTCCCCCACCGGTTCTAAAGCAAATTATTCCTTCACTTCCAAAATGGTGGTATATTTTTTAATATAACTTTGTTAATAATTTTAACAACCTTTTCACATAGTCGTTTTATGGTACAATAAAAGCGGCAATCAGAAAGGCAGGAGAAACGAGATGAAACAGATCGCTGTTCGAACCGGATGGCTCATCGTTGCGATGTTGACAACAAGCGCGCTGATCGTTTTCCGGCAAGGGACATGGACGGCGGTTTCCTTCATTAACGCCGCATTTTTGCTTTCTCTTGTTCCGCTGTCGCTCGGCGGGCTTTTATTCGTCTACGAGCGCGGGTTTTTCAACGGATTTGCTTACGGATTTCGCCGGCTGCGCAAAAGAGGGACGAAAGCGGAAAGCTATGTGGAGGAAATAGCGGGGGAGCATGAGGCAGACGAGCCCACCGGTCCGGTGCGGTTCGCTATAACGTATCCGCTCCTTTTTTCCGGCCTGCTTCTTTTTCTCGCGATGATCGCTGCCGGGTATGCAGTACAATGAGGTTGCAAAGACGGGGAGTTTCTCCTATAATAAAGAAACAAATATCGAGAAAGTGATGAGAAAGAAGAGTACATATGGCGACGCCTTCAGAGAGCTTGTGGGCGGTGCGAACAAGCGGCTAGCCATATGGAATGGGCTTTCGAGCTTCCGGCCGAACCCGCAGGCAAGTAGGCTGGGACGTCCTCCCCGCGTTATCGGGGCGCCATGAATTTCGCATGGGTTGAGCGATTGCGCTTTAGCGCAGTAACTAGGGTGGCACCGCGGTCCTACCGTCCCTACCAAAGAGGGAAGTAGGGCTTTTTTCATTTTTCGTAAAGGAGTGAAAAGTGGTGAAAACGATTTTTTCCGGCATCCAGCCGAGCGGTGTGATTACACTCGGCAACTACATCGGTGCAATGCGGCAGTTTGTCGAACTGCAGCATGAGTACAACTGCTACTTTTGCATTGTCGATCAACATGCCATTACCGTTCCGCAAGACCCGAACGAACTGCAACAAAACATCCGCCGCCTCGCCGCCTTGTATTTGGCGGTCGGTCTCGATCCAATGAAGGCGACGCTGTTCATTCAATCGGAGGTGCCGGCGCACGCCCAGGCGGCTTGGATGCTGCAGTGCATTGTGTATATCGGCGAGCTTGAGCGGATGACGCAGTTTAAAGACAAATCGGCCGGAAAAGAGGCGGTCAGCGCCGGGCTGCTCACGTACCCACCGCTTATGGCGGCTGACATTTTGCTTTACAACGCGGATATCGTCCCGGTCGGCGAAGACCAAAAGCAGCATATCGAGCTGACGCGCGATTTGGCCGAGCGCTTCAACAAGCGGTATGGCGAACTGTTCACGATTCCAGAAGCGCGCATCCCCAAAATCGGCGCCCGCATTATGTCCCTTGCCGATCCGACGAAAAAAATGAGCAAATCCGACCCGAACCCAAAGGCGTTTATTACGCTGCTTGATGATGCCAAAACGATCGAAAAGAAAATTAAAAGCGCCGTCACCGATTCGGAAGGAACGATCCGCTATGATAAGGAAGCGAAACCGGGCATTTCGAACTTGCTCAACATTTATTCGATTTTATCGGGGCAACCGATTGACGAGCTCGAGCGACAATATGAAGGGAAAGGGTATGGTGTCTTTAAGGCCGATTTGGCCCACGTGGTCATTCAAGCGCTCGAACCGATCCAAGAGCGATATTACCATTGGCTCGAAAGCGAAGAGCTTGACCGGGTTTTGGACGACGGAGCGGAAAAAGCAAACCGCATCGCTTCGGAAATGGTGCGCAAAATGGAGCAGGCCATGGGGCTTGGGCGGCGGCGGTGAACATCCATATGACGCAGCCATACAAAAACGGGCGGGCGCAGGGCGCCTCCGCCCGTTGTTTAATTCACTTTCGGCTCTTGCTCCGTTTCCCAAAGCTTTTCAAAAAACGGCTGGCCTTTAATTAAGTTTTCGCACAGCTGCTCATGGCGTTTTGACCAGCCTTGTTTTGTTTCTTCATACAGCCGTTCCCACGCTTCCTCAAACGACATTTTTTGAATGTCCGCATACTTTTCCGGCGCCCACTCCGTATACCAATAGCGTACTTCCGCGCCATTTTTCGTCGAATACAGCTGATCGAGCGCCATGAACAACAATTGTTTCAGCTGCCGCTCCTTGCGCGTCAGCCCGCACATCAACTCCGGCGCCGGCGATAAAATATGGTATTCTTTTTCATGCTTGGGCAGCGGATATGGTTGTTCGTCTGCCTCGGCTGCCATTTCATAAACGAGCTGCTCTTGCCGCGGAATGAGGCGGCTTTTGCGAATCGGAATGTGGTAGCCGATCGTATCGACAGCCAAAATGCCGGCCCCATCGGTCACGATGAAACAATAGTCGAGTTGGATGCGTTCATGATTTTTGCGGACATACGCTTTTTGATAAACGTCGTCTAAAAGCGGTTTCGGAAGGTCGGACAAACTGTTTTCAATATATTGGAACAGAGCCGGGGACACTTTTAACAGCGGCACTTGGTCGAGCAGCTCGATTTGATCGTCTTTGCGCCATTCATGAAAATGGCAGACGTTGTATCCGTTCTCTTCGCCCTCAAACCAGTTCACCCAAATGTCGTGCAGGTAAAGCATGTGATACCCCTCACTTCCAGACGTGTTTGTCCATCAGTATAGGCAGAGGGGCAGAATTTTATTCCATTTCGCCCTCTTTTCCCCACTATGAACCACGGTCTGGAAATGACAAACTCCCCCACATGAACAGCAGACCGAGCGGCAATAAATAACATTCTGCTCTCGTCGCAATATAAACCATATACTCGCTGAAGCCGCGTTCCGGGGTAATAATGTTTAAATAGGCGATTACCATCATACCTCCGACGACCGAAAAACCGAAGCCGACCAAATAAAAAAACAGGCGGACCATCGGGCTTCCCTTCCTTCTTGTCCACTTCCTTGCTCTACATATATGTCGGCTTTGTGGACAACATGACAATTCGTTTGCCGCCCAATGAATCCCCCTGCTTATTCAATGGCGTCAAAACCGGCTAAGGCAGCGATTTGTTTCGCTTCCATCGCCATCAGTTTGGTCAACGAATGCCCGCTCTCAAGGCAGCGGCGGACGATGGCATAGCCGACCGCATAGCCGACCATATTCGGATACCAACCAAGCCCATACAAAAGCCGGGTGCTAAGCGGATGTGAGGCGTCCATATCTTGGTTTGGGGCGATATAGCGGCGCCAAAAACGCCTCAGTTCCCGATCCGTATAGTACCCCGTCCAGTCCGCGCACTGTCCGGCGCCGACCGTCTCAGCCACCGCATGTTCCGCCAGCCCTTCCATAATCACCGCATCCAACAGTGTCGCCTCTTTGCCGTCAATCGGCAGCATTTGCAGACGGCACACGTGATTGTATTCGTGTGCCACGAGCGCAGCAATCTCACCGTCGCGATGTTCGGGCAGCAAAAAGAAAAACAGCTTATCGGCAAACGCCACCCCGCCTTTTCCGTGAAACTCGCGCGCAAGCTTCCGGTTTTCATCATCGGCCGGCAGCAAAAATACCGGAACGTCCGGCCCGTTCCACCTCTCCCGCTGCCGGTCATACTGGCGGCCGGCCCGCTCCCAAAGACGCTGCGCCTTCATATCCGGCAGCATCCGGACAGCTTGCCGGGCGCTCCGGTACATGCCATACCGACACAAGTATTTATGAATGTCGTGCGCTGACGCATCGCCAAAAAATGGGACAAACCGTGCGCATAGCCGAAGCGGGTCGCCCCGATCTTGTTCGAGCCACTGGTCAGTTGGGAATAATCCCATTTCCTCCCCTCCTTCCCTCTTACATTATGTCAGCAAAGGAGAGACGGTGAACAACGAGCGGCTCGCCGCAAAGCGCCATTCAAAAGAGGGTCTCGCTTTGAACGAACCGGCGATCGTTAGTGATGCCTAACGGTTTCCGTTTCGTTCAACCAAGACCCTCATTTTCGTCCGTCACATATATTTTTTGAAGATTAATGTTGCATTATGGCCGCCAAAACCAAACGAATTGCTCAACACCGCGCGTACGTCCCGCTTGCGCGCTTCATTCGGCACATAGTCCAAGTCGCATTCCGGATCCGGCGTTTCGTAGTTGATCGTCGGCGGAATGACACCATCGCGAATCGCCAACGCCGAGAAAATGGCTTCCACCGCACCGGTCGCGCCAAGCAGGTGGCCGGTCATTGACTTCGTCGAGCTGATGGCAAGCTTATACGCATGATCGCCGAACACTTCCTTAATGGCAATCGTCTCGTACTTATCATTGTACTCCGTGCTTGTGCCGTGGGCGTTAATGTAGTCAATGTCCTCCGGTTGTAAGCCGGCGTCTTGCAGCGCCTGGCGCATCGCCCGCACGCCTCCTTCGCCGCCTGGCGCCGGTGCTGTAATATGGTAAGCATCCGCAGTGGCACCGTAGCCGACAATTTCGGCATAAATCGTCGCCCCCCGGCGCAGCGCATGTTCCAACTCTTCAAGAACGACGATGCCTGCCCCTTCCCCCATGACAAACCCGTCGCGGTTTTTATCAAACGGACGGCTCGCCGTTTTCGGATCTGGATTCGTCGAGAGCGCCGTGTTCGCACAAAAGCCGGCAAACGACATTTTGGTGATCGGCGCTTCAGCTCCACCGGTGATCATGACATCGGCATCGCCGCGCTGAATGACCTTAAACGCGTCGCCGATCGAATTGGCCCCGGTCGCGCAAGCGGTGACCGTGCATGAATTGATTCCTTTCGCCCCAAGGATAATCGATACTTGCCCGGCCGCCATATCCGGAATCATCATCGGCACGAAAAACGGGCTCACTCGGCGGTAGCCGCGCTGTTGGAAAATTTCAAACTGCTGTTCAAACGTCTCCATCCCGCCGATGCCAGAGCCGATCCAGACGCCGACCCGCTCGGCGTTTTGTTCGTTGATTTCCAGCTTGGCATCTTTCACCGCCATGAGCGCCGCCGCTACGGCGTATTGCGTAAACCGGTCCATCTTTCTCGCTTCACGACGGTCCATAAACGACGCCGGGTCGAAATCTTTGACTTCCGCCGCCACTTTCGCTGGAAAATCATCCGGATTGACACGAGTGACAGTATCGATACCGGATTGGCCTGCAATGATGTTTTTCCACGTCGTTTCGACGTCATTGCCGAGCGGGGTGACGGCCCCCATCCCGGTCACGACAACTCGTCTTCTTTCCATCGTTTCCGTCTCTCCTTTATCCAAAATGTACAAGCCGTTAGCGGCCCCAGCGCAAAGCAATCGCGCCCCATGTCAGTCCGCCGCCGAATCCGACCATGATGATGACGTCATCGTCTTTAATTTTGCCCGCTTCGATTTCCTCGGCGAGCGAAATCGGAATGGACGCTGCTGACGTATTGCCGTATCGGGCAATCGTTTTTGACATTTTCTCTTCCGGCAGTTCCAGCCGCTGTCTGGCCGCCTCCATAATACGAATGTTCGCCTGGTGAGGAATCAAAAAGTCAACATCATTTTTCGACAGACCGGCTTTTTCAAGCACACGCAAGCTTGATTCCCCCATTTGCCGGACAGCGAACTTAAATACTTCCCGGCCGTTCATGATGATATATTCGTCTTGATATAAATGTTTTCCTCCCGTTCCATCAGCACCTAATTCAAAGGATAAAATGCCGCGCCCCGGCGACACCGGCCCCATGACGACCGCTCCGGCGCCATCGCCAAACAGCACCGCTGTATTTCGGTCGGTCCAGTCAATAATTTTTGATAGTTTTTCTGCGCCCACTACCAATATATACTTATATGCGCCGTTGTCAATGAACTGGCTCGCTGTCACGACCCCATACATAAACCCGGCGCAGGCAGCGCTAATGTCCAACGCTGCGGCATTGACAGCGCCGAGCCGCTCCTGCAACATGCAGGCGACAGACGGAAACGGGCGATCCGGAGTAACGGTAGCAACCAAAATCAAATCAATGTCTTTCGCGGAAATGCCGGCATCAGCGAGCGCCCTCTCAGCAGCAACATACGCCATGTCAGACGTATCGACATCATCCGGAGCGATGCGTCGCTCCTCAATCCCGGTGCGCGTCCGAATCCATTCGTCTGATGTGTCCATCACTTTTTCTAAGTCAGCGTTTGTCACCACTTTTTCCGGCGCATAGTAACCAACGCCAATGATTCCTGCTCCCATACCATTCATCTCCTTTTTCCTCTCAAAATAACCGAAAAACCTCGCAAATACAGCATAATTCCAATGTACAATCAGTCCACATAACCAATTATTATTACTTGGTACTAATTTTAACGAAAAGTGCTCGTATGCGCAATAGAAAAGCGGAGATCCCCGTGAAGCAAAATGAAGGAAATTCGTTGCCTTCTCCGTACTTAAAGGCATTTGTCCAAACCGTTTTTCCTTTCCGCTCATACAATGCAACTAAAAGATGGTACGAAAGGGAGGACATCGCATGGCGAACAACCGACGACCAGAACAGCGCCGCGAGCAGCGTGACCGCTTCTCCCGCCTCATGTTCGGCCCCTTTCCTCCACGGCAGGCCGACCGGCAGGAAGAGCGAGAGGAAACGGAGCCGCTCCCGCTGCCAAACATTGATTTTATGAAACTGTTTGAAAATGTCGGTGTACTGACAGACTCCTTGCAACAGTTAAAACCGCTTGTCAAAAAAATCTCTTCACTCGTCGATCTCATGAAAAAATAGCAGACGCAACACCGCGATGCGTCTGCCTTCGTTGTTTACGGGAGTTCGTTGTACTGGCGGAAAAATTGTCCGATTTGCACCGCCAGCTGTCGTCGTCTTTCCGGTAAATGGTATACGACGCGCACCCGGTCATTCATTGTTTTCATCCATTGCTCGTATTTGCGGCTGTGCAGTGCGGATGGATACCCACTCACGCCGGCGAGCTGCCAAATCGTCACCGGAACATCATGAGGGCTGAGAAAAAGGGACGGAACAGCCCCCGGCACCTCCTCTTCCTTCATTTCGTAGGCAAGCGCGATTTCTTTCACCATCCGTCGATACATTAACGGGTGTTCCCGTTCATGACTGAGCTGGGCGCGTACATCAAGGCAAGGGTTGAGCATGGCGACGGCACGGATTTGCCCCGGCATGGCGCCAAGCAGCTGTAAAGCGACGAGTGCGCCCATTCCTTCAGCAACAATATAAATGCGCTGGTTGACAATTTCGCTTTTCAGTACGGAGTAGATAAGCTGGCGCGCCAGCCGGACTGCCCTTGGACTTCCCCAATGCCGGCCGTACAAGTGGGAGGAAAATACCGTATACCCTTGTTCAAGCCAATCGTCCAGCCACTGGCGCCGCCCCGGATGCTCGAGCCAAAAACTCGTTTGTTCGTTCACAAACTGGTCACCGTCGCCGATTAAAAAAAGGGCAAACCCGTTCGGGCGCTCCGGCACGTGAACGATGCACCATTGCCCATCAAGTTGGAAAAACCGTCGTTGTCCTGCCATCGTTTCCATTCACCCTTGTTTGGCGATACAGAATTGTACAGTATACGATATGCCGGGCAGAAAAAAACGTCCGGGTATATGCCTAAATGAACAAATTGTGATAAGATAAGAAAAGGAATGATGCGAAGATAGGGGGAAACAAGATGCGCCTGTTTTGGACGTTTTTCTGGACGTTTTTGCTCGTGCAAATGGCGACGTACGTCATGGGCTCGATGCAAGGCATCGGCTACGATTTTGCGACCGGCGCCTTGCTTGGCGTCATCGTCACCATTTTGATCGTCGTTGTCGCGGCTTTGATTCCGGACGAGCCGGCCGGGCATCATCACCATTAATCAGTACAAGCAACGCCTTGGAGGAAACCTCCAAGGCGTTGCTTTTTGCAGCTGTCTATACGGTTTCACCGTCCGCCTCGGCCGGCGCTTCCCGTTCTTTTTCCAGCCATACAATAAGGCCGGGCAGCAGCATCCCGCGAATCAAAAACGTATCAAGCAAAATGCCAATGGCGACAAGAAAACCAAACACAAACAACAGTTGTACAGGCTGGGTCATCAGCACGGCGAACGTCGCCGCCAAAATGAGGCCAGCCGAAGAAATGACGCCGCCGGTATGAGCCACCGCCTGTTTCACCGCTTCATGAAGCGAATGCGTTCTCCACTCCTCTTGGAAACGGGAGATGAGCATAATATTGTAGTCAATGCCGAGCGCCACTAAAAATACAAACGCATAAATCGGCACACGGTCGCTGACAGCGCCGATGCCAAACAGCCAATCGGCCAGCCAAATTCCAACCCCGAGCGCGGCCGCAAACGAAACGAGAATCGTCGCCATCATATACATGGACCGCTTCACCGATCGTGTCAGCCCAATGAGCAGCAAAAGAATCAAGAGCGTTTCCAATGAAACAATCACGATCATATCGCGTTTGTTCAACGCCCGTTCATCCACTTTCGCCGCTGTTTCCCCGACAAAATAAAGGCGACCGTCAAGCCCGCTTTGTTTGACGATCGTTTCCTTCCGGTCAATGATCTGTTCCATCGCATCGATCGTTTTGACATCGTACGGGCTTTCGCGAAACGTAAGCGTAAAAGTGGCAACGCGGCCCTCATCGGCCGTACCGGTCGGGCGCACTTCGCTGACGAGCGGCTGTTTTTCGAGCTGATTTTGCAGCTGTTCCAGCTGTTGCGGCGTCACCTTAGCCTTTCCTTCAAACAAAACGGTAGTCGGCGCCAGCTCTCCTTTGGCAAAATGCTGTTCCAACAATTCATATCCTTGGCGCGACGGCATATCGTCTGGAAACGATTTGATCAGATCATACTCATACCGAAGAGCGGTCGTATGGCCCGCCATCACGACAAGAAGCAAGCCGATCAAGGCGACCGTCAGGAGCGGCTTTTCGACAACAAAGCGGCCGATTTTCTGCCAAAATCCGCTTGTCCCTTTTTCATCACTCTCGCCGGCGCGCGGGATGTTCGGCCAAAACGCTTTGCGGCCAAACAGCGTAAACAACGCCGGGAGCAATGTGACCGAAGCGATCATAATAACGGCCATCGCCAACGCAAACGTCGGAGCGAAATTCCGGTAATCGCCGATTTTCGCAAAAAACAAGACAAGCATAGCCGCCAGCACCGTGCCTCCAGAGAAAAACACCGGCAGCCCCGTCTCACGCATCGCCCATTTCATCGCTTGCCATTTGTTCTCGTGCCGCTTCAACTCTTCACGATAACGGGAAAAGATGAACAACGAATAATCAGTGATCGCGGCAAACAGCAAAATCGACATAATCGAAACCGTCTGTTTCGATATGACCAGCCCGGCTTTGCCCAGCACCCCAAGCAGCTGCATAACCACTCCGTAAACCAACCCGGCCGCCACAAGCGGGATCAACGCCAACAGCGGCGAACGGTAAATGACGATCAATAGCACGAGAATCAACCCGACTGTCGACAACATAAGCACCATATCAGCGCGGGAAAACAACGCCAGCGTATCAGCCGCAATACCGGCCGGTCCTGTGATATAGATCGCCACATCGCTTTCCTTTTTGACCCATTTGCGAATCTCGTCGTTCACCGTTTGGATGTCCTTAGATTCCATCGTTGCCCGGTAGACAGCCGGAACAACGATTGTTTTCCCATCTTCCGAAACGAAACCGGCCATCGCTTGCGGCGGAAGCGAAGCAACCGGAACAACTTGTTCCAATGCATCACGATGCGTTTGTTCAATATGACCGACCAAACGTTGCAATTCATCTTTGGCAATCGGGCGGTCATCTGAATGAAAGACAAAAATAGCCGGAACACCGTCGCTCGTTAAAGCATACTGATCCGCCTTTTTCGCCGCCACCATCGATTGCGCCTCGTCTGGAAGCGTTTCTATGCTTGACACTTCATACTCTTTGGCGCTCGGCGCTACAGCCCCCAGTATAGCAACGGCCGCAAGCCAAATGATCAACGTCCACCCCGTTCCTTTTTTCGTTGCCACCCGGTCGGTCAACACATGCAGCCATCGATTCATCACGATCCCCCATTTTTCCTGAATTGCCGAAAGTGACACTTATGTAACTTTCAGCACATTCTTATCATAATGGGGAAGTGACACTACTGTCAATTTCCATTCATCACCCCATACATGATGATCTCCTTAATGCTTTCCGCCCATTGGTCAAGCGAAATGCCAGGAAAATGAGGGACCGTCACCGATTGAAAAATATACGCAAGAACGATCCGGTTGGGAAGGTGCGGTTTCATTTTGCCTTCTTGTTTCCCCCGCTCCACCAGTTGGTCAA
Organism: Geobacillus sp. BK01; assembly: GCF_052220245.1. Classification (NCBI taxonomy): domain Bacteria; kingdom Bacillati; phylum Bacillota; class Bacilli; order Caryophanales; family Anoxybacillaceae; genus Geobacillus; species Geobacillus sp. BK01. Next base: position 89,471 of record NZ_JBQPTH010000003.1, read on the forward strand.
GCTCTTCGTACATCCGCTCATGAAACTGCTCAAGGCGCGCCTTATTCGCCCGCACAACCGGAGTCGTATCCGGGACGCGCCTTCCGATCGCGATCATCTGATGAAGATCGTCATGGTACAAAATCAAGTCAAGCAAAAAGCGAAACTGTTCGTCAAACGTCGGATAGTCATGAATATGAACAAGTTTGGCAAACACTTGCTCCATTTCGTCCACCATATACGCCGTAATAACCTCTTCTTTGTTCTCAAAATGTTTATAAATGGCCGTTCTTGACACACCAAGCCGTTCCGCTAACAGCCCAAAGGTAAACCCTTCATAGCCGTGTTCAAGGAGAAGTTGTTTTGTCTGTTGAAACAATTCGTTCAATGAAAATTTCCGTTCGCGCGCCACTTGATCGCCTCCCCCTTTTTCACCTTGTACCAGTACAGACATTTTCGCACTCATTATACATCTGCTTTGAGAAAAAAGAAAAAGGCGCCTGCGAAAGGCAAGGCGCTTTTGACCAAGACGACGGACCGCACACGGATGAGGCAGCCTAAGCTGTGGCCCCTTTTTGCCAACGATATCGATCGTGCGTCATGACCGGACAAAAACAAGCCGTTTTGTTCTCGCTCATGCGCCGACACACAATCCGAAGCGCTTCCTCCGTTTCCTTGTCACAGCATCCTTTACGGCTGTGGACGGATGACAAGCCGGCCGTTTTCGGCATCGACAATGACGGTGCTGTACTCTTTCACCCGCCCGGCGATCAGCTCTTTGGCGAGCGGCGTTTCGACTTGCTTTTGCATAAACCGCTTGAGCGGTCGGGCGCCGTAGACCGGATCGAAGCCCGCTTCGGCGATGTATCGCTTCGCCGCCTCCGTCAGCACAAGTTCAATATGGCGATCTGTCAGACGGTGCGACAGCTCGCGGGCAAACTTTTCGACGATGCCCTTTACTTCGTTCACCGACAGCGGCTTAAACAAGATGACGTCATCAATCCGATTTAAAAACTCAGGGCGAAAATGGGCGCGCAATTGGTCAAACACTTGATTGCGCGTCTGTTCATCGATGTCGCCGTTTTTGTGTTCCAATAACAGCGGCGAGCCGATGTTTGACGTCATGATGACAACCGTGTTTTTAAAATCGACCGTCCGCCCGTGTGAGTCGGTGAGCCGGCCGTCATCCAGCAACTGAAGCAAAATGTTGAACACATCCGGGTGCGCTTTTTCCATTTCATCGAACAATAAGACAGAGTACGGCTTACGCCGCACCGCTTCGGTCAGCTGGCCGCCTTCCTCATAGCCAACATAGCCGGGCGGCGCCCCGATCAAACGGGAAACAGCATGTTTTTCCATGTACTCGGACATATCGAGACGAATGAGCTGCTCCTCGCTATCAAACAGCGCCTCGGCAAGCGCTCTGGCCAGCTCGGTTTTGCCGACACCGGTCGGCCCGAGGAACAAAAACGAGCCGATTGGACGGTTCGGGTCTTTCATGCCGGCCCGCGCCCGCAAGACGGCGTCAGCGACAAGTTCCACCGCTTCGTCTTGGCCGATGACCCGCTCATGGAGCAGCTCGTGAAGGCGAAGCAGCTTTTCCCGCTCCCCTTCAACAAGGCGGGTGAGCGGAATGCCTGTCCAGCGCGACACGATTTCGGCAATCTCCTCTTCCGTCACTTCCTCGCGCAGCAGTTTCCCTTCGCGTTGCTCACTGATTTCTTTCTCAAGCTGCTTGAGTTGCTTTTCCAACTGCGGAATGCGGCCATGGCGGAGCTCGGCCGCCCTGTTTAAATCGTAGTCGTTTTCCGCTTTCTCGAGCTCACGCTTCGCCCGCTCAAGTTCCTCGCGCACGCGGCGGACGCGGTCAAGCGCCTCTTTTTCTTGTTGCCATTGCGCTTTCATGGCGTTCGCTTTTTCACGCAAATGAGCGAGTTCTTTTTGCAGCGCTGCCAGCCGCTCGCGGCTCGCTTCATCCGTTTCTTTGCTTAAAGCCGCCTCTTCAATTTCCAGCTGCATGACGCGGCGCATCACTTCATCGAGCTCCGACGGCATCGATTCCATTTCCGTGCGGATCGTGGCGCACGCTTCATCGACCAAATCAATCGCTTTGTCAGGCAAAAAGCGGTCCGAGATGTAGCGGTCGGACAACACCGCGGCGGCGACGAGCGCCCGGTCGTGAATTTTCACCCCGTGGTGCACTTCGTACCGTTCTTTCAACCCGCGCAAAATGGAAATCGTATCTTCGACGCTCGGCTCTTGGACGAGCACTTGTTGGAATCGGCGCTCAAGCGCCGGGTCTTTTTCGATGTATTGCCGATACTCATCAAGCGTCGTCGCCCCGATGCAGCGCAGCTCGCCGCGGGCGAGCATCGGCTTTAACATATTGCCGGCGTCGATCGCCCCTTCGGCCCGGCCGGCGCCGACGATCGTATGCAGTTCATCGATAAACAAAATGATGCGGCCGTCGCTTTTTTTTATTTCGTTTAGCACCGCTTTCAGGCGCTCTTCAAATTCGCCGCGAAACTTGGCTCCGGCAACGAGCGCGCTCATATCAAGGGCAAAAATCGTTTTGTCTTTCAGCCCCTCGGGAACATCTTTGCGCACGATGCGCTGGGCGAGCCCTTCGACGATCGCCGTTTTCCCGACGCCCGGTTCGCCGATCAGCACCGGGTTGTTTTTCGTCTTCCGCGACAAAATGCGGATGACGCGGCGAATTTCACTGTCGCGGCCGATGACGGGATCAAGTTTGCCGGCTTTTACTTCCGCTACAAGATCACGCCCATATTTCGTTAACGCTTCATACGTCGCTTCTGGATGCGGACTTGTCACGCGCTGATTCCCCCTTACGTTTCTCACTGCCACTAATAGAGCTTCCTTCGTCAAACCAAACGCCGCCAACTGGCCGGCGATTGATTCCGCGCCTTGAGGCAGCGCGAGCAGCACATGTTCAACCGATATGTACTCATCTTTCATCCGTTTCGCCTCTGCCTCCGCTTCGTCAAGCAGCCGCGCCAAGGCAGGGGCAATATACAGCTGCCCTTGTGCCGCCCCGTGCACTTCCGGCTTTTGGCGAAGCCGGTCTTGCAGCCAGCCGATCGCCTGAGCGCGGTCGGCGCCGCAAAGGGCAAACAGCCGCGGCGCCAAGCCATCTTCTTGCTCGAGAAGTGCCACGAGGAGATGCTCAATATCAAGCTGTTGATGATGCCGCTCTTTCGCCAGCGACTGCGCCGTCATGAGCGCCTCTTGCAGTCTTTCCGTCAAACGGCTTGCATCCATGCCGTCCCCTCCATTTGACCTTTTTTGACCATAAATAATTATAGCGGATGGCAACGCACAAGGGCAAATCAAAAGCCACTCCAAATGAGATGGAATGGCTTTTGCATCGCAATTTACGGTTTGCGTAAATACGTCCAATGCCGGTTATGGTTGGACGTTTCCGGGAACGTATCGCCGGCTTTCATCTTCAACTTTTTCGGATGCTTCACGTTGTCTCCCGTTTCGCCGATTTCAATGTACACACCGTTGTTCGGCGCTTTATCGCCTGGCTTAAAATGGCGCGGTTGGCCCATTTCATTCATCCCCCTTGCTTTGATTGCATTTGTTATCATACCCGGTTTCATCGCCGTTCATAAGAAGGGAAATGATGGCAGGCCGCAGGGACACCAAGCCGTTCACAACGACAAAAAGCTCCCCCTTGAAATCCCTCCTAAAACGAAAAAGGAACTCCCGAAGCGGGAATTCCTTTTTTGTTATAAAACGGACACCAAAATCGCTTTTTGCGCATGAAGCCGGTTGCCGGCTTGTTCGAACACGACCGAGTTCGGACCGTCCATGATGCCGGCCGTCACTTCCTCGCCACGATGGGCCGGCAGGCAGTGCAAAAAGAGATAATCCGGTTTCGCCGCTTGGACGAGCTGTTCGTTCACTTGATACGGCTGAAACACGTTCAGCCGCTCGGCGCTTTCGCTCTCTTGCCCCATGCTCGTCCAGACGTCTGTATAGATCGCATCCGCTCCGGCCACCGCCTCGACCGGATCGTGCGTCACCACAACGGCTGCTCCGGTGTTCTCGCCGATCCGGCGCGCCGCCTCAACGTACGCTGCCTTCGGCTCATAGCCCGGCGGACAGGCGATGGCCACATCCATGCCGACTTTGGCGGCCGCAACAAGCAGAGCGTTGGCGACGTTGTTCCCGTCGCCGACATAAGCAAGCTTCACGCCTTGGAACGTTTTTTTTGCTTCATAAATCGTCAGCAAATCCGCCAGCGCTTGGCACGGATGATCATCATCCGTCAGGCCGTTAATCACAGGAACGGACGCATATTCAGCCAGTTCCTCAACTTTTTGGTGCGCGAACGTCCGAATCATGATGACATCGACGTATTGTGACAAGACGCGGGCCGTATCGGCGATCGTTTCGCCGCGGCCGAGCTGCAAGTCGTTGCCATTTAAGTAAAGAGCCTGGCCGCCGAGTTGAATCATGCCGACTTCAAACGAGACGCGCGTGCGCGTCGACGGCTTTTCAAAAATCATCGCCATCGTTTTGCCGACAAGCGGCGTATAGGATACACCGGCCTTTTGTTTCGCCTTTAAATCGGCCGCAAGCGCTAATAAGTCGAAAATTTCATCCGTTGAGAAATCGAGCAACGTTAAAAAGTCTCTTCCTTTTAATGACATGACTGCATTCATGCGATCACCGCCTGTTCTGCCTGTTTTTTCTTCGCCAGCCAATCGTGGATCGGCTGCACATCGAGATGGTCGACATCGAGCGCCTGCAAGAAAAGTTTCACCGTTTCGCGTTCTGTGAAGACGAGCAACTGTCGGGACAACGCAGCCATTCGTTTTGAGGCCTCGCCTTCTTCCTTGCGCAAATCGATGACCGCCAGCGCTGCGCTTCGCTTCACCCACTCGGCCAACGGCACCTTTGACACGATGGCAAGCTGTTTCGCTTCGATTTCCGCGGCTAGCTCCTCATCGATGTCGCCGATCACATAGATTTCCTTGGCGTTTGCTTTCTTTTGCAAGTATGCATAAAACGCTTTGTACGCCGCTTCTTCTTTCGTCGCGGCGATGCTGATGCCTTCGCCGGTCGATTTCATTTCCGGCCCGACCGTCGGATCCACTCCCGGCAGCTTGTATGTCGAGAAAACCGGGTATTTCAATACCGCATACGGCATGACCGCCAACCCGCGCTCTTTGTCGTCCACGATGTCGACAAGCGATTTCCCAAGCAATAATTTTGTCGCAATTTGCGCCAGCGGCACGCCGGTCGTTTTGCTGACGATCGGCACCGTCCGGCTTGCGCGCGGATTCACTTCAAGCACGTACACATTGCCGCCGGCAATGACGTATTGAATGTTCATAATTCCTTTAAAGCCAAGCTTTTTGGCGATCCGGCCTGCGTAGTCGACGATTTTCGCTTTTTCTTCGTCTGTGAGCGTCTGCGCTGGCAGCCATGCGTAGCTGTCCCCAGAATGGACGCCGGCTTTTTCGACGTGTTCAATGACGACCGGCAGCACGATGTCGGTTCCATCTGTCACAATGTCCGCTTCCGCCTCTTTCCCATCCAAGTACGCGTCAATTAAAATCGGGTACGTTAGCTCACCTTGCTCCACCAATGCCGCCAGCTGGGCTTCATCGCGGACGATGAACATGCCGCGCCCGCCGATGACGTACGATGGACGGAGCAGTACCGGGTAGCCGATCTCAGCTGCCTTGGCGGCCAACTCGTCAGCGTTGTTCGCCATCAACCCTTGCACATGCGGAATGTCAAGATCCTCCAATAACTGGTAAAAACGGTCACGGTCTTCGAGCTGGTCAATCATATCGTACGTGACACCCAACAGTGGAACACCGGCTTCCTCAAGCCCTTTGACCAAATTGATGGCCGTCTGGCCGCCAAATTGGACGATGACATGTTTGATTTGCTCCGCCTCGATGACATCGAGGACGCTCTCAAGCGTCAGCGGTTCAAAGTAAAGGCGGTCGGCGACGGCAAAGTCGGTGCTGACGGTTTCCGGATTGTTGTTGATCATCACTGTTTCATAGCCTTCTTGCTGCAGCGCAAACACGCTATGGACCGAACTGTAGTCAAACTCAATGCCTTGGCCGATGCGAATCGGACCGGCGCCGATGATCAGCACTTTCTCTTTGCCGCTCGCTTCCTTCCGCTCGTCTTCGCCGAAATAGGACGAGTAGTAGTAGTCTGTCTCTGAATGAAATTCAGCCGCACACGTGTCGACCATTTTGTATGACGGCATGATGCCGAGCTCTTTCCGTTTTTTGCGCACGTCAAGTTCTGACACGCCCCACGTTTCAGCCAAAAAGGCGTCGCTGAACCCTTTTTCTTTTAGGTAACGGAACGTTGGCTCCTCAATCGTGTCCAGCGTCGCAGCCGCCGCCTGTTTTTCAAGGGCGACAAGCCGCTCGAACGAGCAAAGGAAAAAGCGGTCGATTTTCGTCCATTCATGGATCGCCTCCACCGTCACACCGCGGCGGAGCAGTTCCAAAATCGCGAAAAAGCGGCGGTCGTCTTTGTCGGCAAGCAGCTGTTTCAGTTCATCATTCGTTTTGGCTGCAAGTTCCGGCCAAAACAGTCCGTTGTTTTTCCCTTCAAGCGACTGCACCGCTTTTTGGAACGCCCGCTCCATGTTGCGGTCGATCGCCATCACTTCCCCGGTCGCCTTCATTTGCGTGCCGAGCTTCCGATCGGCATGCGGAAACTTGTCAAACGGAAGGCGCGGAAATTTGACGACAACATAGTCCAACGCCGGTTCAAAGCTGGCGTACGTCGTTTTCGTCACCGGGTTGATCAGTTCCGCGAGCGTGTAGCCGACCGCGAGCTTCGCGGCAATGCGGGCGATCGGGTAGCCGGTCGCTTTGGACGCGAGCGCCGATGAGCGGCTGACGCGCGGGTTGACTTCGATCAAGTAATAGTGTTTGCTGTTTGGATCCAAAGCAAACTGAATGTTGCACCCGCCGATGATCCCTAATGCGGAAATGATGTTCACCGCCGATGAGCGGAGCATTTGGTATTCTTCATCCGTCAATGTCTGCGACGGTGCGACGACGATCGAGTCGCCCGTATGAATGCCGACCGGGTCAACGTTTTCCATATTGCACACCGTGATGCACGTATTCGACTGATCGCGCATCACTTCATATTCAATTTCCTTAAATCCGGCGACGCTCCGCTCGATTAAACATTGGTGGATCGGGCTCTCGCTCAATCCCTTTTCTACGAGTGCGACAAACTGCTCCATGTTTTCGGCGATGCCGCCGCCCGTCCCGCCGAGCGTATACGCAGGACGAATAATGATCGGAAAACCGATTCGTTTGGCGAACGCGACCGCTTCGTCAACGCTTGTGACAATTTCGCTTTCCGGCACCGGTTCGCCAAGCTCATGCATTAACGCGCGGAACGCTTCGCGGTCTTCTCCGCGCTTAATGGCTTCAATCGGTGTTCCGAGCAGTTTCACCCCGTACTTTTCCAACACGCCGGCCTCATGAAGCTGAAACGCCAAGTTAAGACCGGTCTGGCCGCCGAACGTCGCCAGCAGCCCATCCGGGCGCTCTTTGGCGATGACCGCTTCGACCGCTTCGACGGTGAGCGGCTCAAAATACACAGCATCGGCGTGGACGTCATCGGTCATGATCGTCGCCGGATTGTTGTTCACTAAAATGACGCGATATCCTTCTTCTTTCAAGGCGATGCACGCCTGCGTTCCCGAGTAGTCAAACTCAGCCGCCTGACCGATGACGATCGGCCCTGATCCGATCAGGAGAATCGATTGAAGCGATGGATCTTTAGGCATAGACGTTCTCTCCCTTTGCGACGGTTTGCAAAAATTCATCAAAAATATAACCGGTATCTTGCGGCCCCGGATGCGCCTCCGGGTGATATTGCACAGATAAAATCGGTTTATGGCGATGGACGATGCCCTCGACCGAGCCGTCATTGACGTTGATAAAGCGAATGTCAAACGGTTTGCCCGCCAAACTGCCCTCTTTGACGACGTAACTATGGTTTTGCGATGTCATCACCACTTTTTGTTTCACCGCGTCCCACACCGGCTGGTTGGCGCCGCGGTGCCCGAAGCGGAGCTTTTCCGTATCCGCCCCGTACGCCAAGGCGACGAGCTGATGGCCAAGGCAGATGGCGAGCGTCGGATATCGGTCGATGAGCTGACGAATAGTGGGAAGCTGATGACCCAACTGTTTCGGATCGCCCGGGCCGTTCGAGAGGACAAGGCCGTCCGGTTTCAGCGCCTCGATCGTTTCCGGCGCTGTATCGTATGGCACGACCGTCACCCGACAACCGCGCGATAAGAGCGACTGCAAAATCGATTTTTTGCAGCCGAAATCGATAAGCACAAAATGCGGGCCGCCATGGCCGTACGTCTCAATCGTTTTCGTTGATACGTCGCGCACCGGAAACGCCGCTTCCCTAGCGGCTGCCGCCGGAACCGGCGACGCGCTCAATTCCGCCATCATCGTCCCTGCGGTGCGGATTTCTTTCACGAGGGCGCGCGTATCGACGTGGGTTAGAAGCGGAATGTTCCAATGCCGCAAATATTCCGCCAGACTGTATTTCGCCCCGTAGTGGAAGCCTTCACGGCTCGCTTCGTAGACAACGACGGCTTCTACATGCGGCCGCTTGCTTTCAAAGTCGTCTTCATTGATGCCATAATTGCCGATCAATGGATACGTAAAGACGATGACTTGGTTTTTATACGACGGGTCGGTCAGCACTTCTTGGTACCCGGTCATCCCCGTGAAAAAAACAACCTCCCCGACCACTGTTTGTTCAAGCGGAGCGGCGAGTTCGCCGCTGAACGTTTTTCCGCTCGCCACATGCAAGTACGCTTTCACTGACGCCACCCCACTGTTTTGATTTTTTATAACCGATATAGAATTTTTATGCATTAACAAGAATAAAAATGAAGCCGTCAACCGCCCGATCACAAGACGGCTGAGGCATTAGCGTGTTTCAACACGGCCGCTAACACGTCGACTGCTTGATCGATTTCCGCTTTTGTCACGACAAGCGGCGGCAGCAGGCGAATCACCTTCGGCCCCGCCGAGAGGACGAGCAAGCCGTTTTCGTGAATCACAGGCAAGAGCGGGGCAACGTCTGTTTGGCACTCGATCCCGACAAGCAACCCGAGCCCGCGCACATCCGTAACGATGTCAAACGCAGTAAGCGCTGTGGTTAACCGTTCAAGCAAATAGCGTCCCTTTTCTTGCACCTCTTGCAAAAACGCCGGGTCAAACACGACGTCCAACGTCGCTTTCGCCGCCGCCATCGCGACCGGATTGCCGCCAAACGTCGACCCGTGCACCCCAGGGCCGAACGAATCTTTTAAAAACGCTTTGCCGATCATTGCGCCAACCGGAATGCCGCTGCCAAGCCCCTTGGCAGCTGTCATGATGTCCGGCTCGATGCCGAAATGCTGATAAGCAAACGGCTTTCCGGTCCGGCCGATGCCGGTTTGCACTTCATCGATGATCAAGAGCGCACCGTGTTTTTGGCACAGCTCCGCTGCCGTCTGCAAAAACGCCCGGTCAATCGGGCGGACACCGCCTTCCCCTTGGACGACTTCAAGCATGACTGCCGCCACGTCCTCGCCCATCGCCTGCTTAAGCGCCGCCACATCGTTAAACGGCAAATGGACGAATTCTGAAAGAAGCGGACCGAAGCCGCTATGCACTTTCTCTTGCCCGGTCGCCGCCATCGTCGCAAACGTGCGGCCATGAAACGACTGGCGGAATGTGATGACTTTATGTCTCCCAGTATGTTTGCGCGCCAGCTTCAGCGCCGCTTCATTCGCCTCCGCCCCGCTGTTGCAGAAAAAGACATAATCACCGGCGCTATGGGCGACAAGCTGTGCGGCCACTTCCTCTTGAATCGGAATCGTAAATAAGTTTGAGACATGCCAATATTGATTCAGTTGCGTTTCAACCGCCTTTTGCACGTGCGGATGACGATGCCCGAGATTGCAGACAGCAATGCCGGAGACAAAATCAAGATATTGTTTTCCGTTCACATCGGTCACAACCGCCCCTTCCGCCGCTTGAACGGCGATGTTCCAACGGTTGTAGGTCGGAAACAGCGCGCTCATAAATAGACCCCCACTTCTTTGCGAATCGTTGTCCCTTGCCATGTTCCGTTCTGGTAAAACGGCGTTTTGCCGCTGACGATCATCACCTTCGGCAACGCGTCAGATAAGGCGGAGAGCGCCGCCTTCACTTTCGGAATCATCCCGCCGGTGATGACGCCATCCTCAATCAACTGCTCGACCGTTTCGGCTGTCGCTTCCTTAACGAGCGCGCCGTCTTGCAAAATGCCGGGCACGTTCGTCACAAACGCGAGCTCACCGGCGCCGATCGCGGCCGCAACCGCCCCGGCGGCCGTATCGGCATTAATGTTGTACGTTTGCCCGTTTTGGTCGGCGCCAAGCGGAGAAATCACCGGAATGTAGCCGGCCGCAAGCAGCGTGCGCAACAGCTGGGAACGAACGGTTTTCACACGGCCGACATAGCCAAGTTTGGCCAAATCAATTGGTTCGGCTTCCAGCAGCCCGCCGTCCACACCGGAAATGCCGACCGCCGGCAGCCCGTGCTGCGTGAGCATCGTGACAAGCTGTTTGTTCACTTTGCCGGAGAGCACCATTTCCACAACGGCGAGCACGTCTTTTGTCGTTTTGCGCAAACCGTTGACAAACTCGCTCGATACGCGAAGCGTTTTGAGCATCTGTCCGATTTCCGGCCCGCCGCCGTGGACGATAACGACATCCATCCCTTGTTCCCGCATCGCGTTCACGCTGGCAAAAAAGGCGGGGGACAGCTCTTCTAACACGCTGCCGCCGCATTTGATGACGACCGTTTTTCCCATTTCTCTCTCCCCTTACGTCCGGTAACTGGCGTTAATTTTCACATAATCGTATGTCAAATCGCAGCCCCACGCAACGCCGACACCATCGCCCATGTGCAAGTCGACCTCAATGACGACGGTCTCTTGCTGCAAATACGCCGCCGCTTCTTCTTCCGAGAACGGCTGCGGCTCGCTTCCTTTCAGCATCACAATCGGCCCGATCGCGACGTCGACATTGTCCGGGTTGACGTCTGCATCCGCATAGCCGATCGCGCCGATGATCCGCCCCCAGTTGGCATCCGCGCCGTAGACCGCGGTTTTCACCAAGTTCGAACCGACGATTTGCTTCGCCACTTTTTTCGCCTCATCGTCCGTTTTCGCGCCGCGCACGCGCACTTCAATGAGCTTCGTCGCTCCTTCGCCGTCTTTGGCGATTTGTTTCGCCAAGTCTTCGCACGTTTTCCGCAGCGCTTCGTAAAAGCATTCCCAATCCGGATGATCCGGCGTCAATTCGCCGTTTCCGGCAAGCCCGCTCGCCATCACAACGACCATATCGTTCGTCGACGTATCGCCGTCAACGGTAATTTGATTGAATGACACATCCGTAATCGAACGGAGCGCCTCCTGAAGCACCGGTGAAGAAATGTTGGCATCGGTCGTGATGAAGGCAAGCATCGTCGCCATGTTCGGATGGATCATCCCCGACCCTTTCGCCGCCCCGCCGACAGTGATCGTTTTGCCGTCGACCGTCGTTTCGTAACAAGCGTGTTTCATCACCGTATCGGTCGTTAAAATCGCTGTTTGAAACGCCTCTGCATCCGCCGCTGTCGCCCCTGGGACGAGCTGTTTGATGCCGGCGCGGATTTTCTCCATCGGCAAGCATTCGCCAATGACGCCGGTGGAAGCTACCGCCACATAATGAGGCGCCAACCCAAACTGCTTCGCGCACAGCTCGCGCATTTCATAGGCGTCTTTAAGCCCTTGCGCACCGGTGCAGGCGTTCGCACACGCGCTGTTGACGATGACGGCTTGCAGTTTTTGCTCGGCGGCAAGGCTCTCTTGCGTCACTTTCAGCGGCGCCGCCTGAAAACGGCTTTGCGTATACACTGCCGCCGCCGAAGCCGGCACATCGCAGACAATAACTCCTAAATCTTTTTTCGAATAGCGCAGCCCGGCATTCACTCCGGCCGCTTGAAATCCTTTCGGCGTGACCACTGTTCCGTCGGCGACCGCCGTCACTTGCCCCGTTTGTTTTGTGATCGTCATCGTTTTTCCCCTTCCCTCACGGATACATCGGCAAGGAGTGGAGGCCCTCAGCCTCATCCCAGCCCATCATCAAATTGAAGTTTTGCACCGCCTGCCCGGCAGCGCCTTTCATCAAGTTGTCGATCACCGACACGACCGTCACCCGTCCCGTCCGCTCATCGTAGGCGAGGCCGATGTCGCAATAGTTCGAGCCATACACTTCCTTCGTCGCCGGAAACTGCCCCGGCTTGCGGATGCGAACAAACGGCGAATCTTTATAACTTGTTTTATATAAATCGACCAAGTCGCCAAGCGAAAGCGGCTGTTTCGCCTTCGCATAGATCGTCGCCATAATGCCTCGCGTCATCGGGATCAAATGAGTGCTGAACGTGATCGGCGCCACCGCTTCATTCCACGTCTGCAGCATTTGCTCAATTTCCGGAATGTGTTGGTGGGCGTTCACTTTATAAATTTTCACATTTTCGTTCACTTCGGAAAAATGCGTCCCGAGCCCGGCTTTCCGTCCCGCCCCCGATACGCCCGATTTGGCGTCCACGATGATCGAGTCTTCTTCAATGAGCCTTTCTTTAACAAGCGGGGCGAGACCAAGCAGCGTCGCCGTCGGATAGCAGCCCGGGTTGGACAAAAGCACGGCCCCGCGGATCGCCTCCCGGTTCCACTCCGTCAGCCCATATACGGCTTTTGCCAAATATTCCGCAGACGCGGCCGGCCGCCCGTACCATTGTTCGTACACCGCCCCGTCTTGCAAACGGAAATCGCCCGATAAATCAACCACCTTCACTCCCCGGTCGACAAGCGCCGGCGCCCACTCCCCCGACACTCCAGGCGGCGTGGCGAAAAAAACCGCATCATAACGGGAAAGCGCCTCGATGTCAAGTTTATGCAACACCGCACCACCGATATCACCGACGTGCGGGAAACTTTCCGATAAATGCATTCCGTCCTGAGACGATGAGAACACATCGCAGCGGCTCACATGCGGATGCCCGTGCAACAAGCGGACCAGCTCTGCGCCGCTGTACCCCGTCGCTCCAATAATGGCTACGTCCATAACCGTTCCCCCTCATCCGTATGCCTCATGTAGTTTTCATTATAATACTGTATAAAAATAAAATCAAATGTATATTTAATAATTTTGCGGAATTTTTCTCCTCTCTCTACAAAACAGCGAACGCCAAAGCTGATGTAGGTGTCCGATCAAGCTTTTTCGTTCCTGTTCGGGCCGACGTTCCTTTAAAATGAAAAAGGGACATTCCCTAAACAAATGTTCAACAATTTTTCAATATTTCCACTGTATTTATATTGACTTCCCTTTTCTTTACTGTAAAATTTTCTTATAGGGTTATATGTAAATAGAAGGTTGTGATGGAATGGATCGTATATCTTCGGAACTGCGGGAGTTGTTGACAACCATTTACCGCACAATTCCGGTCAAGAAAGGGACGTTCTTGTTTCAAGAAGGGGAAAAAGCAGACGACATTTACTATATACAATCCGGCAAAATCCAAATCAGCAAAACGAACATGGACGGTCAGGAACTGACGCTGCGCATTTGCAGCCAAGGCGACTTGATCGGCGAGCTGACGCTCTTTTGCCCCGGCGCCCGCTACATGCTGACGGCGAAAGTGCTCGAAGACGGCACCGTTTCCGCCATTCGGCGTGAAACGCTCGAGACAGAGCTGGCCAACAACCCGAAACTGGCGATTGAGTTTATGAAATGGATGAGCCTTCATTTCCGCAAAACGCAGACGAAATTCCGCGACCTCATTTTACATGGCAAAAAAGGGGCGCTTTATTCAACGCTCATCCGTCTGTGCAACAGCTACGGGGTGATGAAAGAAGACGGCATTTTGATCGACGTGCCGCTGACGAACCAAGAGCTTGCCAACTTTTGCGGCACCGCCCGCGAAGTCGTCAACCGCATGCTCGGCGATTTGCGGAAAAAAGGCGTCATCTCCGTGGAGAAAGGAAAAATCCACGTCCACGACCTGCAATACTTGCGCAACGAAATCGCCTGCGAAGGTTGCCCGCCCGAGCTGTGCAGCATCGAGTGACAAACAGGTGCGGCAATTGAACGCTCTCCCACCTACGCGTACGCTTCGAGGAGGAAGAGTAACGGCAAATCCCGATTTCTCCCCACTTACGCTCACGCGTCGAAGTGGAAGCTTCTCGGTTCAGGATGATAAAAGAGAAGGCTGTTCTCGGCGCCCGGGGACGGCCTTTGCTTTTTTGAAACAAACATTTTATCAAGCCATTTCCATCGCTCCTCATTGCTCATGGGTTGAATGGCTTCTAAGATTTCTTCTGCCGTCATTAGTTTTTCCATCACCATCATCCCCCCTCATCGTGCTCATTGACCAATATAGCCCCCATTCTTATTTTACCGAAAAGACTGGTAAAACACGATGATTCCCATTGATTATGCTCCTTGTGGAAAAAAGCAAAAGAAAAAAACCCCAACGGCCCGTTTTCGGCTCGAGTGCGGGGTTCATTCAAGAATAGAGCACGATCATCGCGATGAAAAAGTACGCTGCATTGGTGATTTCCAAGATGCCCAGTTTCATGATCGGCAGCGACTTGCCGTATAAATAAACGGCGCGGATGACGCTCGGTGCGTAGGCCAAAACGGCGAACGTCTCGCCGATGGCGATAAGGCCGGCAATGAGCAGGGCATGGTAGCCCCATGACAGCCATTTGTACCGCTCGTTTTTCTTTTCCCGAATCATCGTTTTCACGTAAAACGTGCTGCCGAGGAAAAAGAGGAAGGAAAACAAGGCGAGTTCAAACGCTTCGAGCGTCAACGCCCCGCGTCCGGCGTAAAAGGCGGCGAGGCCGCCGATGCAAAACGCCGCAATGGCCGCCACGTCGTTCCAAAAGGCGCGCTCGTTCTTTTTCTTGCTATAGTATGTGTTCACCAAGAAAAACGGCACCATGGCGAGCCCGAAGTAGAAAAGCGCCGGCTGCTGCCAAAGGGAGACGACAAGCCCTAGGGCGGCGATGGTGCCGTAGCGGGCGGCGGCAGGTACGTACGGGTCTTTCCGCTTCGTTTTCACCGCCATTAAAAGCGGATATGTTGCTAAATAGAGGGCAAGCCAGGCGAGAAAAAGCGGCGCGTGAATCCATGAAAGCCCGCCCGCATACGCCCCGAGCCAAAACGGGATGATGAGCATCGCCCAGGCGCCGTGCTGTTTTGGCATCACCCATTTGCTTTTGTTTGCCATTGGTCTCATCCTCCGCTTACTGGTGGAATAAAGGCGACCGTGTCGCCGGCGTGAAGCGGCGCCTCGTCGCGGGCATATTCCTCATTGATCGCCGTCATGACGCGCTCAAGCGAGACGCCATAGCGCTCTTCCACTTCGTCTTTCAGCTTTTTTACTGTTTCCGGGACGTGCGGCCATGTCACTTCCCGTTCGCCGATTTGCTCGCCCAAATGGGCGAAAAACAACAGACGGATCATTCCTCTTTCACCTCCGGTTTTCCAGACGGGTACGCCGTTGTTTCAAGCTGGTCGCCAACCCAGGCGCTTCCGTCCTCCCATTGCTCTTTTTTCCAAATCGGCACGATTTGCTTGATCCGTTCGATGGCGTAGCGGTTCGCTTCATACGCTTCGGCGCGGTGCGGCGAAGAAACGGCGATGACGACGGCGATGTCGCCGATCTCAAGCCGCCCGATCCGGTGGGTGATGGCGGTTTTCGCCCCCGGCCATTTCTCCGCAATTTCCGCCCCGATTCGCGCGAGCATGCTCTCAGCCATCGACACGTACGCCTCATATTGCAAAAACAGCGTCCGCTTGCCGTTCGTCCATTCGCGCACCGTCCCGGCAAAGACAGCAACCGCCCCCGCTTCCGGGCGCATCACTTTTTTCATCACATCCTCGACCGAAATCGGCCGGTCGGTAATGACAAACAACGGTTCGGTCATGTTCGCGTTCTCACCTCATTTATGAGCCATGGAATATATTCATCATCGTCCGCCAGCAAAAACACCGGGTATGACAGCGGTTCGGGAAGCGGCTCCCAGGCGATGACGGCGCGAATGTCGGCAAGGTGCTGGAGCGACGCCCAATCTTTCGCCGAGCGCACAAGCACGACTTTCGGATGCCGCTCTTGTTTGTAGCCTTCAACCAACACGAGATCGAGCCGAAGCGGCGCATAGAGCGCCAACACGTCATCCAACCGCCATAGCGGCCGGCGGAGATGAAGCTGCAACAGCCCATCCCCTTCGACCGCTGTGGCCACCGCCCCGGCCCGCTCGTGGCGGACGGAATCGACGCCTTCGGGCCGGGCGGGTTCGCCGCCATGGCCGTGATGCTTCACCGTCCCGACGCGCCATCCTTCCCGGACAGCGGCCGCCGCCCATTTTTCGACAAGCGTCGTCTTGCCGCTATGTTTATAGCCGACGACTTGCCAGACGTTCATTCGCTTGATCCCTCATCGTCATTCAAAAGCCACACGTCGACCTCATCGCCGGCCGCAAACCCCCGCGTTCCGCCCGGCAGCACCATTAAGGCGTTCGCTGCCGCGAGCGAAGTGACGATGTTCGATTTGTCCATGCCGACCGGCTTCACGACAAGCCGCCCGTCAACCGCCTCCACCCGGCTGCGCACGAAGCGGGTGAACGGATTCGGCTTCGGAAACTCGGCGCCAAGGGTGGCTTTCGCTTTTTTCAAATGCGGCTTGGCCGAAAAGAGCCGCGTGCGCACAACCGGACGGACGAACAGTTCGTATCCGACGTAGCACGCCGACGGGTTGCCGGATAAGCCGAACAGCAGCTTGCCGTCCCATTCCGCGACGGTCGTCACGCTTCCCGGGCGCATGGCGATTTTGTTAAACAACACATTCGCCCCAAGCCGCTCGTAAATAGCGGGCAAATAATCGAAGTCGCCGACCGAAACGCCGCCCGTTGTAATGAGCATGTCCACTTGATCGAGCGCCTCGCGCACCGCGGCGAAGCAGGCGTCCAGGTCATCGGCAAGCTGACCGAAATAAACCGGCTCGGCGCCGCTGTTGAGCACTTGCGCCTCGATCATGTAAGCATTGCTGTTGCGAATTTTCCCCGGCACGAGCGGCTCGGAGACGTCGAGCAGTTCGCTGCCGGTCGCAAAAATGCCGATGCGCGGCCGTTTTGCCACTTTCACCTCCGCATAGCCGAACGTCGCCAAGAGCGCCGCCACCCCGGGATTGATGCGCGTTCCTTTTTCGACTAACGGCTGCCCTTTTTTCGCGTCTTCCCCTTGAAACGAAATGTTGTCGCCGGGGCGGAACGGGCGCTTGATGGCCATGTACGTCTTCCCGTCCCGCTCGTACTGTTTGGCGAGCTCGAGCATGACGACGGCATCGCACCCGTCGGGAATTTGCGCTCCGGTCATCAGACGCACCGCTTGAAACGGGCCGACCGGCTGCTTCGCCACTTGCCCGGCGCCGATCGCTTCAATAACTTCAAACTCGACGGGATGATCCAGCCCCGCTCCTTCCGAATCGGCGGCGCGAATGGCAAACCCATCGTACGGCGAGCGATCAAACGGCGGCACGTCATGGTCGGCGAGCAAATCCTCGGCTAAATAGCGACCGTACGACTGCCGAAGCGGCACCACCTCTTCTTCCCCTCTCCCGGCATAACGCATCACCCGATTGATCGCTTCCGCAACCGGAATCGGGGTTCGTTTTTCCACCAACGGTGTTCTCTCCTTTCTTTTATTCACTTCACTAAGTCCATTTTATCGTTTTATCACAATGATTTCCAATCTTGCAGCTGTCTAATGGTTTTGGCCAATTTTTCATCAACGACGCTGGCATCATCAATATGTTGCAAAATCATCGCCCGCGTTTCCCCAAACAAAGCGGCCGACCGCTCAAGCTCTTGCATCACTTCATCGGCATAACGAAACTGTTCTTGAATATCGTTTAACACGCCACTGACCCGTTTTTCGACTTGATCGATCAACCCGATCATCGCCGACCATGTTCGCGATGTATTGATGCTCATTTGCACTACCGTGTTAATGATAGATGAAATGGCGTCAGTCTGTACGAGCGACCGTTGAATTTCTTGCTGCACCGCATCGGTGAGCTGGTGGATCGTTTCCGTGCTGTCTGCCGTATGTTCAGCCAGTTTCCTGACTTCGGCGGCAACGACGGAAAATCCTTTTCCATGCTCCCCGGCGCGGGCCGCCTCAATCGAGGCGTTTAAGGCAATCAAATTCGTCTGTCCGGCGATTTCTTTAATGACTTTGACGATTTGCTCGATCTCTTGCGAACGGTCGCGCAGCCGATGCATCGCAGCCGATGTCGTCTCCATTTCCGCCCCGAGCTGCCCGATCGCCTGCTCAACCTCCCCGGACATGCGAATCCCTTCTTTCGCCGCCGCCACCATCTGCCCGGCGGTGTCCGCCAAAGCCGTCCCCTGCTCGCGCAGGCGCCCGGAGATGGCGTATGACGATTGACTGAGCGTACGGACATTATCCACTTTTTCTTTCGTTTTTTCCACTAAATCGCCCAAGACATGGTGCTGCCCGTTGACGAGTTCATGTTGGCGGACAATTTCCTGCCATTCCTCAAGCAGTCCGGCCACTGTTTCACGAATGGCCGTTTCTTGCCTTACAAGCTGTTGTTTCATCTCTTCAATCCGGCGTTCAAGTTCCTTTTTTTCTTCCTCCCAGCGGCTTGCCTTGGCCAGCGGCCACATGCTGACTCCTCCTCTTTTTTCGGCAGTTCACACTTTCCATATGGCGTATTCACCGTTGTTTTCCTTATTTATATATTTCGTCTGTTTTATTGTACAAGAAGGAAGAGAGACACTGTTGTGATGTTGATCACATTTCCTTGTTGTCCGCTTTTTTTTGCTTGTGTGAGATGTATCACAACGTTGGCGACCAAAACAAGGTATGCTGAAGCTGTAATGATTTGACGATGGAGGGATCCGAAATGGAACAGCGGTTTACCGAACAATCGTTAATTGGCGATATTGTCACTGTCTTTCCGAAAGCAGCGGATTTGTTTAAAGCGCAGCGCATTGATTTTTGCTGCGGCGGGCAGCGCCCGTTAAAAGAGGCCATCGAAGAGCGCGGGCTGGACGGCAAAGCGCTCCTTCACCAGCTGAACACCTTGTATAACGAAGCGCAAAACAAGCCAACCGGAAACTGGAATGAAGCGCCGCTCGACGAACTCGTCGATCATATTGTAAGAACGCATCACCGCTATTTGAACGAGGAACTGCCGCAGCTCAGCCCGTATGTCACGAAAGTGTTGCGCGTGCACGGCATGCATCACCCACATCTTTCCCGGGTGCATAAACTGTTCCATGAGTTAAAAACGGAGCTTGAGCAACACTTGATTAAGGAGGAAACGGGCGCATTCCCACTCATTTTGCAATTTGCCGACAACCCATCCCCGGAAAACCGGGAGGCGGTCGAACAGGCCGTTCGCGAACTCGTCAATGAGCATGATGTCGCCGGTGATCTCATCAAAGAAATTCGTGAAATCACAAACGATTTCACCCCGCCGGAAGACGCATGCGGCACGTACCGGCTCGTCTACAACCGACTCGCCGCGCTTGAGGACGACTTGTTTACGCACATCCATTTGGAAAACAACATCCTCTTTCCGCGCGTGTTGGCGGCGGTGAAGGCGTGAGCAGAGTAAACAAGACAAGCCATTGGCACGGTTGAAACGCGACCAACGCATAAAAACAGGATCGCTTCCCGAGTTAAGGAGCGATCCTGTTTGTTTATCCGCCAATATACGACATCTCAATTTTCCGCTGTTGTTTTGCCGTCTCCGCCGTCCGTTCTTCCGAATAGCGGTCCGTCCGCCGGTTCCAGATGGCCGTAATGAGCGCCTTCAGCTCTTCTTTCCCCGCGCCGGCACGCAGTTTGTCTTTCAATGACACGCCATTCGCCGCAAACAGGCACGTATACAGCTTGCCATCGGCGGAAATGCGCGCCCTCGTGCAGCTTTGGCAAAACGCTTCCGTCACCGAGGCGATAAAGCCGACTTCGACGTTCGTGCCGACGTAGCGGTAGCGGCTCGCCACCTCCCCGAAGTACTCGTGTTCGACCGGCTCGAGCGGATGCATGGCATGGACTTGTTCATAAATCTCCTTTTTCGTCACGACATAGGAAAAATCCCAGCCGTTCGTCGTGCCGACATCCATGAATTCAATAAAGCGGAGCGGGATGCCCAATTCTTTAAAGTAAGCCGCCATCGGCACGATTTGTGAATCGTTCCACCCTTTTTTGACGACCATGTTCACTTTGACGCCAAGCCCGGCCTTGCGCGCCGCTTCAATGCCTTTCAACACCGGAGCGGCGCCGACGCCGATGCCGTTCATTTTGCGGAAAATGTCATCGTCCAACGCATCCAAGCTGACGTTGACGCGCTTCAACCCGGCCGCTTTCAGCCGTTTCGCCCATTTCACCAAATGGATGCCGTTTGTCGTAAGGGCAACGTCCCGCAAGCCGGGAATCATGGACAACCGCTCAATAAGCGCATCAAGGTCGCGCCGAAGCAGCGGCTCGCCGCCGGTCAGGCGCACTTTTTCGACCCCAAGCTCGACAAAACATTCCGCCAACAGCGCCATTTCATCAACGGTTAACAGCTGGTCTTCCGCCAAAAAGCGAAAATTCGGCCCAAACACCTCTGCCGGCATGCAGTAGACGCAGCGAAAATTGCATTGATCGGTGACCGACAACCGCAAATCGCGCAGCGGGCGGGAGAGGCGGTCGGTGATCTTCATCCGGTCGCGCTCTTCCATGGCGCTCCCTCCTTTCTCGTTTATGGGCCGCATCACGTTCAAGCGGCCTGTTTCTTTATCGTTGCAAACGGCTGAGTTTGGTCACACAAGCCAATAAACTGAATGACAACCCGATCGTGACCGCCACCCATGCCCACGCTAATTTCATCTCTCCTGATTCCATCGCCATATAGACAGCGGTCGGAATCGTCTGCGTTTTGCCCGGGATATTCCCGGCAAACATGAGCGTCGCGCCAAACTCCCCGAGGCTGCGGGCAAACGACAGCACCGCCCCGGAGAATAACGCGTGTTTGGCCAGCGGCAGCGAAATATGCCAAAACACTTGGCGCTCGTTCGCCCCATCGATGCGCGCCGCCCCTTCAATCGCCGGATCGACCGCTTCGAGCCCCGCTTTCGCCGCCTGATACATGAGCGGAAACGACACGACGACCGCCGCCAACACCGCGGCGCCGGGCGTAAACAATATCGTTGTGTGAAACCACGTCTCCATCAACCGTCCGATCGGGCTATGGCGGCCAAACAGCACAACGAGCAAAAACCCGACCACCGACGGCGGCAGCACCAACGGCAGCATCAACACCGTCTCGACGATCGTCTTCCCGCGAAACCGGCGGCGCGCCATCCGCTTTGCCGCCGCTGTCCCGAGGATCGCGACAATCACGCCGGCAAGAAGCGATACATTTATTGATAACCAAACCGGTGACCAAAATTCCGCCATGAATCAACCCTTCTCTGTTACATCTCCATCTCACTATACGAAAATGAGCGGCCATATGCTGTGATGCTGCTCACATTGATTGTATCATATGTGCATAGAAATCCG
The DNA here is from genome assembly GCF_052220245.1 of Geobacillus sp. BK01. Taxonomy (NCBI): domain Bacteria; kingdom Bacillati; phylum Bacillota; class Bacilli; order Caryophanales; family Anoxybacillaceae; genus Geobacillus; species Geobacillus sp. BK01. The sequence goes on from NZ_JBQPTH010000003.1 coordinate 111,165, forward strand.
ATTTAGAAAAATTTGTGACAACCCGCACAAAAAGAGGACAAACGGTGATTTTTTTCACTCTCTCCCGCTGTGATGTTTTTTACAATAGAAGTAGCTGAACAAATGGAGGTGCCGACAATGAACGGCGAAAGCCGCACTGCAATGAATCATGATTTCTCCCACTTGCGTTCGTTGCTTCAGTCGTCCAAAAAAGTGATTCCGCTTCGCAAGCACTCGTTTTTGTTTCAGGAAGGCATGCCAGCCAATGAGCTGTATTTGATCCTTTCCGGCAAAGTGCAAGTGAGCAAAATTTGCCCGGATGGAAAAGAAATGTGCTTCCGTATTTGCGGAAGTGGGGAAATTGTCGGCGAGCTGACACTATTTACGAACGATCCGCGTTATTTATTGACGGCCAAAGTGATCGAATCCGGTGAAGCGGCAGTGGTAAATAAAAGTGAACTGGAGGAACAGCTGCTGATCAACCCCACCCTTACCCTCGAATATATGCGTTGGATCAGCAAGCATGCCCGGCGGACACAGACAAAGTTTCGCGATTTGATCATGAACGGCAAAAAAGGAGCGCTTTACTCGACGCTCATTCGCCTTTGCAACAGTTATGGCGTCCCGCTTGAGGACGGAAGCATTTTTATTGATGTCACATTGAAAAACCAAGATTTAGCCAACTTTTGCGGCACGACGCGCGAAAGCGTCAACCGGATGCTCAACGCCTTAAAACAGGAAGGGATTATCTCGATGAAGCGGGGGAAAATTACCGTCCATGACTTGAACTATTTGAAAACAGAAATCCAATGCGAAGATTGCCCGGCGGATATTTGCTGCATTGAGTGAACAAGGCGCGGGCTGTCCCGGAAGGTTGCCAACCGCTCCTCTGCGGACAGCCCGGCTCTTTCGTTAAATTTTTTTCGCCCGCATCCGGCGGTAGACGACGTAACGCCGGTTTAAATATGTCAATGGGACGCTCCACACATGCACGAGACGGGTAAACGGCCAAATGCCAAATAACAACAGGGCGGAAAGAATATGAATTTGAAACCCGACTGGCGCATTGCTGACGAGCTGCGGCAGCGGCCGAAACGTTAAAATACCGCGAAACCACGGGCCAATCGTATCCCGATAGTCAAACGTCCCGCCGGTCGCTGTGTATCCGACCGTATTTGTAAAGCCTGTCAAAATGACAATGGTCAGCAGCACCAATACGACGATATCACTTTTGCTGCTATGACGGAGAAGGCGGCGAACGCTGAGCCGGCGCCATAAAAGCAGCACAACCCCGATTACGGTCGCCACGCCGGCGGCGCCGCCAAACCAAACCGCCCCAAAGTGGTACATCTCCTCGGTAATCCCGATCGCTTCATAAAACGCTTTCGGCACTAAAATACCGGCAACATGACCGAGAAACACAAAGAGAATGCCCCAGTGAAACAGAACGCTTCCCCAACGCAACCGCCGTTTCTCAAGAAACTCACTCGATTTGGCCGACCAGCCAAACTGGTCGGTATTGTAACGGTAAATATGACCGGCGACAAACAGCGTCAACATAATATACGGGTAAATGACCCAGAGAAACTGATCAAGCAGCGTCATGTAGCCTCCTCCGTTCTAACCGGAATGTCACGTTTCGCTGTTTTCTCAAGAAAAGAGGCGATGCCTGCCAGACAGCCGGCGAACACAAAGAAATACGGGTGACCGGTTTTTTGGAGCTTAGCGGTCAGCTCCTTGATGGCTTGTTCGTGAACAAGAAGCACTTTCCTTGCGCTGCTTGCCGGAGCGACCGATGCAAATTCAAGCATGAGCGGCAAATAGTCGGGCAGCTCATCCCCGGCCAGTTCCAAACCGGCTCGGCGAAACTCTTCTTTTAATTTCAGCAGCGCCTGGCCGCGCTCCTTTTGGTCGCCAAACAAGTAGTATGTCATATACATCGTCGTTCGGTCACTCAAATCAAAGGTTCTCACATAGAGTTCGCATAGCTCGTCAATATCTTTTGTTTTCGTATAGTCAAGAAACTGCAAAAACCGTTTGCGAGCCGTACGGTTGGCGAGCTGGGAAATTTCATAAAACAGCTGTTCGTCTTTCAGCCATTCTTGTTCCGGATATTGCAACAAAATGGAAGCGAGTTTAAATAGTTTCTGATGCTCTTCCATCCTCATCCCCCCAATAAAATTGGTGAAAACGGTCCGCCTCATATTCAGAACAGCCGGAACAAGATTCCATAAACGCATAGCCGGCCGTGCCTTGCCCGTAAAACGCATTGCCGGCTTTCTCGCGGTGGGAGGACGGAATGACATACCGGTCGGAATATTTCGCGACGGCGGAAAGTTTATACATCTCTTTGACCGTATGCTCATCCATTCCTACCTTTTCCAATATGCTCCGATCCGGCTCTTTTCCTAAATTCACTGCCCGCATATAACTGCGCATCGCCACCATTTTTTTCAATACGGTGCGAATCACATCCGTATCACCGGCCGCCAACAAGTTCGCCAAATATTCAATCGGGATGCGCATTTGGTCAATCGCCGGAAAGACGACATGCGGGTTGATATCGTCCAATCCGCCGTCAAACGCCCCCATGATCGGGCTTAACGGCGGAACGTACCAAACCATTGGCAACGTGCGGTATTCCGGATGAAGCGGGAGCGCAATTTGCTGCTCAACAGCGAGTTTATAGACAGGCGAGCGCTGTGCCGCTTCGATCCAGTCGTCCGTATATCCAGCCTCACGCGCCGCCTTGATGACTTCCGGATCGTACGGATTTAAAAAGATGCGCAAATGGGCGCGGTACAGTTCTTTTTCATCTTGCACCGAGGCGGCTGCCTCCACTTGGTCCAAATCGTAAAACACAATGCCGATATAGCGCAGCCGGCCGACGCACGTTTCTGAACAAACCGTCGGCATCCCTACTTCAATGCGCGGAAAACAAAACGTGCATTTCTCCGCTTTATGCGTTTTCCAGTTAAAATACACCTTCTTATACGGGCAACCGGTCACGCAAAAGCGCCAGCTCCGGCACGCGTCATGGTCGACGAGCACAATGCCGTCCTCATCCCGCTTATAAATCGCTCCGGACGGACATGAAGATACACAAGGCGGGTTCAGACAGTGCTCGCAAATGCGCGGCAAGTACATCATAAACGTTTGTTCGAATTCAAATTTCACCTTCTCTTCGATCCCTTTGATGTTCGGATCGCGCGTCCCTGTTTCGTAAACCCCGGCCAAATCGTCCTCCCAGTTCGGTCCCCATGTAACGTCCATATATTCGCCGGTCAGCTGCGATTTAGGCCGGGCGACAGGCTGATGCTCCCCTTCCGGACGGTTGATCAGTTGTTCATAGTCGTATGTCCACGGTTCATAGTAGTCGTCGATCACCGTCATATTGGGGTTATAAAAAATGTTTAACAGTTTGTTCACCCGGCCGCCGGCGCGCAGCTCAAGCTTCCCGTCTTTGAGCACCCAGCCGCCTTTTTGCGAGTCTTGGTTTTCCCATTCTTTCGGATAGCCGATGCCCGGTTTCGTCTCCACATTGTTCCACCACATGTACTCGGCGCCGGGGCGGTTCGTCCATGTGTTGTTGCACGTAATGCTGCACGTATGGCAGCCGATGCACTTATCCAAATTCATCACCATGCCAAACTGCGCTCTAACTCTCAAGCCAATCCACCTCTCCTTTTTCCAGCTTGCGGATCACGACTTGTTCATCGCGCTGGTTTCCTGTCGGCCCATAGTAATTAAAGCCGTAGCTTAATTGCGCATAACCGCCGATCATTTGCGTCGGCTTGACGTGAATGCGGGTCGGGCTGTTAAACGTGCCGCCGCGCAATTTGCTGATCGGCGAACCAGGCACGTTAATATGGCGTTCCTGCACATGGTACATAAACGCCACCCCGCGCGGCAGTCGATGGCTGACGACCGCCCGGGCGACGACCACCCCGTTGCGGTTATACATTTCCATCCAGTCGTTGTCAGCGATGCCGACTTCAGCGGCGTCATCGGTATTCAGCCATACGTGAGGACCGCCGCGAAACATCGTCAACATCGGAACGGTATCCCCATATGTGCTGTGGTACGACCATTTAAAGTGCGGCGTCAAGTAACGGAGGGTAAGTTCTTTGCCGCCTACGTTCGGGCGCCGGTCATGGCTGTAAAAAGCGAGCTTCTGCAGCGGCGCTTTAAACGTCGGCAGCTCTTCGCCAAACTCAAACATGAGCTCATGATCCAAATAAAAATGTTGCCTTCCGGTCAACGTCCGCCATGGGATGAGCCGCTCAACGTTCGTCGTAAACGGGGAGTAGCGCCGGTTTCCGGTTTCGCTCCCGCTGAAAACCGGGGTTGTCAACACTTGCCGCGGCTGGACCGTAATCGAATGGAACGTAATATGTTCTTCCGCCCGTTCCATGACCAAATCCTTTAGCGGCTGCATCGTCTTTTTCTCCATTTCCCCCCACGCCTTCAGCGCCAATGCGCCGTTCGTTGTGCTAGAAAGCGCCAAAATAGCCTCCGCTGCATCGCGGTCTGTCAGCAGGCTCGGGCAGTCTTTATACGGACCTTCAAGCGCAGAAGAACCGAGCGTATCAAGCAGCCATTTGTACTGTTCCTTAGCGTCCCAGCTAAGCCCTTTCGCCCCGATTTGCTCGCGGACGACCGGGCCGAGCGCCACAAATTTGTTATACACTTCAGCATAATTCCGCTCCACAATGTGCAAGCGCGGAAAATTCACGCCCGGAACCGGATCGGCCGTCCCGTCTTTCCAGTCGTTCACCACCCCAAACGGCTGGGCGATTTCATCGCGCGTATCATGCAAAAGCGGCGCGGCGACGACATCTTGCACCGGTTTGGAAAAATAGCGGACAGCCAGCTCGGAAAACGTTTTGGCCAATCCTTTAAAGAAGTCCCAGTCCGATTTTGCCTCCCAAGGCGGTGCGATTGCCGGATTGAACGGATGGACAAACGGGTGCATATCCGTGCTGCTTACATCGTACTTCTCATACCACGTCGCTGCCGGCAACACGATGTCTGAATATAGACCGGTCCCGGCCATGCGAAAATCGATATTGACCATTAAATCAAGTTTGCCTTCCGGCGCGTTTTCATCCCAAACGATCTCGCTCGTTTTCAGTTCATCGTTTTGTTCGCTTAAATTCGCATGATGGGTGCCAAGCAAATGCTTCAAAAAGTACTCATGCCCCTTGGCCGAACTGCCGATCAAATTGGCACGCCAGACAAACATCACGCGTGGAAAATTGACCGGGTCGGACGGATTTTCAATGGCAAACTTGATGGTTCCTTTTTTGATTTGCTGAACGACATATTGAACAGCTTCTTCATTCGTCTTCGCGTTCGCCTGTTCCACGAGCGCAAGGCTGTTGACGTTAAACTGCGGATAAGACGGCAGCCAGCCTAACCGGGCCGCCAAATAGTTGTAATCGCCGCCGTGCTCATATCGCGGCTTTTCCACGAGCGGAGATACATGCTCGTTCATGTTTTGGTCTTCGTATTTCCATTGTTCGGTCACGAAATAGAAAAACGACGTTCCATTTTGCAGCCGCGGCGGCCCTCCCCAGTCGCGCGCCATCGCGATCGTCTGCCAGCCTTCGAGCGGGCGCACTTTTTCTTGGCCGACGTAATGCGCCCATCCGCCGCCGTTCACCCCTTGCGAGCCTGTCAGCAGCACAAGGTTCAAAACGGCCCGATAAATGGCGTCAGAGTGGTACCAATGGTTAATGCCCGAACCCATCACAATCATCGAGCGTCCTTTGGAATCGAGCGCATTTTGCGCAAATTCGCGGGCGATTTGTGCGGCCGTCTTTCGGTCAATGCCAGTAATCGCTTCTTGCCAAGCCGGCGTGTACGGCTTCATATCATCATAATCGGACGGATAGTCGCCGGGGAGCCCACGGCCGACGCCCATTTTCGCGAGCAATAAATCGAATACGGTCGTCACGTATACCGTCTCGCCGTTTTGTTTGATGGCTTTCACCGGAACGCCGCGCTCAATCACCGCCTTTTTCCCGGCTTCAAAATGCGGAAATTGGACGATCACCGTATCATCTTGCTGTCCGAGAAGCGTCAAGGCAGGCTGAAGCCCGAGCCGCCGGTTGTCCATGTCGTCAAGCCGCAAGTTCCAGTTGCCGTTATTCTCCCAACGGTGTCCGATCGTTCCGTTTGGCACGGCAAATGTCTGTGACCTCTCATCCCATATGACCGTTTTCCATTCCGCATACTGAAGCGGCATGCCAAGATCGCTCGCCCGCAAAAAGCGGCCGGCTGTATAGCGGTTCCCTTGATTGTTTAACATGACTAAAAACGGCAAGTCGGTGTACGTTTTCGCATAATTCATAAAGTAATCGGCCGTTTGGTCAACGTAAAATTCTTTCAAAATTACATGCGTCATGGCCATCGCCAGCGCTCCGTCCATTCCCGGCTGCACCGGCAGCCAGTTGTCGGCAAATTTCACAAATTCCGCATAGTCAGGGCTAATGGCGACGACTTTTGTCCCCCGGTAGCGCGCCTCGACATAAAAGTGGGCATCCGGGGTGCGCGTTTGCGGCAAGTTGGATCCCCATACGATCATATAGCTGGAGTTAAACCAGTCTGAGCTTTCCGGCACATCCGTTTGTTCTCCCCATATTTGCGGGGAAGCCGGCGGCAAATCGGCATACCAGTCATAAAAGCTGAGCAGCGCCCCGCCAATTAAATTCAAAAAACGGGCTCCTGCCGCATAACTGACCATCGACATCGCCGGAATCGGCGAGAAGCCGAAAATGCGATCCGGACCATACGTCTGGATCGTATAAATAAGGGAAGCGGCGATCATCGTATACACATCATCCCATGCCGCCCGGACGAATCCGCCTTTGCCGCGCGCCCGTTTGTATCGTTTCGCCTTTTCCGGGTCTTCGACAATAGCCTTCCAGGCGGCAACAGGATCGCCTTCGTGCGCCAGCGCTTCCTTCCACAATTTCAAAAGCGCCCCGCGCACATACGGGTAGCGGACGCGCAGCGGGCTGTATGTATACCACGAAAAGCTCGCGCCCCGCGGACAACCGCGCGGTTCGTACTCCGGCATATCCGGCCCTGTCGTCGGATAGTCGGTTTGCTGCGTTTCCCACGCAATAATGCCGTCTTTCACATGCACTTTCCAACTGCACGAGCCTGTGCAGTTCACCCCGTGAGTAGTGCGGACGACTTTGTCATGCTGCCAGCGGCGGCGATACGTCTTTTCAGCATCCCGTCCGTATGGCGACAGTTCTGCGTGACCGGCAATTTTTTCTGACCGGCCAAAGTATTTTAATTTCTGCCAAAATGGGGTAGGCTTTTGGTTCATGCCGTTTTCCCTCTCCTTTCGTTCCGTCCAAATTTAAAAGAGCAGACTTTCCTCATCGGCACTATGGATGCGATTGATGTGAAGCAAGGCGTGAAAACGGGTTAGCACCTCGCCATCGACCTGTTCAGGCAGCCGCTCCCGTATTTCGGCAATCAATTTTCTCATAAGGTCATGGTCACGTTTTAACCGTGCAACCGTTTCAGCCAGATCTTCTCCCTCTCCGGCCTTTTCACGGTAAAACCCTTCCTCTTCGGCCTCGGCGTGGGCAATGACCCGTTTTTCCCAATGTTCGGCAAGCGCATCCGCCACCTCAGCAAGATGCTCGCTGCGCCGCTCGTCATACAGTTTTTCCAGCAAATCGGTCAGACGTTTCGCCTCAGCAAATGCCCCATGATGAATGGAGCGATGCGCGTCCAACTTTCGCAGCGATGGGCCGCCCATTTGATCACCTCACTTCCTGAATACCTATATTTCCCCTTTATTAACCTATGTTTTCCAAACAGTAGGTATGTTATGCCGAATAGGGAGGGGAAAGGAAAAGAAGCTCCTTTTCCCTAATGCGCTCCCCCTCAATTTCTACCGAGAGCAACTTGTGGTGTGACGGAGTTCGCATACAATCTGTACACAAGTTGTTTAAAATGAGGAAAAAGTGAGAAAGAAGGTGGCGAAATGTTGCATCCTCCGATCCGCCTCGGAGTCGATGTACTAGTACAATCATTAGCCGTTCAAGGAATCAGCCGCGTATTTGGCTGCTGCCATGACAGCACATTGCCGGTTCGCCAAGCACTCGAAACCTCCTCCCGCCTGTCGTATATCGAAATGAAGCACGAACAAGCGGCTGTTCATGCGGCGGACGGGTATGCGCGTGCTTCGGGGAAATTAGGAGTGGCGATCATCGGGGCAGGGGGCGGAATCACAAACGGTATTACCGGAATCGCAACCGCATTAAGCGACTCCGTCCCATTGCTTATCATTGTCACGCGTCCCTCTCCGGAAAACGACTTGTATGCTCCTGACCTCGATGTGTTTAGCCTTTGCACACCGGTTACGAAATACCATTTGCAAGTGAACGAAATCAGCGGCATCCCATCAACCATCCAGCACGCCTATGAAATTGCGCTAAGTGGAAGACCAGGGCCGGTGACGGTGGAAATTCCAACTCATCTTCTCCGCCAGGAGGCGACGGCGTCCTACCCGATGCCAAAAGCTTCACTCCCGAAACCGAAGAAAATACCGAAAAAATCGTTGGAAGCCGCCATTGCCGCCATTGAAAGCGCCAAAAAACCGGTCTTGTTTATCGGCGGTGGGGTCATCAGCTCCGGCGCCTCGGAACTGGTGCGCGAGGTGGCCATAAAAGGCCAAATCCCCGTTGTCAGCTCGTTGATGGGAATTGGCGCTTTCGCTCAAAATCCGTTATACTTAGGAATGCTCGGCATGCACGGGACTTATGCGGCCAATAAAGCGGTCCATCAATGCGACTTGCTCATTTGCGCCGGCGTGCGCTTCAGCGACCGGGTGACGGGAAAAATGAGCGGATTTTCGCCAAAATCGAAAAAAATTCATGTCGATATTGACGCTTCCGAGATTAACAAAAACATCCGTGTCGACCTTCCGATTGTCGGGGATGCGAAACAATTTTTCCATTCTTTAATCGATCGGCTCCGCTATCCACTCATCCGGGAACATACGAAAGACTGGGTGGCGGAAGCGACACAGTGGCGGCGGACGGTGCCCCGCTTCGATACGTCTGCAAGCCGCCTAAAGCCGCAAAAAGTCATCCAAATGCTTTCAGCTCTCGCAGGAGACGAGGCGATTGTGGTCACCGACGTCGGCCAACACCAAATATGGACAGCCCATCATTATGCCTTTACCAAACCGCGGTCCTTTTTAACGTCCGGCGGACTCGGGACGATGGGGTACGGCCTCCCGGCAGCCATCGGCGCCGCTGTCGCTGCGCCGGGCCAAACGGTCATTTGTGTGACCGGGGACGGCAGTTTTCAAATGAATCTTCAAGAAATGTTGACGGCTGTTGCACACAACCTCCCGATTAAAATCGCCGTATTAAACAACGGGTATTTGGGGATGGTGCGCCAGTGGCAGGAACTGTTTTACCAAGGGCGCTATTCAGCCGTGAAAATTACTTCGCCTGATTTTGCTAAGCTGGCCGGGGCATACGGGGCGGCCGGGTATGCGGCCGACTCGGAAGCAGAGGCAGAGGCGATCATCAAAAAAGCGTTAGCGCACAATGGACCGGTCTTGCTTGATTTTAACATCGCCGAGGAAGAAAACGTTTATCCGATCGTTCCCCCTGGGCAAAGCAACGACCAAGCTATTTTGGCGCGCTGATGGGAAGAGCGCCCGACCGGCCGTTGTTTGCGGCCTGCCGGACGCTCTTTTTTCTTGTCGGTTGTGATGCGAATCACTTCTTTTTCTTTTTGCCGCCGTATAATAAGAGCTATAGGGCTTTGGGCGGCCATCTCCCGTTTGGGGAAACGGGGGAACATTAATGTCCGCTTGTTTCCGCGCCGTCGTCTTCACCGGTTTCTGTGACTTTCAGCGTGGCGACGGCTCCTTTTTGTGCATGGTTAAACTGATGAGTGACGATCGGGTACGTTCCCGGTTTGGTGACGGTAAATTCGACAACCGCGCCGCCGCTTGCCGGAAGCATCACCGTTTGCATTCCCTTTAGATGATTGCTCGGGTTGCCGTCAAGATACACATCATCGAAGACAGTGCCGACGACGTGGAACGAACTCACCTCGTTCGGGCCAACGTTATTGACATACAAGCGAATTTTCTCGCCGACTTTCGCAAGCAACGGTTTTTCTTTCAGCGTGAACGTATCCCCGTTTGTGTTCAGGTCACCAGGCTTCAGCGCTTTCGTCGAGAAAGCGACGTAGCTTGGCACTCCGTTTTGGAAGTCATTCATATCGTTATATTTGTACCACTCGTTTTGGATGAGCACATATTCGCGGTCGACTTCTTTATCGGTCGGATAGCCGTTTTTCGGCTTGACGATGATCACACCGTGCATGCCGTTGGCGATATGCTGCAACACTGGCTTCGTGCCGCAATGGTACATAAACACACCCGGTTTGTTCGCCGGATACGTGAACGTTCCCGATTCGTTTGGCATCACATCAATAAAATCTTCGGACGGAGCAGCGTGGACGGCATGGAAATCCATGCTGTGCGGGATGACCGGATCCATATTTTTCTGTGAAAATCCATAAAACCCGGTCAACTCTGTATATCCTGTGATCAGTTTGGATACACTACAAATGGCCAAAAAAGACAACAGGAAAGCAGAGGTGCCTTATTTTTAGGCATCTCGTATATTCTGTATTCATTTTGGCTATACTAACTTACTTGTGGTCCCCAAAACGGTTCTTTTCGGGAAAGCATGCAGTAAATGGTGACAAGCATTCGGTGCGCGATCGCAACGAGTGCTTTTTTCTTTCCCCGGCGAGCCGCCAATGACCAAAATTTCGCCGCCAACGGTTGATTCCTGCATCGGGATAACGCCCATGCCGCCTCGCATAACGCGGATTTAATATGAGGATTCCCCTTTACCGTTCGTGTACTTTTGCGTTTTCCAGCGCTTTCGTGATTTCCCGGGGCCACCCCAGCCCAAGAAGCGAGGCGCTGCGGTGTCGGGAACTGTCCCATATCCACTCCGATTTCGGCGATGATGACGGCGGCGGTTTCCTTTTTCACTCCAGGAATCGTCATCAGAAGATCCACTTCCTGTTGATACGGTTGTAAGAGATGGTCGATGCGTTGGTCCATCTCCTGAATCAAGCTTTCCAAATACTCGATGTGCTTCCACGATTGGCGAATCATGAACAACTCATGTTCGGTTAATGTCCCAAAGAGCGATTCCTGAATTTGTTGCTTTTTCCCTTTCATTCTTCCGTGAAGGCAAGCGTCGATATCGGCTTCTTCGATGTACCCCTGTTCCATTAAACGGGTCAAGAGTTTTCGGCCCGATACTCCGAAGATGTCGGAAATCACCGTACCCAGCTTGATATTGGAACACTCCAATACTTTATGAATTCGGTTTTTTTCCGCAATCAATTGACCCACCCACTTTTTGCGTAAACGGGTCAAGTCCCGCAATTCTCGAATTGGCGCGGGTGGCACAAAACTCTTTTCAATCAGTCCATAACGCAATAATTTAGCGATCCATTCCGCATCGGATACATCCGTTTTTCTCCCTGGGACATTCTTGATTCGCTGAGCGTTGGCCAAGGTAATGTCAAAGTAGTCCTCTAAAATGTTAAAGACCGGTTTCCAGTAAACCCCCGTACTCTCCATCGCTAGATGAGTGATTTCTCGATCCTCGAGCCATTTCAGGAGGCGAAACAAGTCTTTGGTAAACGTCGAAAACGTTTCGATCTCCTTTTGAATGTGGTCTTCTTCTCCCCAAAGCGCACAAACGACAATCGTTTTGGCATGAACATCTAAACCTGCGCAACGATGATAAAGCACATCCATGATCCGGACTCCTTCCATTGATGAATTCGCAAACAGTGAGTCCACTTGTTCGTTAGGCATTTTTCTGTTCGTAGTCACCTTTTCCAAATGAAAAGGGCTTACAATGGGTGGAACACCAAATGGACTCAAACAGTTTTTTGTACAGGGTCGAACCACCATTAAAAAGCACGTCTTTCCAAACTGTTTGCGTTCATCCTCCATTATGGAAAGAGAGATGGATTTTCATGCCTGGGTGGGGAGTAAAATTTACTCATGGATGTTTTTAATGTAAAGTGGATTGTGTCCCCTTCATTGACGACGACGAGCGGCCCTGGCGCTTGACCGTTAAACGTCCATGCTTTATACATTTTCCCTTTGTCAATTTCAATATCAGTGATTTGCGCCGTCATTTCAACGCGGACATCATGCGGGCCGATCCGCTCCATTTTCAACGGCACCGGCGCTTGGTTGACTCCTTGATGAGCGGCTAACACGTTTTCGGCAGACTGTTGCGCAGAGGCCGCTGTTCCATTTTTATTTTCCGCCTTTGCCTCCCCTCCCCCATTGCTGCATGCGGCCAAAAGCGAAGCAGCCAACGCGACGGACAACAGCGAAGACATCTTTCGGTTCATCGTTCTTCCCCCTTAAGTGATATCGTCTACACCTTTAGGGTACGGCATCTCCACTTTTCCCCTAGTGATTTGTATCACCGGCAGGCGGTCATGTTTGAATGGTTTGTGAAATAATGAACAATACAGTTTCGCAAGGTAGCAATCGTAAGGAACGTTTTCATGTTGGCTGCCAGAAAACGGAGGCCCCCTCCCTCTTATTGACCCGCTACATCGTGTCGGATAGGCAGGCATTTTTGTATCCTGTGACAGCGCACATCAAGAGATGATAACAAAAGGCCAAAAGCATGTGCCTTTGGCCTCTTTGGTTTCCGAACTATGATATTGTCTTTACGACGCGTACCGTTTCACCGGTTCGCCCGCCTTTTTGCCAAACACGACTCGGTTGAGCAAGAAGCAGATCAAGGTAAACAAGCCAAGAAGCATGAAACCAAGCGCGTATGAGCCGGTTGCGTCTTTAATGATTCCCATTAAAATCGGCGGGAAAAAGCCGCCAAGTCCGCCCCAGGCGCCAACAAGACCGGTGACCGCACCTGTCTCAGCCGGGAACAGCTGCGGAACGAGCTTGAAAACTGCACCGTTGCCTAACCCAGACATTGCCGCGAGCAGCAGGCAAGCCACTGTCATCACCCAAATGTTTTCCATTCCAAACGCGACCGTTAAGGCGCCGAGCGTCATCCCAGCGTACACAAACGTCAATACCCGTTCAGCACCGATTTTATCACCAAGGTAGCCGCCGATCGGCCGGGCGAGCGTCGCGATAACCGTAAACCCGGCTGCGCGCATTCCGGCATCGACCGGTGTCAAACCGTACAAATCCACAAGCAACGACGGCAAGTAAATGCCAAAGGCAACGAACGCCCCAAACGTAACGAAGTAAAAGAGCGACAGCGTCCACGTATGTTTATATTTGAGCACCGACAGCGATTCGCGCATCGTTTTTTGCTGTTTTGGCTTCGGCATATCCGGTGTGAAAAACCAAACGAGAACAAGCATGATGACAACCGGGATGATCATCCCCCAAAACGCCCACGGTACACCGAACGCCGCGGCAATCGATGGAACGGAAAAGCTGGCGACCGCCGTGCCGAAGTTCCCCATCGCGTTAATCCCGAGCGCTGTCCCTTGTTTTTCCGGCGGAGTCAAGCGAGACACAAACGTCACCGAGATCGAAAACGACGTTCCGGCCATGCCGATGAAAAACGCCCAAAACATGAGCATCGCATATGAATCAGCAAACCCTGCCCCAACAAGCGGAATGATTAAAAACAACAGCAACAGCGAAAACAGCCTTCTCCCGCCGATCCGGTCCGTCCAAATGCCAAGCGGCAAACGCATGATCGAGCCGAGCAGCACCGGAATGGCGACCAAAATGCTTTTTTGTGTCGATGTCAGTCCATACATTTCTTGGAATGTACTCGCGAGCGGTGAAAAGACGGCCCATACAGCGAATGAAAATGTCATTGCCAACGTTGTGATCGGCAACAACGCCTTTTGTTTATTCATGAAAAGCCCCTCCCTAACCTTCAAAATATGTGGCTTTGTTTGTAATTCCATCATACGCAGGCACGGAAAATAGATTTGTGAGGTTTATCACATTTGCCGTTGTTGTCACCGTTTCGTCAAAGTTGCTGTCACGTTTTTGTCAAAAATGGCTTTTCATCATTATATTGTTTTCTTGCCCAAGCGGCGCATGTATGACAAAAACAGCCATAAAAAAATCCGTTCCTACCAAGGAACGGATGCAGTCGATTAGGTGAAGCACGTTTTTTGCCGCGTTCAAGGCTTTCCAAACATCCCCGCCCCGCGCAAAGTGCCGGCGCCATGCACCATCGACCACGGAAACCGGAAAAGGCCATGCCCGTTCTCACCCGTGCGCCCGGATTTCCTGCCTCACAAATAACAAATAAGCCGCCGCAAAGCAGATGAGAGTGGCCGCGATCAAGGCGGTCGCCTGCGGCCAAATGAGCAGCAAACTTTGCGAAAATGGCAAAGGACCGGCGATGGCGCCAGCGGTCTGTTCGACGGTGACGATCCCCAGCGCCCGGACGTCCGGCGACAACAGCGCGGCTGTCGACTCGTTAAAGCGAGCCTTGAACCGAAAGGGGGAAGCTTAACACCGACAGGGCCGGAAACGTTTATCGTCAACTTAGAACGCCAATGATGTTTCGCGCTAAACAGCGAAAACGGGGAAGGGCGCCTTCCCCCTTCCCCGTATGTTTCGGACACATCACCAACGTCCGCCGCGTGCACCCGGGCGCCGTCCCGCGAACGCGGCGGCGCCGCCATTTTAGAAGAACCGGCCGGTTTTCACCGCCCCTTTACAATTGACTGCGCTCTTTTGTCCGCAGCGCCTTTGGAATGTAAACACAATACGGCTCGCTTTCCAAATAGTCGCCAGTCACCGCGTACGCCCGCGAGCGCGAGCCGCCGCACACATGGCGAAACTCGCAAACGCCGCATTTCCCTTTGTATTTGTCCGGATTGCGCAAATCTTGGAAAATCGGCGAGTGTCGGTAAATGTCCGCAAGCGGCGTTTCCCGGACGTTCCCTGCCTTCACCGGCAGCAGCCCGCTCGGGTAGACGTCGCCGATATGGGAAATGAAGACGAAACCGTTGCCGTCGTTTACCCCTTTCGGCGCGCGGCCGAGCCCGTCGACCTGCCCGGTCAACCCTTGGTTCAACACGTCTTCGTAACGGATGCCGCCTTTCGCCGCTTTTCCTTCGCGCATTTTCGCCTGCAGCACGACGCGGCGGTAATGCTGGCCTGCCGTTGTTTTGATGTCAAACGGAACGCGCTTGCTCGTTTCATACAGCCAGCGGAACACCCGCTCATGCTCAACCGGAGAAATCATATCCTCCTCTTTTCCCCTGCCTGTCGGCACAAGGAAAAAGACGCTCCAAAGGACGCATTTTAACTTCTCGACGAGCGCCACCATCTCGTCAAGCACATGAACATTGTACCGCGAAATGACGGTGTTGATTTGCACGGGAATGTCAAGTTCATGCAAGTAGTGAATCGCGCGGATCGTCAAATCGAATGAGCCGCTCGTGCCGCGGAAATGGTCGTGAATCTCGGCATTCGGCCCGTCAAGACTGAACGCCCAGCGCGACAAGCCGACTTCTTTCGCCTTGCGGATCGCTTCTTTCGTCACGTTCGGCGTCGCGCTCGGCGTCATCGACACGCGCAATCCTTTGTCGATCGCATATTTCGCCAAATCGTACACATCCGGCCGCATGAGCGGATCGCCTCCCGTAAAGACGAGCATCGGCTGATCCATCTCGTAAATGTCATCGATCAGCTTTTTCCCTTCCTCAAACGTCAACTCGCGCGGATCGCGATGATATTGCGCTTCGGCGCGGCAATGAAGGCATTTTAATTGACACGCCCTCGTCAACTCCCAAATAACGATAAACGGGTTTTCATTGAAATCGCGCATCATGTCCCCTCCTCGGCCTCCATTGTACCGCAACACTTAGGCGCATTATGTGATATCCATCACATCCGCAGCGAGGCCACAACAGATGGCGATCGCACCTTGAATGAAGACGACGGCCGCGTGTACGATCGGATGTGGCGACAGATCCTCAGCTGCAACAAAAAATGATTAAAAGCAGCCCGGATACATACCTGTTGAAATCGCCATTCTATTCCAACAGTTAATGGTGTTAATCGCCATAATTAAGTCTACGTATTCCTTTTCACTAAAAAACTGGCGAACCTTTTCATACAAATGTTGGGGAACCCCATTATTTGAAATAAGCGTAACTGCTTCGGTTAATTCCAGTACCGCCTTTTCTTTCTCAGAAAAAATGTCGTAAGCTTCACGCCAAACGCTAATTAAATTAATACGTTGTGCAGTTTCTCCCATGTTTCGTAAATCCCTAGTGTGCATATCTACACAAAAGGCGCATCCGTTAATTTGTGAGGCACGAATTTTAATTAGCTCATAGAGCGTTTTGTCGAGCCCACTCTTGTTCATAAATTCCTCTAGTTTAGTTAGGGTTTCAAATGCTTCTGGGTTTTCAATACGGTAATTGAAGCGCAGGGTCATCACCGTTCTCCTCCTTTTTAGACAATTTTCTCCGCACTTACCTTGATCCCCCTCTTCAGCCCTAGTATAGAACGCACCACTTCCTTTCGATGCCAGCGAAAATTACACAGCGGTGGATCTATACGCCTTTCCTCTTCTTTCACCGTCGGCCCACGATAATGCCAACGAAGGCAAGCCGCCTATCAAAAGCAGCATCTATCTGAGCGGCTTTCGTATTGTTGTTGTGTATTCACATTGTGCCACACTTTCTCCTCGACACCGAGCTGATTCGTGTCAATATACCGGACGCGAATCCGTTCAAGGAGCGCCGTCATCCGCCGTTCACCGATATCAAGCAGCTCGGCGATCACAGGGCTGAGCCGCCGGTGGTATAAGGCGACCAATGGCTCCGGACGGCCGCCATGGAGCGGGACGATGGCATCAACCATCGGATCGATATAGGAAACAAGCCGATTCGTCACTTCCTGCCGCATGTACGGCATGTCGCACGGCAGGACGAACACCCAATCCGCCTGGCTCTGTTCCATCACGGTGTAAATGCCGGCAAGCGGCCCACAGCCGCGGCAGCGCTCCACGTCAAGCAACACCGGGATGTCCGTTTGCCGGCGGAATTCATCGACAAGCGACGGGTGGCTGACGATATACAGTTCATCGGCGACAGACCGCAATGCCGCAACAGACCAGGTGAAAAACGGCGCGCCTTCGTGCAGCGCAAACGCCTTCGGCCGCCCGAATCGGCGCGACTGGCCGCCGGCGAGCACCGCTCCGGCAATGGTTGGTTTCATCACCCTTCCCCTTTCCGGACATCGTTTGTTTTTACCGTACCATACGAACCGTCGAAAAAAAAAGATTTCCGCCTGCAGACGGAAATCCCGATGAAACGGTGCAGTTATTTCTTTCCGATCGCCACCCGCCATACGTCCGGCCCTTCCTCCAAATACTCCCACGTAAATTCGTCCGGACGCTCCATCATGAACTGGTATTGCAATGGACGCGGGTCGTGGTCGTTCACCAGTTCCATCACTTCCCCCGGCTTTAAGCTGTCAAACAGCCGGAAAATCGCCGGATGGCGATCGCGCGGCGGATAGTCCGGGGCGTGGATTTTTGCGGCAAATTGGCTCATAACGTCGGCCTCCTTTGTAGTATAATGAATTATATACTCATCATAGCCGCTTTGGCCTACGACGGTAGTGACGCGCGTCACAGCCGGACGGTGAACATTTTCAATCCCTGTGAAAGGAGAAATGGCGGTTGGAAGAGCTTGTTGGCTTTTGCGCGCAATGCGGCAAGCCGATCCATTGTCTGCATGGGTTTTTAAACGGTGTCGTCAGCCGGGAAACAGAGACGTTATACTGCTTTCCGTGCCATGACAAGCAAAAAGAGAAAGAAAACAGCGAAACGAGCGAATGCCACGGGCGATAATCTTTATTGGTGAAAACGTTTCAAAATGAAACGCACAGCGGATTCCGCTGTGCGTGTTTGTTTTTACTCTTCTTCAGCTAAGTTTACGACCGGCAGCTCTTCCCCTTCGCGATGCGTCGGTTTGCGCAAGTGGAACATCACTTTCACCGCAAAGGCAAGCAAGGCGACGACGCCGATTAAAAAGATCGTATCCGGAACGAAGCGGATGAGCAACAAGTTTTGCACGATGTCTTGCTGCAGGAAAGACGGCGAACGCGACGCCCAATAGCCGTTCACAAATGCTTCTTTGATTTGCAACACCCCGACCGGAAGAAGCGTGATGACGATCATGCCTGCAAGCCCGATATTTAACATCCAGCACGAGAATTTCAGCCATTTGTCATTCCATGCTTCCGGTTTGACGATGTTGCGCAGCGAGTAAAGAAGCACGGCAATCGCGAACATGCCATACACGCCCATCATCGCCCCGTGGCCGTGGGCCGGCGTTAAAAACTGCCCGTGTTCAAAGTAGCTGACAGCCGGCAAGTTGATGAGAAAACCGAGCACGCCGGCGCCGACTAAGTTCCAAATAGCGGTCGAAATTAAGAACCAGAACGTCGCTTTGTACGGGAAGTTGACCCCGCCGTCGCGCATCATTTTGTATTGTTCGTACGCTTCCAAAATGAGCAGTGTAAGCGGGATGACTTCAAGCGCCGAGAACACCGCCCCAAGGGCGATCCAAATTTCCGGTGAACCGTTGTAGTAATAGTGGTGTCCGATGCCGATCACACCGCTGCCCAACAAAAGAGTAAATTGGAAATAGAGCGCTCGAACGGTCGATTTTTTCGTCACAAGCCGCATTTGCACGAGCAAGAATCCGATCACAACAACGGCAAACACTTCAAAAATCCCTTCCACCCATAAGTGGATGATCCACCAACGCCAAAAGTCGGCCATCGTAAAGTTCGTATCCGGCTCCATAAAGAAGGCGAAAATGTAGAAGAACGGAACGGCGATGGCTGAGTAAAACAGCAAGTGGATGAGCCCGCCTCTGTCGCTTTCCCGCTTCAGCCCGCGTTTGACACCGCGGAAGACGATAAACAGCCAAAGCAGCATGCCCACGACTAAAATAATTTGCCAGACGCGGCCAAGTTCAAGGTATTCCCAACCTTGGTGGCCAAACAAGAACCAGCTGTTTCCTAAGTAACCGTTGACGCCGAGCCATTGGCCGATCATGCTGCCGCCGACAAGGACGACAAGCGCCCAAAACAGGAGATCGACAAGCAGCCCTTGCTTTTTCGGCTCTTGTCCGCCGACAAGCGGAGCGACGAAAATTCCCATGCCAAGCCATGCCGTTGCGATCCAGAAAATGGCCAACTGCAAATGGTAACTTTTAGCGATATTAAACGGCAGCAAGTCGTAAATCCCATCAATGCCAAAGAAACTGTCCGGCTCGGTGTAGTAGTGGGCAAGCAACGCCCCGAACATCGTTTGCACGAAGAACAGTGCCGCGACGACAACGAAATATTTGCCCGCTTTCACTTGCGAAGCGGTGAGCGGCTGCCGCCGCAAATCGATAACCGGAAACTTCCCTTCCGCATACGCCTCTTGCATCCCTAACTGATAGCGGTAAAACACGTACAAAATGATCCCGACGAACAAAATCAAAATCGTGACGCTGGCGCCGCTCCACCAGACAGCCGAGAACGACATCGTATTGCCGGCGTCTTCATAATATGGCCAGTTGTTCGTATACGTAATTTCGTCGCCAATTCTCAACGTGCTCGACAGCCAGGCGGTCCAGAAGAAAAAGTCAGCAATTTGTTGGATTTGATCGCCCTCAGCGACCCAAGCGCGATCCGTTTTTGGCATATCGGTTTCCTTAATCAATCCTTTTTTCAATCCCCAACCGTCGCCATTCGTAAACACGTCGCGGTAATAGTCGCGCACGTTTTCAAGCCCGTACACTTGGGCGTCCGTTAACACCAGCACATCGGTTACCGGATTATAGCGGTTTTTTCGCATTTCGCTGATGACTTGTTCGCGAATGACCGTTTTTTCCTCATCCGTTAACTCGGAAAACGGCTTGTTGTATTTCTCGTTTGCTTTGTAGTCTTGCATGCCTTCCGTGTAAACTTTGAGCGCTTCGGCTGTGTAGTCCGGTCCCATATACGACCCGTGGCCCAGCACGGTGCCGTAATCCATCAGCCCGTATTTTTGGAAGACAGCTTGCCCGCCGATGATCGTTTCTTTCGTCATCAGCACTTGACCGTCTTCGCTGCGCACTTCTTTTGGCCTTGGCGCCATCTCTTTAAAAATCCAATACCCGCCGACAAGCAGGACGGTAAAGCTGATTAAAATGGTGAAAATAAGAATGGATTTGAGAAAACTATTGGTCGTTTGCCGCCCCGGCCGGACATTGGGGCGAACGGATCGCTGAATCTCCATGTAGCGCAACCTCCTTCTCGTTTGTTCGTCCCCATTGTAGCGCTCTTCGCTTTGACCGATTTGTGAGCGGGGGCAAACATCCACTATGATTTATATCACAGCTTTGAAGTGTGAGAATTTATACAATGAAGGCAGAAGGCGCCAAACGGTGCGGCTTTTCAACAAAAGAAAGGCATCGATGTCCCATTGGCAATTGTCACACTTTTGTCACATTTCCAAAGGAGAGAACGCCATGGCGAACCATTGGATGAAAGACCGTCTCAAAACCGTTCCGTTGTTTCGCGAACTGTCCGATTACGAGCTCGACTCGCTTGTCGCCATCTCCCACGTGCGCGTCTACAAGCCGCGGACGTTCGTCTTTATGCAAGGCGACCCGCTCGAGCGCGTCTATTTCATTCATTCCGGCACGGTGAAAATTTATAAAACCGACTTGAGCGGAAAAGAACAAATCGTTTCGCTTTTGCAGACGGGAGAAATGTTTCCGCACGCCGGCTTTTTCTTAAAAGGCACGTATCCGGCTCACGCTGAAGTGGTCGAGGAAGCGACGTTGGTCGCCATTCCGATCCACGATTTCGAGCAAGTGCTGATGGCGAGTCCTGAGCTATGCATGAAACTGTTTCGCGTCATGGGGGAAAAAATCGTCGACTTGCAAAACCGGCTTGAGGCCCAGGTGCTCCATAATACGTACGAACAAATCGTGCTTCTATTGTTGCGGCTGACGCGCACGAACGCCGTCAAGCAAGGGAAATGGCACCGCCTCACCGCCCATGTGACAAACCGCGAACTGGCCAATATGATCGGCACGGCGCGGGAAACGGTGAGCCGGACGTTAAGCCAGCTGAAACGAAAAGGGTTGATTCATGTCGATGAACACGGCTTTTATTTGATCGATCAGGAAGGGTTGGAAAAAGAAATCTTTTTCTAACGATCTATGTGTGAGCCATATCACAACACCGGTTGTTGAAAATGATTATCATAGTAGTCAAAAAGGAGGAAATGTACATGGCTGTCACGATCGAACTCGATGTGCGCGAAGACTTGCGGCAAAAACGGGAACCGTTTGAAAAGATTATGAACGCCATTAAGCCGCTGCAGCCGGGCGATACGTTCATTTTGCATGCCCCGTTCAAGCCGCTGCCGCTGTTTCCGATTATGAAAGCGAAAGGATTTACGTACGAGGCCGAACAAATCGAGAAAAAACATTGGAAAGTGACGTTCACCAAACAGGGGGGAGACAAATGATCCTAGACAACCGCGGATTGGAGCCGCCGCAACCGATGATGCGGACGCTTGCCGCCCTCGCGAAACTCAATCAAGGTGAAACGTTGACGATCATCAACGACCGCCGCCCGATGTTTTTGTACGAACAGCTCGATGAGCTCGGCTACCGGCACGAAACGTTCGCACGCGAAGACGGCAGCTTCGAAATTCGAATTACGAAAGGATGAGCAACGTGTTTCCTACTCGCACGGGAACGGAAACAGACGTCCGTCTGCCGTTTTCGTTTATCATGTTCGCCGTGTTAGCGTTCGCCGTCTCGCAACTTATGCTGCTTTGGGCCGTTCCTGCCCTTAGCGGCGGCACGTTCCGGCTGCCGCTCGTCTGGGCGGCGGCCCACCTCGGCCTGCTCGGGTTCGCCTTAATGACGGCCATGGGGGCGATGTATCAACTCGTTCCCGTCGCCTTTTTGACGCCGATTTGGAGCGAGCGGCTCGGCTTTTGGCAATTTGCCGTGACAGCAACCGGCATTGTCGCGTTTGCCGTAAGCCTGGCGGTGGCGCCCAACCAGGCGTTTCTTCCCGGCTTGCTGCTTTTGCTTGGCATCGTTTTGTTCGTCTGGCAAATGGCGATGACGTTGAGAAAGCAAGAAACGAAAAACGTCATGACGCTCTTTGTCGCCACATCGCTGTTGTTTTTGCTGCTGACGGCAGCCGCCGGGGGGATGCTGGCGTTTCACTTTTTTGCCGCTACAGGCGCCAACAGCCACGAATCGGTGTTCGGGCTGCATGTGCTGTTTGGGCTGTGCGGTTGGTTTACGCTGCTTATCATCGGCTTTTCGTACAAAATGGCGCCGATGTTTTCGCTCGCCCACGGCTTTTCGCTGCGGCCGGCGCGCTACGTCTATGCGCTGTACACCGGCGGGATTGCGGTGGCGTTCGCCAGCCTATTCTCGCCAAACAAGGCAGGGCTTGCGGTCGGTGCCGCTTTGCTCATGGGCGGATTCGCCGTTTTCGCCTGGCATATCCGCGCCATTTTGCAAAAGCGAATGAAAAAAACGCTTGACCGTCCGTTTCAATTTTCCGTGACGGCGGTGGCCATCGGCCTTGCGCTGCACGCGGCCGCCGTCATCGCCATCATAGCCGGCAGCGGACGGTGGCTTGGCATCATCCTCTATCTTTCTACAATCGGCTGGATCGGCTTTAGCATCATCGGCTATTTGTTTAAAATCGTGCCGTTTTTATGGTGGACGCATCGTTACAGCGAAAAAGTCGGCCAACAAAACGTGCCGACGTTAAAACAAATGATGAACGAGCGGGCCATCACCATTCAATGCCGCCTATGGCTCGCCGCCTTGGCGCTGGCGGCTGTGGCGCTGGCTGTCGCCAGCGTGCCGCTGTTGGCCATCGCTCAAGTATTGTTAGCTGGATTAAGCGTTGCTTTTGCCGGAACGATTTTAGCGGTCTTTCGAAAATAAAGGAATGAGGAGGAAAACACGATGGATGTCCGCGAACTTGCCATTCAACAGCTGAAAACGGTCATAGATCCGGAGCTTGGCATTAACGTTGTCGATTTAGGATTAATTTATGACTTGCAAATTGAAAATGGCCATATCGATGTGCTCATGACGCTCACCACTCCCGGCTGCCCGCTTCACGACTCGATCGCCGGCGGCGTCAAACGGGCGCTCGAGCAAATCGACGGCGTCCGCGATGTACGCGTCCAAGTGACATGGAACCCGCCTTGGACGCCGGAACGGATGAGCGAAGAAGCGCTCCGGCAGCTTGGCTATTTTGCCTGAAAAAAGCAGCGCTTCGATTCCCCTTGGGCCGCCCTTCCATACTGACGGAGCGGCCCTTTTCGCAAACAAAGAAAGGCTCATATGAAAAAATGGCTCTTTCCTCACCTAGCGGTTCGTTCACCACACCGCACCAAAACATCCCGATGTCATTCATCCGTTGCATTCCCCTTCCTTATCGTTGCAGTGACCGACACCTTGTTCCCCTAGATGGCTATGCATAGTTTGTTTCTAGTTGGAAACAATGTTGTCTATCAGGATCAATTTCACAGTCAAGAAAGGGAATCACGATGAACGGGCAGCCGCTGAACGTTATACAACTACTAAGTGTGATTATGCTTTCCACCGGCCTGATGAATCACGTTCTTGTTATTCCCATCTTGCTTGAAGCATCGCATCGGGACGCATGGATCGCCGCTGCGGCCGATTTGCTTATTCTCCCTATCTGGCTGCTTCTTCTTTATTTTGTCATTAAACAGACCAACGGTCAGCCGCTGTTCGAGTGGCTGAGCACCCAATTCTCGCCCATCATTGCTTATGCGGTTGCTTTCATTAGCACCATCTTTTTATTGGTGCATAGTTTTGTCACTTTATTTGATACTGTCACCTTTACAACGACATCTTATTTGCCGGCGACGCCACGATGGGCGCTGATTGTTGCCATCACCGGCCTTTGTTTTTATAGCGCTTACCGCGGCATCCAATCCATTGCAAATGTTTCGCTTATCCTGTTGTCATTTGTCACCGTGTTTGGATTTTTTGTTATGTTATCCACTATGCAGCATAAAGATCATTCTTTGTTAAAACCTATGCTTGAACACGGGTGGATGCCTGTTCTGCACGGCATGGCATACGCCGGGGCCGGCTACACGGAAGTGATTATGCTTTTGTTCATCACCCACCGGCTGCCGAACACATTTTCATGGAAATCGCTTCTTATGATCGCCATCTTTACAGGCAGTTTGAGCATCGGGCCGACGATCGGCGCTATTACGGAGTTCGGCCCTGAGCAAGCTACACGCCTTCGCTATCCGGCTTTTGAACAATGGAGGTTGGTTAACTTAGGGACATACATCGAACATGTCGATTTTTTATCCGTCCATCAATGGCTGTCTGGAGCTTTCATTCGCATTTCACTATTTACAGCGCTCATTGTCGAGCTGTTTCCAATTCAACATCGAGAAACGCGCCGGTGGGTATTGATGGTCGTTTATCTCGCCATTATATCGGCAGCGCTCGTTCCGATCGGGGATGATCAATTTTTCCACTTCGTTAAGCATTGGGTTTTGCCGTCATCGCTTGTTTTCTCTCTTTCCCTTTCGGTTTTGCTCAGCCTATTAGGGGTATTTTCCCATCTCCAGCAGAAAAGGAGGTCGTCATAATGCCGACATCGATGCGAGCAGCCGGACAAAAACGGGTAACCGACGATCATACGGGGTTAGAAACTATTGTCATTTCTGAGGAAGCGTTGCGGGCGATGTATGAAAAATGCGATGATGTCATCATCACTGAGGCTGCGGTTCAGTCCACTATAACTGACGGGGATATGGGCGCTGTTCGGCTGTTCTTTCTGTATTGTGAAGAACTATGCGATACACAAATGCTGCAAAAAGCCGTTTATCCGATGCTTCGTGACATGTGCAGACGATGTTCGTGCCGCTCGACAGCCGACATTGAAACGTGTAAACCGGCAACGCTCGAATATATAGGAAAAGAAGTGCGAATCGATGATCTAAACTTCCGGCTGTTTAGCGGCGATTTGCTCATTTATTTCGAAGAGGCGGGCGCGTTATATGCCATGGCCATCGCCAGCCCGCCAAACCGTGATCCGGAAGAACCGAATACAGAAGTATCGATCCGCGGCCCGAAAGACGGGTTTATTGAAGAAATCAGCAAAAATGTCGCGTTAATTCGGAAGCGAATCCGTTCGCACCGTCTCGTTTACGAATCGTTTATTATCGGCACGCGCAGCCAGACAAAAGTAGGGCTGCTCTATATCGACGATATTGCCCATGCCGATGTGATCGGTGAAATGAGACATCGTTTAACGAATTTATATGTAGATTCCGTGACAAGCACAAACCAAATCGAGCATTGGATTTCCGATCATCGGTTTTCGATCTTCCCTTTGTTCGGATATACCGGAAGGCCGGATTTCGCTGTCACTTCGCTTCTTAACGGGCGGTTTGTGATATTGGTTGACGGATCGCCGACCGCTTTAATCGGCCCGGGCAATTTGACGTTTTTATTGAATACTTCCGAAGACAATCATACATTTTTCTTGTTTGTCGTTTTTCAACGTTTGATCCGTCTCGTCGGCACGTCAGTGTCCATTTTGCTCCCGGGTGGATGGGTGGCCTTAACGACATTCCATCAAGACCAGCTCCCGTTTACATTGTTAGCAACGCTTGTCCTTTCCCGGCAAGGGGTGCCGCTTCCTGTATCTTTGGAAATGTTTATCATGGTGATTTTATTTGAAGTGTTTAAAGAAGCGGGAATGCGCCTGCCTCTTGCAATTGGACAGACGTTGTCAGTCGTCGGCGGTCTGATTATCGGCCAGGCGGCCATTAACGCCGGGCTCACTTCGCCGGCGACGCTTGTGGTCGCCGCGATTTCCATTATTTCTTCCTTTACGCTTGTCAACCAAAACTTATCGGGCACTGCTACCTTATTGCGGTTTTTCGTTCTAATTTGTTCCTCGTTCCTTGGATTGTTTGGATTTATGCTTTCGTCTTTTTTAGTCTTGGCGTATGCCGCCAATTTGCAAACATGCGGTGTTCCTTATGTCGCTCCCTTGATGCCCGCCTCGAAAGAAGCCGGAAAAGTTGTTGTGTCAAGCACGTGGAAGCAGTTTCGCACACGCGCCCGCATATTGCATCCGAACGACTCGACACCGAGAGGGGAAAAAGGCGAATGACTAAGCGGTTGCTGGCGCCCCTCCTCGCAGCGGTTTTGCTCAGCGGCTGCTGGGGAGCGCGCAACATTGACCATATCGTTTACATTCATGCGGTTGGCATCGATTATCAAGACGGAAAATTCGTTTTATACGTTCAGCTTGTCAGTTTCAGCGGCTTGGCCAAAGTCGAAGCCGGGGGAGCGAGAGAACAAGCAGCTCTTTCAGTCGGCAAGGCGACAGCGGAAACGTTTGATCTTGCCGCCCATAAAATTTATCAATCCATCCAGCAAATGGTTTCCTGGGGGCACGTGAAAAGCATCGTCTTCACCAAACGGGCGTTGCAGCCGCACGTGATCCGAAACACTATTGACTTATTAACCCGGTATAACGAAATTCGCCATACGATTTGGGTGTATGCCACTGATGAGCCGTTAGAGCAATTGTTTCGGGCCACACCGCTGTTGCTTACCTCTTCGTATTACTCGCTGTTATCGAACCCGGAGGAGCTTTTTCGACAAAGCTCGTTTATCCGCCCGATTCGCTTGAACCGGTTTATCGCCCATCTTGACGAGCCAGCCATGACCGCCCGCCTCCCTTATTTGGGACTGACCAAAACATCATGGACGGAAGACGAAAAAAACAAAACGATGTTGCAGCTCCAAGGTGTTTGCTTTTTGCATCATTACAAGCTGCAGGCATGCGCCCGCTTTCCTGAGGCGAAAGGAATCCGCTGGGTTGAACAAGATATTCACCGCACCCCTCTCGCCATTCGGAAAGAAGGGAAAATAGCGGCTACGCTTATTGTTCGCAGCCCGCATGCCGAGTGGACGCTAAAACGTGACAACGGCAAATACACCGCCCATTTACACGTTCGAATTGATGGGAACATTATAGAAGAAGCGAATGACTCATTGTCCCGGAACGAGCTCGTCCGGCTCGCAAAACAAACCGTCAAACAGGAAATACGGCGCACTTATCAGTGGGGGGCGTCCCGGGGGATCGATACGCTCAATCTCTCCGCCGTTTTCCACCGGAACGCCTTACACGAATGGCGGCGCTTATCGGTCAATGGAACCATTCCGCTGAACGATAGGTTTCTCCCTTCCATCTCTGTGGATCTTATAATCCGTTCAGGTGGAAAAGAAAAAGCCGACTACCGCGTAGGGGATTGAAAAAAGCAACCATTGCGATGAGCAAGCAAAAGGGCAATCATCATCAAATGATCGATTGTCGCGAACAACTGACACCGCTATTCGCTTAAAGAATGACTATATACAACGCAAACAGCACACGACACGGAACGACGGGCATTTCCGTGTTGTGTGCTTTTCTCCTCCGCGGGATCCGCTTCCTGTTGGCGTTTGATCTCCTATTCAAACAACACGTTCAACAACCATGCCAGCAAAGGAACGATGACAAAAAAGGCCAAGGCGACGAATCCGAAGCATCGAATCCACCGGGGAAATCCCCGCCAGTCGAGGGCTTCCCGCTTCATCGCTCCTCCGGCTGTGATCCGATCCAACTCCTCGGTCGGCGAAAACACCCGGTCATCCATCGGTGGAACTTGTTCTGTCAGCTCTGTTTCATGGATCGCTTTTTCCCGAAAATGGTTCATGGCGCCCCCTCCCCGCAGTCGTCAGCAAACAGCTTGCATTTTCGCCAAACCTTCTAACCCTTCACCCGCAACAGGCGCATGCTGTTGAGCGTCACGAGCAGCGTCGCCCCCATGTCGGCGAACACCGCAAGCCAAAGGGTGAGCCAGCCTGGGACGGCAGCCACGAGTGCCAACACTTTGAACCCTAAGGCGATGGCGATGTTTTGTTTAACGATGGCAAGCGTTCGGCGCCCAAGGTGGATCGTGTACGGAAGCTGGCGCAAGTCATCGGCCATCAGCACGACATCAGCCGTTTCCAAGGCGGTGTCGGTCCCCGCCCCGCCCATCGCCACGCCGACATCGGCCGCGGCCAAGGCAGGAGCGTCATTCACCCCGTCGCCGACCATGGCGGTTATGCCGCAACGTTGTTTCAACTCGCGGATCGCCGCCAGCTTCTCTTCGGGAAGCAGCCCGGCGCGAACGTCCGATACGCCCGCTTGGCGGCCGATGGCCTGTGCCGTTTGCCTGTGGTCGCCTGTCACCATCGCGATTTCCGCCACGCCAAGGCGCCGCAATGCCGCGATCGTATCCGGAGCGGACGGCCGCAATGGATCGGCCGCAGCGACAAGCCCCAACAGCCGGTTGGCGGTGCCAACGGCCATCACCGTTTTTCCTTCGCTGCGGAACACAGCGATTTGTTGTTCCGCTTCACCCGGCAACTCCCCGATCAAGCCGGTGAGCAAGGCGGGGCTGCCGATGTAGTATGTTTCGCTTCCGACAACAGCCTTCACCCCTTGGCCGGTCAATGACTGAAACTCGCCAACCGGCACGTCGAGAAACGGCGTCCCCTCTTCTTCCGCCCGACGGACGATGGCTGAAGCCAAAGGGTGCTGCGACCGTTTTTCGATGGCGGCGGCGATGGCCAGCAGCTGCTCGCGTGTTCCTTCATACACGATGACATCGGTCACGGCCGGTTTCCCTTTCGTCAACGTCCCCGTTTTATCCAAGGCCACCGCCCGCAGCCGGCCGATTTGTTCAAGATGCGCGCCGCCTTTGATGAGCACGCCGCGCCGGGCCGCGTTTCCGATGGCGGTGACAATCGCCACCGGGGTGGAGATGACGAGCGCACACGGACAGCCGATCACCAACACCGCGAGCCCGCGATACACCCAATCAAGCCATGCCCCGTCCATCACGAGCGGCGGCACGACGGCGATCAGAAGCGCAACCGCGATAATAAACGGCGTATAATAGCGCGCAAACCGGTCGACGAACGCCTGCGAAGGGGCCCGCTCCGCTTGCGCCTCTTCGACGAGATCGATCATTTTCGCCACTGTCGTCTCATCCGCCCGCTTCGTTACTTCGACTTCGAGGAACCCTTCCCCGTTAAGCGTCCCGGCGAACACCGCAGCCCCCGGTGCTTTTTCTACCGGCAAGCTTTCACCGGTAATCGCTGCTTCATTCACAGTCGAAGCGCCGCTTATGACGATGCCATCCATAGCAATTTTTCCACCCGGCTTAACAATCATCACATCCCCGACGCGAACGTCTTCGACCGGAACGGTCACTTCCTCGGCGCCGCGCCGGATGGTCGCCTCGTCCGGCGCCATTTCCATTAACGACGCGATCGACCACCGCGCGTTTTCCATCGAATAGCGCTCGAGCGCTTCGCTAATGGCAAACAAAATGACAACGACCGCCCCTTCCTGCCATTCCCCGATCGCCGCCGCGCCGAGAACGGCAATCGTCATTAACGTGTTCATGTCGAACTGCCAGCGGATCAAGTTACGAAATCCAGCCCGAAATAGCGAGTAGCCGCCGATCACAATCGCAGCGACATACGCAGCCACCGCCAACCGACCACTGCCCGCCGCCGACGCCGTCCAGCCGATGGCCAGCAACGCGGCGGCGACGTAAACGTTCCGATTCTCCTTCCTCTTCCAAAACGGCTCCGGCCGGACGGTCCGCTCACGTTCTTCACGAATGGTCAACTGTTCAAACGCTCCCGCTTGTTCAAGCTCATCGATCGTCGCCTCGCCCCAAACGGTGAGCTTGGCGGCACCAAAATTCACTTTCGCCTCTTTCACGCCGGGCAAGGACTTCACGTTTCGCTCAAACGTGGCCGCGCAGTTTGGACACGTCAATCCTTGCACCCGGTACGTTTTCGCTTCCCATTGATCCAGCGCCTGTTCACTCCGCACGGCGATCTCCCTCTTTCTGATGGGCGAGCGCGACAAGCAACAGCTCGCGAATATGATCGTCATCGAGCGAGTAAAAGGCCAATTTTCCGTCTTTCCGATATTTCACGATTCCTTGTTTGTACAGGAGGCGCAAATGATGCGACGTCGCTGCCACCGTTGCACCGATGACGTTCGCTAAATCGCAGACGCACAGCTCCCCTTCTTCGCAAAGGGCGTATACAATTTTCGCCCGGTTTTCATCGGCAAGCGCCTTGAAAAACGGCACAATCGCGGCAATGTGTTCATCATGTAGCCTCCGTTGAACCCGTGCGACCTTCTCTTCGTCATAACAGTAAACGTCGCAAATATCACCACGTCCCATCATTAGCCCCCCACAGTCACATTCAAATATTTGTTTGAATATAAAATACCATACATCACTGTCCATATTCAAATATTCATTTGACTGTAAAAAGGTGCTTCCTAACTGCTCAAAAACAAACTAGAGCCCGTCTATGCCACATTAGTTGACGGCATCGCCCGAAATATATCGTTTGGCCATATCGAGATCACTCATCCGCTATGTGATAAAAACGGCTGTATAAGTAAACAGCAAGCTGAACACTCAAATAATCTTCATAATTATCAAAATCCAGTCCCAATAACCCCTCAATTTTTTTGATGCGATGATATAACGTATTCGGATGAATATGAAGCTTTTTCGCTGTGGCCGACATCGAACGGCCACTTTGGACATAGCTGATAAGAGTATGCAAAAGCTCTTGGTATGTCTCTTGATCTGTCCACAAGAGAGAGAGCGTTTCGGACAGAAAGGATTCCATTTCACTCGGGTGATGATGTAAAAAGAGACGTCCAATCCCCATTTCATGAAAATGAAAAACACCTTTCTTATTTTGCTTTTTTAAATAGAGCAACGCTTTTTCCGCTTTGTTATGGTTTTCTTCCGCATACCCATGGTAGTAAATGCCTGTGCTGACTCCAGCTCGAACGGCTACTGTAAATCTTTTGTTCCAATCATCAACCATTTTTTTCACTAAATCGATCCATTTGGACTGGTCATGTTCATTGCTAGTCGTAGAGAACAGAACGATTTTGTTATTGTAAGACATGACCAACCTATTTTCGGGAGGCAGCACCTTCTGCATACGAGTGACGAAGGAGCGGGCATCATTGGCAAGGGCATACGGATCTGAATTCCCGTAAAGCTCGATGACGACTGTCTGAATAAACTTTTTTATGCTCATTCCTAGCTCCCGAATTGCCGCTTCCGCCTGAATAGGATTTTTTATTTTGAGGAATTCATGATATTTTTCATAAGTTTTTCTATACAACACATCGCTTCTCGATAAGTTCTTCATCACTTCCATAGTCAAAATAGGGGCACCTTGTTCCAACACTAGACGCTCCTCTATGGATAAAGGGGCATCTCCTTCAACGATCAAACATCCTAAAAAAGCCGATGCTGACCTTATTGGATATATATAATGGAACGATTCAAAATCTGAAATGCGCGCATAGGCAGGTTTAGTTCTCGTTTTAAAAAGAACAAAAAGGTCTGCCATGACTTTTTCAATCGATAGACTGTCGGAAGGATAACATTTTCCCTCGAGATAATCCGCGAACACAACCGTTTTTCCCATCAACGAGTTCATTTCCATAATGATGGAATCCAATCCTTTATTTTCGATTGATATTTTTGTCAAATGGTTATGGATGCCCATCCTTTTTTGCAACAATTTGTTTGTCGACTCCAATTTATTTAACAAACAAGTGACCTCATCTAAATTTTTTTGAACCTCCTCGTGAAGCTGAGCATTATGAATCGCTATGGCCACATGTGAGGCAAAGCTTTGCAGAAGAAGAAGATCCCTTTCACCCGGCTGCTCTTCCTTCTCAAAACGGTGAAGCGTCATTACACCGATTCGTTTTTCGCCGTACGTAATGGGAACGGATAAAAGGGACTGAACCGTTTTTTTTGATTCGATGGCAGAATGTAAAATATGGAAGTTTTCTTCGCTTAAATCCGCCATCTGGTCGTATATTTCTTTTGTGGTCCTCAACATTCGCACACACCCGTCACGAAACACTTTTCCGACAATGGATTCGCCAATGCTGACACGAAATGACCGAATGCGATCGTTGAACCCGACGTAAGCTCTCACAATGAGTTTCTCGGACTGCTCATCAAATAGCTGGATATACCCGGCATCTGTCGACCGGAACATGGTAAAAGCGCAAAGCATGATTTTGTTCAGCACTTCATCCAATTCCAGAGTCGAGGTGATCGTCCGAAAGCTTTCCAGAAGAATTTTCATATGAAGGTCTGTCTCTTTATCCCCCGCATTCCAACGTTGAGCCGAAGCTTTTTCGCTCATTTTTCCACCCCCTTATGTTGAACTCCACAATTTTTCACCAAAAAGATTGTTTTAGACCACATTCCTAACACTTTTCTTATATTTTATAATATTTAGTAAACTAACAAAAGGGCCTATTCCCTTTCGATCATGAAAAAAGAGGAGGGAAAAAATGAGAAACGTTTCCTGGGACGAGCTGGAAAAGAAGTTTGCCGATCTTGTACAAATTCGTCGTGATCTCCACATGTACCCGGAGCTATCGTTTCAAGAAGTAAGAACCCCTACTATTATTGCCCAATTTTTGCAAGACTGCGGTCTGGAAGTGAAAACAGGCGTTGGCGGGCGGGGGGTGACAGCTCTGCTGCGAGGGGGAAAACCAGGGAAAACAGTAGCGTTGCGCGCCGATTTTGATGCATTGCCTATCCAAGATCAAAAAGATGTTCCATACAAGTCAAAAATTCCCGGTGTGATGCATGCATGCGGCCACGACATTCATACGGCGGCTTTGCTGGGAACCGCATACGCCCTTAGCCGAGTAAAAGAACATCTACAAGGGAATGTATTGTTCATTCATCAGTTTGCCGAAGAAGTCATCCCTGGGGGAGCCAAAGCGATGATTGAAGATGGCTGCCTGGACGGGGTCGATGTAGTGTACGGCGCCCATGTCCTCTCGAACCTTCCCGTTGGCATGATCGGTTACAAACCAGGAGCACTCATGGCTGCCGGCGACAAATTTGAAATCGCTATCAAAGGGAAAGGAGGACATGGCTCAATGCCACACCTTTCGATCGATCCTGTTCTCGTCGGAAGCCAAATCGTCCTCCACCTCCAACAAATTTCAGCGAGCCGAATCAATGCGGTTGATCCCGCCGTTGTCACCGTTTGTTCCTTCCACGGAGGGGACAGTTACAACGTCATCCCCGATCAGGCAACCTTGTCGGGTACGGTTCGATCTTTTTCAAAAGAGGCACAGGAAGCGATCAAAAGCCATATCGAAAAAATCGTGAAATCATCGTGCGAAATGGCAGGAGCGCAATATGAATTCAAATATGAATACGGCTATCCTTCCCTTTGGAATGATCCGGAAGAAACGGAACGGGTGAAACGCATAGCGGAACTTGTCGCAGGAGAGGAACATGTAGTCGAGCTGCCCTTGCAAATGGCGATGGAGGATTTTTCTTACTATATGCTTGAACGACCGGGATCCTTCTTTTTAGTAGGCGGAATGAACCGTGACATCGAGGCGGTGTACCCTCACCATCATCCGAAATTTGACGTTGATGAACGAAGTATTCTTCTAATCGGAAAAATGTTCATTTCCCTTGTATTTGATTATCTCAGTTCACATTGAGACAATCATTCATGTAGACTGTCCTTCCCACAACAGTAACAGAAAGGGGTAACATTATGAATGATATTCCAAGCAAAAATAGCAAGAGACACGTTATTCTCACCTTGCTGTTTACCGGATGGTGCCTGTCTTACCTTGATCGTATGGCGATGAACGTTTCCATTGTTGAGATAGCGAAGGAATTTCATCTCAGCCCGTCCGCTCTCGGCGTTGTGCTTAGCAGTTTTTTTGCCGGCTATGCGTTAATGCAAGTTCCCGGCGGCTGGTTGGCTGATAAATACGGCTCACGGAAGATTATTACGATTGCTATTATTTTTTGGTCTATCTTTACGGTTTTCACAGGATTCGCTTGGTCGCTGCTGGCGATGATTATGATCCGTTTTCTATTTGGTCTCGGGGAAGGGGCGTATCCGGCCGCAAGCTCAAAAGCCATAGCGGATGCGTTTCCAAAAGACGAGCGAGCCAAGGCACAAACCATTATGATGTCATCCAATTCCCTCGGCGGCGTGATCGCTCCGTTAATCGCGACTCCTTTACTCGTCTGGATTGGGTGGAGAAATGTTTTTATCGCCATCGGGTTGTTGGGCATTATCGTCGCATGGCTGCTATGGTATTATTTAAAACCGGAAAACTTGTCTGAAAACACGGGAGAAAACGAAACAAAACGTACAGAAAAACCTTCTTTTAAAGAACTGATGAAAAATGCAACTCTTTGGAAACTTGGCATTATGTGGTTCGGAATGTCCACCTTGATTTGGGGATTGATTTCATGGATGCCTGTTTACTTGACGCAAGTCCGTGGACTTGATTTATTATCGATGGGCATGCTTACTTCCATCCCGGCACTCACCGGGGCTGTTGGCACCATTATTGGGGGACGGTTATTTTTAAGCCATTTTTACGGCAAGGAAAAAATATATGCTACCTTATTTTCTCTTCTTGCGATTTTGTTTTTGTATTTATTGTTTAATGCACCGTCGGTGGCATTAGTGATCACTTATCAATCATTGTGCACGACCTTTCACGGCCTTGTGTTCGCCATCATTATGGCAATGCCGCATCAAGTATTTGAAAAAAACGTTATCGGTTCTTCGATAGGATTCATCAACTTTTTAGGCATGATCGGGGCATTGCTGACGCCGACCGTCATGGGCATGCTTATCGAGATTTTCAACGGCTCTTATCCGGCCGCCTTCAGTTATTTAATCGCTTGCGCCTTTTTATCCGTTCTCGCGTCCATCACATTGGCGCGTCCGGCGGAAAGCGACGTAGACATGCCAGCTCAAAGCGAAGGGTAAACAGTTCGTGTAAAAACAGAGACCGCGGCCTCTGCAGCCGGGGTCTTTGCTTTTGCGGGAAAACCATACTGTTTGCCCATTATACATACTCGCGAAACCAGCGCACCGTCTCCAAAAGCGCCTGGCGCGTCACTTTATGGCCGGCGTGCGGATCAGCGATGAATTGCAGTCGATCTTCGTTTCCTTCATAAAGTGGTTTAATTTGTTCATAAAACTCATATGTATAAGCATACGGGACGACTTGATCAGCTTTCCCGTGCCAGATGAACAGCGGCCGTCCGGCGAGTGTTTCCGGCTGCCTGGACAAATCGTAGCGGGCGATCTTTTCTTTTTCGAACTCAAGCAATGTCGGGGGCAATGGAATATCAATGCGGCGCCGTTTCGCTTCCTCCATCATGGCGTCAAAAAAGGCGCGGTAGTTCGGACAGCCCATGAGCGCCACCGCCACCTTCACCCATGGATAGACGGCAAGCGCGCCGAACGTGGCGATCCCACCCATCGATGTCCCGGCGAGCCCGATCCGTTCCGGGTCGGCCAGGCCACGGTTCACAAGATCATGTTTCATCTCGTCGATTTCGGTAATCGTGCGCACGACAATGTCCCAAAACGACAGCTGCAATTTTCGTTCGCTCAAACCTTCGTCCCGCTCGCCGTGAAACAGCGCATCGGGAAGCACAACGCGATAGCCCGCTTCTGCAAGCAAATAGCCAAAATGCAAATTATGTTCTTTCGCGCTCGTGAAGCCGTGGATAAAGAAAACGAGCGGCAGCCGTTCGCCCCGCTTTTCCGGCTTGACAACGTGAAGCACCGGCACGCCGGCCAACCATTCTTTTTCAACGATGACCATGGCAGTTCAAACTCCTTCTGTCTTTTTCCATCGCTGTCTAGTGTACCATATAGACAGCGATTTTGGAAAAGAGTTACACTAGAAAGTGGAAAGAATAACAAAGCAAAGGAGTCGAGCATGAAGCCGTATTTAATCGCTTTGGATTTAGATGGAACGTTGCTCAAAGAGGATAAAACGATTTCTCCGTTCACCAAAGACGTCATCCGCCGCGCCATCGACGCCGGCCATTTCGTTGTCATCGCCACCGGCCGCCCGTACCGGGCGAGCCAAATGTATTACGAGGAGCTTGGCCTTACGACGCCGATCGTCAACTTCAACGGTGCGTTTGTCCATCACCCGCGCCAATCGTCATGGGGCGTGCGCCATTCCCCGCTGCCGCTTACCGTCGTCAAAAACATTGTCGAGCTCGGGGAAACGTACCGGATCAAAAACATTTTGGCCGAAGTGATGGATGACGTCTATTTTCACGAGCATGACGACGTCTTGCTTGACATCGTCCGCCTCGGCAATCCGACGATCGAAATCGGCGATTTGCGCCGCTCACTCGGCAAAGACCCGACGAGCGTGCTCGTGTATACGGACGGCGATCATATCGAGCGAATCCAATCGCATTTGTCGCACGTCTACGCCAACGTCCTGCACCACCGGCGCTGGAACGAGCCGTGGCATGTCATTGAAATCGTCCGCCATGGCGTTCATAAAGCGGCCGGGTTGAAACAAGTGGCCGACTACTTTGGCATTCCGAGGGAGCGCGTCATCGCCTTTGGCGATGAGGACAACGATTTGGAAATGATCGATTGGGCCGGGCTGGGCGTCGCCATGGGCAACGCCATTGAGCCGTTAAAAACCGTAGCCGATGACATGACCGCAAGCAATGAAGAAGACGGCATCGGCCGCTATTTGCAAGAAGTTTTGCGCTTGTAGCGTCCGCCTGCGGCATGCAAGGCATCCCGCCAGACGGCTCTTTCCCGCCTTGCATCGCCCCGTGCGGTCTGGCGCCCTCCCCCCGATTTTTGCTTCCTTCGGCCAATCGTGTGTTGTAACGAATTTCCTTAGTACTGTTCCCCCCATGTGGTTACACTATACGTGACGCAACGCGCGTCTTCATTTTTTAAAGGGGGAATCCGTCATGGGCAAACGAAATAAATCGAAGCGTTTCGTCCAGCAAGGTGTCGATGCAGTCGAACGGCATGACAAGCGAATCCCTTATCACTTAACATACGCTGAGGCGGAAGCGCGCAAGGCGGAAAAAGCGGTTGAAACATCGCTTGGAGGCGTGTGACGATGGGCAACCGTCTCTTCCAGGAAGCGCGCAAAGCGGTCGCGCAGGCCAAACAAGCGGCCAACGGCGAGATCGAGATGAGCGTCGACCGCGCTGTTGCCATCGCCAAAAACGCCATGTCATCCGCGTATGCGCATTCCAATGCGGCGGAAAAAGCGCAGTTGCGTCAATTTCAAGCTGAGCTTGATCAAATCACCCAATGAAAGGCTGCGGGCCATCCGCAGCCTTCTTTCTGACTCATCGTCTTTTACTTCCATATTGTGTTTCCCCGTCAAAACCGATACACTAAACCTATGAACCGCCATTCATCCCGCCTAAGGAGGGAACGAATATGTCCATTCAACTCATCACCGACAGCGGCGCCGATTTGCCGCAATCGTACATTCGCGGGCACCGGATCGCGTTTTTGCCGCTTGTCGTTCATTGGAACGGTCAAGATTACGAAGACGGCATTACGATCGAGCCGAAGCAAGTATATGACGCCATGCGGGAAGGGCATACGGTGAAAACGGCACAGCCGAGCCCGCTGGCGATGAAGGAACTGTTTTTGCCATACGCCAAAGAAAACCGGCCATGCCTGTATATCGCCTTTTCCTCGAAATTATCCGGTACATACCAAACAGCGATGGCCGTGCGCAGCGAGCTGCTTGACGAATACCCGGAGTTTCGCCTGACGATCATCGACTCGAAATGCGCTTCGCTCGGCC
This sequence comes from Geobacillus sp. BK01, assembly GCF_052220245.1. Taxonomy (NCBI): domain Bacteria; kingdom Bacillati; phylum Bacillota; class Bacilli; order Caryophanales; family Anoxybacillaceae; genus Geobacillus; species Geobacillus sp. BK01. The sequence continues at coordinate 149,041 of NZ_JBQPTH010000003.1, forward strand.
AAGGGCTCGCCGTCATGAAGGCCGTCGAGCTGGCGGAGCAAAACACGCCGTACAACTTGCTTTGTGAAACGATCGAGTCGTACTGCCGCCATATGGAGCACATTTTCACCGTCGACAACTTGGACTACCTCGCGCGCGGCGGCCGCATCAGCAAAGCCGCCGCGGCGTTCGGCGGGCTGCTCAACATCAAGCCGCTTCTTCACGTCGAGGACGGGGCGCTTGTCCCGCTCGAAAAATGGCGCGGGCGGAAAAAAGTGTTGAAGCGCATGGTCGAACTGATGGGCGAGCGCGGCGACGATCTGCAAAAGCAAACGATCGGCATCAGCCACGCCGACGACGAAGAAACGGCGCTCGAGCTGAAGCGAATGATCGAAGAAACGCACGGCTGCACGCGCTTTTTCCTCTCCGACATCGGCAGCGCTATCGGCGCCCACGCCGGACCGGGGACGATTGCCCTCTTTTTTCTGAACAAATATATTGAGATCTGACGCTTTTCCCGTCTGACAAAACACGGGCGCCTGCACAACACAGGCGCCTGTCTTCATCACCGAAGCTGATCAAGAAGGTTGTAGTAGTAGTACGTTTTGGACCGCATCCGGCCATCCGAGAAAATGAGTTGCTGTTCCTCAAACCGATTCAAATAGCGCCGAACCGTCGCTTCCGGCAAACCAGTCAACGCTGCCATCTGCTTAGCGGTAAAAATCGGATGCTGGAACATGACATTGACAACGGTTCGAATATGATGGCTGTTCACAAGCGCGCTTGCCTTTTCCAAATCTTCTTCATACAAATCATACTCTAAAACGAACCATTTGTGAAAAAAATTCTCCATTGATCTTGCCACAAACTACCTTCCCCTATTTCCATATAGTTCATTTCCATTTGCCGCATACTAATGACGAACGATCGAAACAAAGGAGGGCGACCGATGCCAAACACAAGCGACAACGACAAAAAAGCGCGCGACAACCAAGCGAAGCGCCATGAGAAAAACATGATGCGCGAGAAAAACCGCGAAGCCGGGAAGTTCGCGTATTCGAAGAAGACGGATCATTTGTAAACCATGCAAAAGCTGCCTATTGTAAAATATAGGCAGCTCTGATCATTATAGCTTTGCTATTTAACACGGTCTATCAGGATCGTTGCCAATTCCGGGAAAATAGCTAGTACAACGATAAACAACATCATAATAAGGGCATACGGTACTACTCCCCTAACAATCTCTGCAATCGTATTCGTTTTGTCCAGTCCTTTTAAAACAAATAGGTTCAGCCCTACTGGCGGCGTAATAAGAGCTAATTCCATATTGACAACCATAACAACCGCAAACCAAATGGGATCAAACCCCAGAGCCGTTATAATAGGATACAAAATTGGAAGTGTAATCACGAGTATCGATATAGTTTCCAGAAAACAACCTAGAATAAGCAGCACGATATTCACTAAGACAAAAATGACCCAAGGGGATACTTGTTGTGAAGTAGCAAATTGAGTGATGGTTTGTGGGATTTGCAATATAGTCATGATGTATCCAAGCAACATGGCCCCCACGATAATCATCAAAATCATCGCATTCGTTTTAACCGTTGATAATATAATCGCTTTAATGTTAGAAAATGTAAAACTTCTATATACAAAAATGGAAATCAAAATACTGGCCATAGCACCGATGGCAGCAGCTTCGGTGGGGGTGAAGACTCCCGTATAAATCCCTCCGACAACAATGACAGGTAATATAAGTCCCCATACAGCAGTTTTGGACGCTTCCAGTCTCTCCGACCATGTAGCGGGTTTTTCCTTTATGTGGCGTGTCTTCCATGACGCATAGATCATGAATACAATCGTTAATAATATTCCCGGGATAATTCCTGCAACAAACAGCTTTCCGATCGACTCCCCTGTCACGGAACCGTATATAATCATCGGCACACTTGGAGGAATCAAAATGCCTAATGTCCCCCCAGCAGCCAATAGGCCAAGAACTGTTCTTTTATCATACCCCCGTTTTGTCATTTCCGGAAGGGCAACCGCCCCAACGGTTACAGCAGTGGCTACACTCGAGCCGGAAATCGCCGCGAAAATAGCACAACAGAACAATGTGGCAATCGCTAATCCCCCGGGCAGATGCCTGAACCACTTGCTCGCCATTTCATACAAATCGCGTCCAACGCCGCTCACTACTAAAACTTGGCTCATAAGAACATACATCGGCAATGCCGTTAGAGTAAAATCGTCTAGCGATTTATAAGAGATTATAGGAATCTGGGAAAGAGAAAATGCTCCGCCATTAAACAAGTACATCCCACCAATGGCAAGCAGCCCAAGCGCAAAGGCTACAGGGATCCCTATTAGTAGAAGAGCAGCCATTCCCCCAAGAAAAAATGTTATATTCACAAATGTCCTCCTCCTTTTGATACTCCCCCATCAGCGATTTGTAATATAAAGGCAAAACAAAGCAACAAACCTCCTATAGGGAGAAACATTTCCGGGAGATACATAGGAATCCTCAATAGCGATGATGAGGTTGTCCCTAGTTTATACGTGTTTAAAACATGCTCCAAACTATAGATGGTAAAAATAAGGCTGAAAATGAATCCAAATGCATTAGAAACGTATGACAATATTTTTTGAACCCTATGTGGAACAACGTTGATTAGTAAATCAACTGTAATATGGGAATATGTTCGAAGTGTATAGGCAGAACCAAGAAAACAGCTCCCAATAATTGCGTATATACATAATTCCGTGGCCCAAACAGTCGGCCGATTAAACACTGATCTAGCGATAACGTCAAACGTCGTCATACATGTCGTCAATATGATCAATATTCCCGCTATTGCCCCGCCCGCTTGAATTAATCGGTCGAAAAAGTTATATAGTATAGGAAAAATTTTCATATTCCCCCTCCTAAGCAAATAAGGGAGGGAGTCCTCCCTCCCCGATTACTCCCTCTATTTAATTGATCTTCTCCACAATATCGAGCAACTCTTTGCCCAGCTCCCCTGCTCTTTCAATATATACCTCTCTCGCTGGTTGAGCCGCCTCTTCCCACTTTGGAAGATCAGACTCGGGAACAACGTATACCTCCATCCCTTTCGCTGCTAATTCTTTGGCTGTTCGTTCATCTTCTTCTTTCGCTTTTGCCCTAATCCATTGTTCTGTTTGCTGCGCAGCTTCGGTTAGGAGCTTCTTTGTTTTCTCGGGAAGACGATCCCAGAAGTTTTTATTAACTGCAAGGATGAACTCCAAGTAAGAGTAATTGTTAATCGTTAAATACTTAGCTACCTCATCGTAATGGCGCTGAAGCATGGCTGTTGTCCCTGATGTTGCCCCATCAATTGTTTTTCTTTGCAGCGCCGTATAAACTTCCCCTGCTCCCAAAAATACTGGTGATGCCCCGTAAGCCTTGATCATTTCAGACGGAATGTCGCCAATGCTGCGAATTTTCAACCCTTTAAAGTCTTCAGGAGATTTAAGCGGTCGAACATTGTTGGCAAACTGTGCATAGCCATAATCGGCATACATGAGAACTTTTACCCCTTTTTCCTCCATCGCCTTGTTCAACTTTTCCCTCAACTCTCCAGATAGTGCTTTACCGGCCGTTTCATAGTTAGGAAAGGCGTACGGAACATCAAAAATTCCCATCGCTGGAACTGTAGAAGCCCACAGCGTAGAGGAGTTTACCCCCATTTCTACACCGCCTGTTAGTATGGCTTGATTCATCTCTTTATCACCCAACAATTGCCCAGCAGGGTAAACTTGAATTTTCACCTTGCCTCCTGATTGTTCAGTGACCGTCTTCGCAAAATTTTCTACTCCAATCGAAATATGGTGATCTTGCGGAAGATTATAAGCTAATCTTATCGTGACCGGATCATATCCATCGCTTCCTTCCTTACTCGATTGTTGCCCTGCCGTTGAAGAATTTTGACCACATGCACTTAAAACAACTAAAATGAAAAATAAGATACTGGTTAGAAAAGATAATCTTTTCACCTTAAACTCCCCCTTTTTTCTACTTGTCTTATCCTCCCTAATGGTTGATTGGATGTAAGGCTTGCCGCGAAATCAGCCGCTTCCAGCAGTTTTTCAAAATCGATTTCTGTTTTGACCCCCATTCGTTCAAACATATATACTAAATCCTCTGTTGCCAAATTGCCTGCCGCGCCGGGGGCGAAAGGGCACCCCCCTATACCACTCGCGGAGGTTTCAAATATTTTCACCCCTGCTTCCAATGCCGCATAAGCGTTGGCTAATCCCATCCCCCTTGTGTCATGAAGATGAATCGCAATAGGAGTCGATTGCGCAACTTGCAGCACTTCTGCAAGCAATCGTTTGACTTGTTTAGGGGTTGCGATCCCAATCGTATCGGCGATCCCAATCCGATCAGCCCCAGCTTCTACCGCACGTTCTACCAAGGATATAACTTTTGCTGGATTTACTTCTCCCTCATAAGGACAACCAAAACTTACCGCTATGGAAAAACAGACTTTCATATTCAATATCCTGCTCTCTTGAACAATCCGTTTGAACTGTGCAAAATTCTCATCGATGCTCATCCCTATGTTTTTATAATTGAATGTTTCGGTAGCAGCTGTCACCCAGTTGACTTCAGATATGTTTGCTTGTATCGCCCTCTGGAATCCTTTTAGATTGGGGATTAGTGCCACAAACTCAATTCCTGCAAATTCCTTGCATTGTTTCATCACTTGCTCGGCATCGACCATTTGTGGAACTTTTCGGGGGTGAACAAAAGATGTGGCCTCAATTTTCTTCACATTGGACCTAACAAGCATTTCGATCAGTTTTTTCTTCTTTTCAGTGGAAACGACGACCGGTTCATTTTGCAATCCATCCCTAGGACTTACATCAATAATCTGAACATCAGACAAATTTAAATCACCCCTTCATCTTTTAATTCTTTCAGTTGATGACGAGAATAGCCTAATATCTTCATATATACTTCCTCATTATGTTCTCCAAGCTTAGGCCCAATCCACTTCATTTGCCCTGGGTTGTCAGACAGTTTTGGGACGATGCCGGGGAACAAGCAGTCTGTTCCATCCTCTAATTTTACCGGCAACAACATCTCTCTCTCTTTATACTGAATGTCATTGACAATATCTCGAATATTATAAATAGGTCCTGCCGGAACAGAAGCTTTATCCAGAGCTTCTAGCACTTCTTCCAATGTGTGCTGTTTCGTCCACTCTTCTATTGCCTGATCAATCAACTCAGCGTTTTCCGCTCTCCCTTGGTTGTTAGCATATTTAGGATGACGAGCGAGATCCTCGCGTCCAATAGTCTTCATAAGGCGTTGGAATATATTATCACTGTTCCCCCCTATTACAACATGCTTTCCATCTTTGCACTCATACGTATTGGACGGCGAAACTCCGGGAAGAGTGCTTCCTGTTCTTTCCCTCACAACACCGTGTAACACATACTCCGGCAGTGCTCCTTCCAACAGACTGAACACTGCTTCGTAAAGAGCGACATCAATCAACTGTCCTTTTCTTTCTTTATCTTCTTGTCTGACACGCAACGCCATTAACGTTCCGATCACTGCATACAATCCTGCAACGAGATCCCCAATCGCGATTCCCACTCTTACTGGGGGACGATCGGGGTAACCTGTTAAATATCTCAGCCCCCCTATTGCCTCGGCAACACTTCCAAAACCAGCTTTATCACGGTAAGGGCCTGTTTGGCCATATCCAGATATCCTTGTCATAATAATAGATGGATTTATTTTCTTTAACTCCTGATAACCTAATCCCCACTTTTCGAGTGTTCCCGGTTTAAAATTTTCCAACACGACATCAACCTTCGGGATGAGTTGTCTGATGAGCTGTTGACCTTTTGCTTTTCTTAAATTGACTGTAATCGATTTTTTATTTCTTGCCTGTACGTACCACCAGATGGAAGAGTGGCCGTGCATAATCCTCCAACTTCGCAACGGATCTCCTGATACAGGTTCTTCCACCTTAATTACTTCTGCACCGAATTCAGCCATTATTTTCCCTGCAAACGGTGCAGCGACAAAATTCCCCATCTCCAGTACGGTTATTCCTTCTAGAGGCAGTCTATTAGACACCCTTTTTTCACTTCCTCCCTTGGTAAACGTTCACGTAATATTTGTAATCGCTTACGATATGTTCTTTCATGCATTCTCTTGCTTTATCCGCATCCCCTCTTTCAATGGCTTCAAATATTTGAATATGTTCCTGAATAGCCAATTTCATCCGCAACATATTTTGTTTTAAGATCGCAACTCTGTACAAACTGTTAATCCCGCGAATTTGTTCAATCATCCTAATCAAAAACGGATTTCGGCTGGCTGTTACAATCCCCTCATGAAATTTCGTATTCATATCGAGGATTTCTTTTAACCCTAACGGTTGCTCGTCTATCCAAATGAGATGTCGTCTAAGATCTTCAACTTGTTTTTTGGCTATTCTCTGTGCAGCGTAGTAGGCTGCAAGCGGTTCAAGCTCCACCCTACATTCATAAAGATATTGAAAGTTTTCCATGTCTGGACTGAATACCGTAACCCCTCCCCCTTTATTCACCATGACAAGCCCCTCTTTTTCAAGCATACGAATCGCTTCTCGAATGGGACTTCGACTTACTTGAATTTTTTTCGCGATTTTTTCCTCTACAAGTCTTTCCCCCGGTGCAAATCCTCCCGCAATGATTTCTTCACGTAAATATTCATATACTTGCTTTTTCAATGTTTCTTTTTTCACTATTTGTTGTTTCAACTCAACCACCTTCATTTTCGTCGACTGTATACAGGACATGCCCAGTATCGGCCCATTTGCTCTGTTGCCATCATATTTATTAAACAAGAGGATAAATTATTACATTGATTTTTTATAACCAAAAAGATCATTAACTTGGATATGGCACTTCATCCCACATAGAATAAAACTGCTCATCACTCCGAACCCCTGTGTAAAAAGAGGCAGTTAATCTTCTCCCTTCCTCATTGTTGCCTTCCCACCCACCTTTTTCTATAATGAAAGTACATCACACGCCCGGGAGGTCATGTATGTCAAAAGAAAGTTCGTTCGATATCGTATCCAAAGTCGATTTGGCGGAAGTGGCAAACGCGATCAACATTGCCATGAAAGAAATCAAGACGCGCTATGACTTCAAAGGAAGCAAAAGCGACATTTCTCTTGAGAAAGACGAGCTCGTTCTCATCTCGGATGACGAGTTTAAGCTTGAGCAGCTGAAAGATGTGCTCATCGGCAAGCTGATTAAGCGCGGGGTGGCAACGAAAAACATCCAATACGGCAAAATCGAGCCGGCCTCAGGCGGCACGGTGCGGCAGCGCGCCAAGCTTGTCCAAGGGATCGACAAAGAAAACGCGAAAAAAATCAACACGATCATCAAAAACACCGGCTTGAAAGTGAAAAGCCAAGTGCAAGATGACCAAATTCGCGTCAGTGGCAAAAGCAAAGACGACTTGCAAAAGGTGATCGCCGCCATTCGCGAAGCTGATTTACCGATTGACGTGCAGTTTGTGAATTACCGCTAAGCGGGTGGGGAAAACCTCCATCCGCTTTTTGGTGTTTCGTATGAAATGGTTTGCTTCACGGTTATGATGCTGACAAGTTCGTGATTTGTTTCTGCGATATGTTTTTATCTCTAACCGGGAAGCCCCATTTCCACGCGATCAGCTTGGGTGAGGGAATCGGTGTCTTTCATGAAGGATGTTGCCCTTGCACGAAAAGGACCAATAAGGAGGGCCCCACATGAGAAAAGTGGAAGTGATGCCATACCAATTGCGGTGGGCGGCACTATTTGAACAAGAAGCGGAGCGGCTGCGACAAATTTTTGACAAAGAAATTATCGCCATTCACCATATCGGCAGCACATCAGTTCCCGGTTTAAAAGCAAAGCCGATCATTGACATCATGGCTGTCGTTACAGATATTAGCCGGGTCGATGAATGCAATGGGGCGATGGCAGCTATTGGCTATGAACCGAAAGGGGAAAACGGCATACCGGGGCGACGATACTTTCAAAAAGGCGGGGACCGCCGCACCCACCACGTTCATATGTATGAAGCGGGCAATCCCCATATTGAACGTCATCTTGCCTTCCGTGACTACTTGCGGGCCCATCCAAAAGAAGCAGAGCGGTACGGAAATTTGAAAGAAAAACTAGCGTTCCAATTTCCGTACGACATCGATTCGTATATCAAGGGAAAAGAACTGCTCGTCTTGGAATTAGAGCGAAAAGCCAAGGCATGGCGCCGATCACTGAACTGAACGAGTCAAGCGGAGGCTACAGGCCCGCCGCCCTTCCGACCAGCACACCAAACACCACGATCACCAGCGCCGCTCCGACAATCGGCCCCACAAGGCGCATCGCCTCCCCTTCCTCTCCAGGGCGGCCGATGCAGCAGCAACCAGAGCAAAGCGGCCGATGCAGCAGCAACCAGAGCAAAGCGGCCGAAGCGATCCTTAATCTATTATCGATATTTCCGAATGACGGGCATCCAATAGGTGCATCTTCACTGTGCCGCCAAGATGGCGTTGTATTAAATAGGCCAGTTCCTCTAACGCTTGATGAAGCGCTTCATGCCTTGCGTCATCTATTGATTCCATGCAGAGAAAGGCGCGTTTCGTCTGTTCGGTGAGCATCGTCCGTTGGGCTTCCCGCCAATTCCAGCAACGGCATATGACGCCCATGTCATCTTTATACACGATTTCCCCTTCATACGGTGGATCGTTTTCCTCTCCTCCCAACGGGATGAATGGTTCATGGCCATCCGCCAGCGCCAGCCGGATGTCGCCGACAAATGTGTCGATATCCTCTCCTCCACATGGAAGCCCGTAGCTCAATGAAATACAGTTATAGATATCCACAAGCGGGTTGATCGTTGGAATGTGATGGCCGTTTTTCACTCGTTTCAGCAGCGATTCCACTGAACAGCGCGCCCCTTTTTTCGCTTTGAATCGCCGAAACGCCTCTCGCCAAACGGCGGTGGCGGGATTGCGGCTCCACTCCTCAAACTCGAGGAATTTCCGCGCTTCTTTCTCCGCCTCCCGCAGCATTTGTTCGTAAACACCAGCATTCTTGATACCGTTGTCAATCCCTTGGGCAACGACCACACCGATTTTGACGTTGGGAAATATAGCCCAAATATCGTCTTCAACAATAAAACGGGTCATCATCCACTCCTCCATTCCCTTACGGTTTCGAAGGGCTCGCTAAGGCAGAGAATAGTCCTAACAAAATATAACAACATCCCGCCACTCGATTCATCACCTTCACACTTTCCTTCTTGGCGGCCAACCGTCTGCGGATGCCTGCGGCCAACATGGCGTACAAGCTGTCATTCAGCAAGGCGAGAACAACAAATATCGCCCCTAAAAACAAAAATTGTCCGGCCACCGACCCAGCAGAGGGAGAGATAAACTGCGGAAAAAAGGCGAGAAAAAAGAGTGCTGTCTTTGGATTGGTCACTTCGACCAACAGTGATTCATAAAATACTTTGGCCAATGTTTTCTCCTTCACCTTCATGGCCGATGTTCCCTCATCCTTATCAGAAGCGAAAAATAACGTTTTGCCTCCCAAATAGATGAGATACACAGCGCCTAAAGATTTGACCACTGTAAAGGCAGCCGCCGATGTCATCAAAATTGCGGAAACGCCTACGGCTCCAAGGACAACGTGGACAGCGCCTCCCAAAGCTACACCGAGCACCGATACAACCCCTGCTTTCGTTCCTTGGCTCATGCTCCTAGCCATGATGTACAATACCGCCGGTCCGGGGACGATGAGCAGCGCTGCGGCTACCGCGACAAACAAGCCGATCGTGGAAAGGTCCATCCCCATCTCACTCCTCTCTTTTCTGATTTCACGGCCGCTGCTTTTTCATCAAAGAAGCGATTCGCTTTTCGTTTTCAAACGGCATTTGCTCAAGCTGCTTGATGATCCGTTCTTGTCGGTGTGCAGGATGGTTTTGGCTCAACTTGGCTTTTCCTTCGGTTCGCTTGATGATGATTTTGAAAGCTTGAATTCCTTTGCTCATACCGGACAGCATCCCAGAATCGACCCTCGACAGCTGGTAAAGACTTCCCGGCGCTTCGTATTTTTTTACCATATCGTGCAGCGACTGCATGATTTCCTCTTCATCGTCGATCAACTCCACGTTTCCGTACACATGGACGGCCACATAATTCCATGTCGGCACCGCCTGGTTCGTTTCATACCAGGAAGGAGAAATGTAACAATGTGGACCGTGGAATATCGCCAAGACCGCCTGATGTTGAATGTCGCTCCATTGCGGATTCGAACGGGCAAAATGGCCGTACAAACACGTTTTCTCCCGATCAAGCAATAGAGGCAAATGGGTGGCAAACAGTTCCTCTTGATGCATCGATACCAAGGTGGCAAAGCTGTTCTCCTCGATCACCTGATAGGCGACATCCGGATCATTGATGGCAAAATGTTTCGGAATATACATCGGTCCTCTCCCCTCTTTTTTTCATTCCAACCTTTCATCCTTTACGATGGCATCATATAATGAAAACTGACATAAAAAAAGTGACAGTAATAAAAAAATAAGCATGTCAGGAGAGATGAACATGAAGACGATCATTTTTGCCTTGAACGACCACTCACCTAAATACAAACAAATCTATGAAAAATTGAAATCATTGATTGAACGAGGCGACATTCAAGCAAATGAGCCACTGCCTTCGATTCGCCAACTCGCCGAATCATTGAATGTCAGCCGAAACACGACTTTAATGGCCTACGAACAGCTAGCAGCGGAAGGATATATTCGCGCGGAAAAACGAAAAGGGTATTTTGCCAATGAAGTGGAACCTCTTTTCATTCCAAAAACCCGCATTTCGGCGCGCCCACCGGCAAGAGAAAGAGCAACACCTGTTGTGGTCGATTTTCGCGCCGATGCCGTTGATGCCGATCATTTTCCCATTCAGGCATGGAGAAGAATCTCCAATCAAGTATTCACAGCCAAAGATTGCTTTCGCTATGGGGATCCATTTGGGGAATTATGCTTACGCCAACAAATCGCCATCTACCTTCTTGAATCCCGCGGAGTGGACGTAGAGCCAAACGCCATCGTCATCGGAAGCAGCACACAGCAAATGCTTCTCTTACTTGGTCATATTTTAAAAGACGAGTTCAACAGCATCATCGTCGAAGACCCGGGCTATGACGGTGCTAGAGAAGCATTTTTGTTTCATGATTTTCAACTGGAAACGATCACCGTTTCTGAAACAGGTTTCGATCTCTCTCCCCTCGAAACGAGGCAATCACGGCTCATCTATGTCACCCCTTCGCATCAAAGCCCGATGGGAGTCAGCATGCCAATCCAGCAGCGGCACAGACTTATCCAATGGGTGAACAACGTCAATGGTTATATTATCGAGGACGATTACGACAGCGAATTCCGTTACACGCAAAAACCGTTTCCCGCTCTTGCCTCCATTGATTCGTCAAGAGTCATTTACCTCGGCAATTTTTCAAAATCGTTTCTTCCCGGAATTCGCTTAAGTTACATGGTGTTGCCGCCGTCGCTTTTGGACCGTTACCAACAATGCTTTCGCCTTTTTGAAAGCACCACGTCCATCCTCAGCCAACTGGCAATGGCTAAATTTATGGAAGAGGGGGAATGGGTTCGCCATATTAAACGCATGCGCCTAGTGTACAGACGAAAAATGGAGCATTTAACAGCGAGGCTGCGAACGTCATTCGGGGATATGATCTCCATTATTGGCGAACAATCCGGTTTATACGTGCTAATCAAAGTCCATTGTGACTGTTCAGAAGAACAACTACTTCAACGCGCCCGATCGTATGGAGTGAACGTGTACCCCACCTCGCGCTATTTTGTGAACCAACAGCCTGACCGACCCATGATCAAGCTTGGTTTTAGCGGCTTATCGCTCGAAGATATTGAACTTGGGGTGACGCTGCTCCAAAAAGCATGGTGTTGACGATGCCTGCGCGAAAATCAATTTTCCTTTTTCAAGAAATTACCTCACTAAAAAGGCGGTTGGCATTAGATGCTAACCGCCGCCCTTCCGACCAGCACACCAAACACCACGATCACCAGCGCCGCTCCGACAATCGGCCCCACAAGACGCATCGCCTCCCCTTCCTCTCCGGGGCGGCCGATGGTGGCCGCAACTAAGGCGAGCCGCGCCGGTGAGGCCATTGTCATGTTCGATGCGGCGACGTTTTGCGCCGCGGCGTACCAAATGGCGGGTTCGTGCAATTGATCGGCCATCGCCCGCTGAAACGGGGAAAACATGGCGTTCGCCGCGCTGTTGCTTCCGCTCATCCAACCGGCAAGCGCACCGACGAGCGGCGACACGGCAAGAAACGCCGATCCCGTCCAAGCGGCGGCTTGTGATGCCAGCACGCCCGTCATCCCCGCCCCATCCATCACCGACGACATCGCGATAAATCCCATGGTCGCCACGGCAGCTGGAAACACTCGGTTCAACGTCTTCTGGAGGCAAGCCACTCCCTCGGCCAAGCGAAGGCGATGCCATCCAAACGCTGCCACGGCGGCCAGACATAAGGCAAATCCGGGACTGTACAAAAGCTCAAGGCGGAAGCCATAAGCCGGCCAGTGCCAAACGCCGGCCGTGGTAGCGATATGCCGGATTGCAGGAAAGAAATGGGTGGCAAAAATATAGCCAACCAGCACAGCATACGGCCATAACGCTTTCCCAAGCGGCGGCCGTCCTCCCTTCTCGATCGGTTCGCGTTTGCCAAGAAGCTCTTGGCACTGCCAGTATCCGACAAGCGCGAGCGCCGCCATCGCGCCGGCCGCCGCCCCGGCCAGTTCGACCGACACATAGACGCTGACCGCCCACGTGACCGATGCCAAGCTGACAAACACGATCAAGATGCCATCAAGATGCAGGCGAACCGCCCGCCACCCTTCGCTGATGACCACAACCGCACAGACGTACAGCAAATAGAGCGGGACATGAAGCCATGCGCTGTATTCGCCAAGCTCGCGAAGCGGAACGCCTGATAGTTCGGCATTGATGACCGTGCCGATGGCGAGCGCTCCCCACGGCACGGCGGACTGGGTCAACAAGGCCAATGTCATCGCCTTGCGGGCCGGAAACCCAAGGGCCGCATACAACGGGGCGACGATGACAACCGCCAATCCAAATCCGCTCACCGCTTCGAAAAATGGGCCTAACGCCGCCGACAACAGCAGCGCTTGCTCCGACGGCGTCCGTCCGACACGGGAAATCCAAACAGAAAGCGCGTCGATCGCTCCCCCGGCTTCCAGCACATGGTGCAAGAGCAGCCCAAACACAAGCACATACACCACAATTAGCGCCAACAGCACGCCGTGCACGGTAAAATGCATGACTTCCCCGGCCGAAGCATGAAATGGAAACAAGGCGAGCCCTGCCGCCAGCGCATAACAGCCGAGCGCCGCCTTCATCGCCGGCATCTTTCGCCATCCAATCGCAGCCAATGCCCATAAAAGCGGCAGCGCTGCCAGCAGCCAACGGATCGTATCTCCCACGTTTTTCTCTCCCCCTCAATCTGTTTATCCACTATTTTGCCGTCACATAGAAAGAAATCACCGCATCGACGGCGAATAGAAAGAGATGACCTTTCTTTGAAGGAGGTGCATGAATGAACATCGGCCAAGAATATTTGCGAGCAGTGCGCGCACGCTTTCTCGACATGAAAAAGACCGCCGAACAGGCTATCGACCAATGTTCGGAGGAACAGCTGTTCCATTGTTTTCATGAAGAGGTCAACAGCATCGCCATCATTGTCAAACATATGAGCGGAAATATGGTGTCGCGCTGGACAGACTTTTTGTCGTCGGATGGGGAGAAACCGGACCGAAACCGCGATGATGAATTCATCAACGACTTCCATACACGCGAAGAAGTCATGGCTTGCTGGGAAAAAGGGTGGTCTGCTTTCTTGCAAACGCTGAACGAATTGCAGGAAACAGATTTGTTGCGGACGGTCACGATCCGCGGCGAACCCCATTCCGTCATCGAAGCCATTGAGCGGCAAATGTACCATTATTCGTATCATATCGGACAAATCGTCTATATCGCGAAACAGCTGAACGCAAACAACTGGAAAACACTGACCATACCAAGAAATCGAAAAACAACATAGGAAGCTCCCTATTCGAATGATCATGCAAACGTCATCCGCCTATCGGAGCCGTCAACCGATAAAGGCGGATGGCTTTTTTTGTTGCTTGCTGTTCCTTCCCCATCATATCGCTTCGGGATCATGGTCAGCGCCTGGAAAGTTTCACAATACCGACCAGCAAACAAACCATCCCCGCTCCCCACGCCAATCCCGCCTTGCCGAGAAGAAGGGAGATTTCTTCGGATGCGTGTATATGGGTAAGATCAAAGGAAATGGCTCTTAACGCAAAGTAGGCGGCAATAGAGAGCAGCAGAAAATGAGCAAAAATCCAATGGAATGACAAACGACGCGTACGATTCTTCCGCCAAAGGGAAACGACCGTCATGGTGGCGATCAACATCACGACGGAAAAACCGCCAATGAGTAAATCCATCACTTCCTCTTCCATCGGCAAATGTTTATGCAATGTTTACAGCCCCTTTCATCAAGGTAAGGTGATATTTCTTCTATACTTCTCTTTCCATTCCTCCTCTTCCTTCTTTAATATTGGCTCTTCACCACAAAATGCACTTGACAAAGAAAGATGTTCATAATAAAGAAAATCAAAATAACAATTTTCCTTTTTATACCATTTGCCTCATTTGAGCAATATTACTTTTTTTTTTCACATATAAAGCAACCGCCGTGTTTCATATCCTAACGTACAATATTGTTCTGCAACAAAGAAGCAAGTCATCAAGACTTTGTGAAAACTTTCTCATCAAAATATGACAATTTTTCGAACAAACTTGCCGAACATTCGGAGAAAATGGACGAAATCTTGGCACATTTCCCCTATAAAATCTCTTTAGGCGCTGGCGAAACACATTTATTTCTTCTCAACCGCTTATTCGCCAATCCTAAAGAAGAAGGCGGCCGTATTGCTTTTCAAACTCAGAAACTTGCTTGCTTGAAAAGTTCTTTCACTTTATCACCGGTTCCTTTTCCCCGTCACTATTGCTTGGCACGATTTTTGCGTTTCATAGCAGATGAAACAAAAAAACTTTATAAAGGAGATGGTGAGAATGAAAGCCGCCGTTGTTCACAAATTCAAACAAAAACTTCAAATTGAAGAAGTGGAGA
The DNA here is from genome assembly GCF_052220245.1 of Geobacillus sp. BK01. Lineage (NCBI taxonomy): Bacteria > Bacillati > Bacillota > Bacilli > Caryophanales > Anoxybacillaceae > Geobacillus > Geobacillus sp. BK01. Next base: position 164,308 of record NZ_JBQPTH010000003.1, read on the forward strand.
AACCAAAACTAGGGTATGGCGAAGTGCTTGTGAAAATTGAAGCTTGTGGCGTCTGCCATACCGATTTGCATGCGGCCCATGGAGATTGGCCGGTAAAACCGAAACTTCCGCTTATTCCTGGTCATGAAGGAGTAGGAATCGTTGTTGAGGTCGGCGAGGGAGTGAAATCAATCAAAATTGGCGACCGTGTTGGCATTCCATGGTTATACTCGGCATGCGGTGAATGTGAATATTGTTTAAGCGGTCAAGAAACACTTTGTCCACATCAATTAAATGGTGGATACTCTGTCGATGGCAGTTATGCAGAATATTGCAAAGCCCCGGCCGATTATGTCGCACGAATTCCTAAAAATCTCGATCCTGTACAAGTTGCTCCTATTCTTTGTGCTGGAGTCACAACGTATAAAGCATTAAAAGTTTCAAATGCCAAGCCTGGTGAATGGGTCGCTATTTATGGAATCGGGGGATTGGGCCATATTGCTCTTCAATATGCCAAAGCAATGGGATTAAATGTCGTTGCTGTTGATATCAGTGATGAAAAGGCAGAGCTTGCAGCAAAGTTAGGAGCTGATATTACAATCAATGGCCTGCGTGAAGACCCCGTAGCAACAATTCGTGAAAGAGTAGGCGGAGTGCATGCAGCTATTAGCGTTGCTGTAACGAAAAAAGCTTTCGAACAAGCCTATCAATCCGTTCGACGCGGTGGTTGCCTTGTCATCGTTGGACTGCCTCACGATGAACTACCGATCCCTATTTTTGACACTGTATTAAATGGCGTTACAATAAAAGGTTCGATCGTCGGTACACGAAAAGATATGCAAGAAGCTTTAGATTTCGCCGCACGCGGAAAAGTTCGCCCCATTGTGGAAGCGGTACCATTAGAAAAAATTAACGAAGTATTTGAACGGATGGAAAAAGGCCAAATCAATGGCCGCATTGTTTTAACAATGTAACACAAAGCGGCAGAAGAACAATCCTAAATTTTCTAGGGGAACGGAGAAAAATGGCGATTTTTTCAGCATTGCCTGTTTTTAGTTTAGGCACAGATCGATATCATAAAGTTTCTCATTTTGAGAAATCGACCGGTTCAACCACCAGTGCCTAATAAATCACCTGCTTTCTAGTATTACGAAAAGTGCTATCCGATTATGTCAAACTCTTAGGGGAAGATTCCCCTTCCCCTAAGAGCATATCTGAATGGAAAATAGCTTAATTTAAACATCTTTCTGAAACCTTATTACACAAGGAGGATGCAAATGATTTACAGCAAACCAGGCGAAAGAGACGCAAAAGTTCAATTCAAAGCAAGATACGATAACTATATTAACGGAGAATGGGTGCCGCCTATTTCAGGCCAATATTTCAAAAATATCACGCCCATAACAGGAGAAGTGTTTTGTGAAGCAGCACGCTCGCAGGCTGAGGATATTGAATTGGCATTAGATGCCGCGCACGCGGCAAAAGAAGCTTGGGGAAAAACATCCCCGGCTGACAGAGCGTTGATTTTAAATAAAATCGCTGATCGAATGGAAGAAAACTTGGAAATGTTAGCGGTTGCCGAAACATGGGATAACGGCAAACCGATCCGTGAAACGTTAAACGCCGACCTGCCCCTAGCCATCGATCATTTTCGTTATTTCGCTGGAGCCATACGCGCCCAAGAAGGAACAATCAGCCAAATTGATGACGATACGATCGCGTACCATTTTTATGAACCACTCGGCGTTGTCGGGCAAATTATCCCATGGAATTTTCCATTATTGATGGCAGCATGGAAAATTGCTCCTGCGCTTGCTGCCGGAAACTGCATTGTGCTAAAACCAGCTGAACAAACTCCGGCATCGATTATGGTGCTTATGGAGCTGATTGGCGATCTGTTGCCTCCTGGAGTGCTCAACGTTGTCAATGGGTTCGGATTAGAAGCTGGCAAACCATTAGCTTCTAGTCCACGTATCGCCAAAATCGCGTTTACCGGTGAAACAACGACAGGGCGGCTGATTATGCAATACGCTTCACAAAATATTATTCCTGTTACACTGGAATTGGGCGGCAAATCCCCAAACATCTTCTTTCCTGATGTAATGGAAAAAGACGATGACTTTTTAGATAAAGCGATTGAAGGATTTGTCATGTTCGCTTTAAACCAAGGCGAGGTTTGTACGTGCCCTTCTCGTGCTCTCATCCATGAGTCCATTTATGACGAATTTATGGAGCGCGCTCTTGAACGCGTGAAAAAGATTCGAACAGGAAATCCGCTTGATACAAGCACAATGATGGGAGCGCAAGCTTCAGCAGAACAAATGGAAAAAATTCTTGCATACATTGATATTGGAAAACAAGAGGGCGCCGAATGCCTAATCGGCGGCGAAAAAAACATAATCCCTGGATTCGAAAACGGGTATTATATCAAGCCAACCGTATTTAAAGGACATAATAAAATGCGCATTTTCCAAGAAGAAATTTTCGGTCCAGTAGTCTCAGTAACAACGTTTAAAGATGAACAGGAGGCTTTGGAGATCGCTAATGATACGTTGTACGGCCTTGGTGCCGGGGTATGGACGAGAAACATCAACTTGGCTTACCGTTTCGGAAGAGGCATTCAGGCAGGAAGAGTTTGGACAAATTGCTATCATGCTTATCCGGCCCATGCTGCTTTTGGAGGATATAAACAATCTGGGATCGGCCGTGAAACCCATCATATGATGTTAGCGCACTATCAACAAACGAAAAATTTACTCGTTAGCTACAATCCAAAACCATTAGGATTTTTCTGATCAATCAAGCAACAAAAAGCTGATCCGAAAGCCATTTACGCTTTTGGATCAGCTCCTTTTTCTTTTAATAAATATCTTAATGTTCGTACGGTGATATTTAACCGTTCTGCTGCTTCTTTACGATTTCCTAACGTTTCTTTTAACATTTTCAGTACAAAAGATCGGCCGATTTTCGTTTCTAGTTCTTTCACTGAAGATAATACATGTTCAAGATCTAACCGATCACTGTTTCTCCATAGTGCTAGCACACCATTCATCCATTCTTGCAAATAGGCTTCTAAGTCTTCTACTCCATCTTTTGGACTTCGCACGCTATTCGATACTTGCCCTAAATGCAACGGAATCTTAAGCTTCTCCGGCAAATAGTCAAGGGTGATCACCTCTGTTTCTCCTTCCGCTAAAGTTACCGCCCTTTTAACAACATTAAACAATTCTCTCACATTCCCCGGCCAATGATACTGTTTCATCTGGGAAATACAGTCCTGTGAAAACGATAGAGGTGTATTAAGTTTTTTTAAAAAATAATCAATCAAAATTGGAAGATCTTCGAGCCGCTCTCGAAGCGGAGGAATGGTAAGTTTCACAACATCTAATCTGTATAATAAATCCTCTCTAAACGTCTTCTCCTCGACTGCTTTTGCCAGATTGACATGCGAAGCAGCAATAATGCGTGTATTCGTTTTGCGGATCGTTTCACCCCCGACGCGAATATACTCCCCTGTTTCCAGCACTCTTAACAGTTTTACTTGCGTTGCAAGAGACGCTTCTCCAATTTCATCTAAAAATAACGTGCCACGGTTAGCAATTTCAAAAATCCCCTTTTTTTCTTTTACCGCTCCTGTGAACGCCCCTTTTTCATGTCCGAACAATTCGCTTTCTAACAGTGTTTCCGAAACAGCGCCACAATTCACCCCAATAAAAGGCTGATCATAGCGCATGCTCGCGTTGTGGATAAAATGAGCGAGCACTTCTTTTCCAGTCCCAGTCTCTCCTTCAATCAACACATTCACATTTTTTTTCGCAATTTTATAAGCTAATTTAAGCAAATCATTCATCTCTTTATTTGTTCCAACGATGAAACCGAGCGTCTCAGCCAACTTATACATATCATCTTGGGATGAAAGAGGACCATCACTTAATAATTCATCGATTAATCGCTCTAACTGTTCAATATCGTCAAACGGTTTTTCAATATAGTCGTTTGCTCCATGTTTAATCGCTTCAACTGCTGTCTTTATTGTGCTATAGCCTGTCATTACAACCGCTTTACAAGAAGGATATGAGCGTTTTAACTGTTTTAATAAATTTAAACCGTTTGCATCTGGAAGTTTCACATCGATGAAAGCAAGATCAAACTTGTATTGTTGAATCAACTGAAAAAAATCTTTCCCGCTAAATCCAAGCTTGACCTTGTTCCCTTTCCCTTCTAATAAATGTTGAAAAAACGTTCCAACTTCCCTTTCGTCATCAATAACTAAAATATTCCCCACTCATCTCCCCCCTTATTTCTTTTTTGGAAGTTTTAATATAAACTCACTTCCTTTACCAAGTTCGCTGACCACCTCAATCGTTCCACCGTGCGCCTCAGCAATCCCTAAACTAACAGACAGCCCAAGCCCGGTTCCCTTACCTGGCCTCTTCGTTGTAAAAAATGGATTAAAAATTTCCTGCAAATGTTGTTCTTCTATTCCTTTTCCGTTGTCACGGACCGATAGAACAACCCAATGTTCTCCGGCTTCAACGATCGACTTTGTTTCTATGACAATGATTTTCTCTGGAATATCCATCTCTTCAAGCGCATCTTTAGCGTTTATTAATAAATTTAAAATAACCTGGCTTATCTGTTGAAGGTTTCCTTCAATCAATTCAATGGAAGCGTCTAATCTTTTTTGAATACTAATATTTTGTTTGCAAATTTGATCACCAATTAACCCTAATACTTGTTCAACGGCATCATTTATAGAACAATCTTCAAACCTATATTCATCTTGTCTTGAAAATGTCAATAAATTTTGAATAATGGTTTTGCAGCGTTTCCCGCATGAATAAATATCAAATAGCAGTTTATATATACGATCATCTTTTGAAAAAGACCTCAACAACAGCTGGGCATTGCCAAGAATGGCGGTGAGAGGGTTATTCAATTCGTGCGCAATTCCAGCAGCCATTTCCCCAATTGCAGCTAACTTTCCTGATTGAACAAGTTGGGCTTCAATCTGCAATTTTTCAGTAATGTCATTGAGATACATAATCACAGCGTACATATTTTGTTTTTCATTCAAGACGGGATAAGAACGCAATTCGCATACCCTCTGCTGGATATGAATACGCCGATGAACAGATTTTTTTGTTTCTAAAATTTCCACGATCGGGCTTTCCTTTGGATTAATTGATAACAATTTACATATATCTTTTTTATACAAGTCAACTTGAAAAAACTCGTTAGCTGCATCATTATACCGTAAAATATTCCCTTCTAGGTCGACGAGGAATATCATTTCTGAAACAGCTCGGAATGTCTCTTCCCATTCTTTTTTACTGGTAAGTACCTCATTATAAAGACGGACATTTTCAATACAAACCGCCAGTTGGTCGCAAAATTGCTGAAAAAAGGACAGATCATCTTCATCATACACCACTTTTTCCTTGCTTCCTATACTCAGTACCCCGATCACCTTTCCTTTGCTAATAAGTGGGATCAATAATACACTGCGGACTCCTAAGACGTTATATACAGCTGCTTCAACATACAAATCTTCGTCTTCTTCTATTTGATAAAAAATTTTTTCGAGCGATTGTATGACTTGCCAATAGAGCGATCGCTCTTTTGGAAAAACAAAACCAATAGGAAAATACAAAGAGTGAGCGGGATATACATTTGTTAACACTAATTTATGATTTTCACATAACGATAAGCTGATTCGTTCCACTGGGAAAATTGCTTTCAATTTATCCATACTATTTTTTAACATTTCATCCATTGACATATCAATATTAAAACTTTTGGTAATATCATTAATAATCTCCAACTGCATATTTTTCTTTTTTAACTCTGTGACCATCTTTTTTAATTCTGTGTAATAACTTTTTTTCGAAGATTGAACTCCTGTTAAAAGGCCAATGAGTTGTTGCCGGTCATTCATTTTGTTTACCACGCCTTTCTGAATATTCCTTCAATTTCTTCTACAGTGATATCACGAGGGTTGGTGATCATACATGCATCATGAAAGGCAACCAAACTCATTTTCCGTATTTCTTCTTGTTTCACTCCTATATCAGATAATCGCTGCGGCACCCCAATATCCTCTGCCAATTGTTTTACATACTCAATCGCCTTTCTTCCCGCTTCCATATAGGACATGCCGCGAGTATCCATTCCGAGAAAATAAGCAATATCAGCAAATTTTTTCGGATTCGCCAACAGATTGAACTCCATCACATGCGGAAGCAATATAGAGTTTATATCCCCATGAAGAAGAGGATACCTTCCCCCGACAGCATGGGACATTGCATGAACAGCGCCTAAAATCGCGTTAGAAAAAGCCAATCCTGCCTGTAAACTCGCCATTGCCATATTGGTTTTTGCCTCTTGGTTGATTTTAGAGGCGACAGAAGGGCGCAAATATTTTCCTACTAAAGAAATAGCGTTTTGAGCTTGAACATCTGTAAGCGGTGTAGCTGCTAGACTTACATACGCCTCAATGCCATGCGTTAAAACATCTAATCCTGTTGAGGCAGTTAAATGAGCGCTTTTTGTCGACAATGTTTCTGGATCAATGATTACGATATCAGGAATAAGAGATCGGGAAATGATCGTCATCTTTTTTTTCTCTTTTGTATCAACAATAACAGAAAATTGGGATACTTCTGATCCTGACCCTGCTGTTGTTGAAACCATCACTTGAGGAGGAAGAGGCAATTGAATTTTATCCACTCCCTCATATTCATGAATTTGTCCCCCGTTTGTGGCAAGAATGGCGACAGCCTTTGCGGCATCAATAGAACTGCCTCCACCGATTCCAATGATAGCATCGCATTCATTCTCAAGATATGCTTCACAGCCTTTTTTTACTTCTTCGTCCTTTGGATTTATTGTTACATCACAAAATGTCGTGTATTTTAATCCTACTTGCCTGCAACTCTTAATGACAACATCGAGCCAACCAGCTTCCGCAACACCTGGATCGCTGACAATCAACACATTTGTCGCACCAAGCCTTAGACAACTTTCCCCTACTTGATGAATGGAACCGCTGCCAAAAATCACTTCGGGCATCACGAACTTATGAATGTTCATCCTCGCGCCCCCTTATTGGCCATCTGCATTTTATTGCTCAACAACCTTATGTTTTAAGCACTCATTCGACATCCCAGATGAGAAATCCTCCTGATTTTCTGCAGGAGAAGGAGAAAGGAGAAAGAGAGCGCCAACCCTCGTGAATGAAGGCGTACGCTCGCTTCGCTGATAGAACGCTGCTTCGTTTGTTTATTTTTGCTGCATCTTGAACTCTAAAAACAACTCGTTGTAGTAGGCGAGCATCTGTTTTCCCAAGTTTTCGTACACTTCGAGATGCCCTGCTGAATCCAAATCGGGGTAGAAGCGGCGATCGGCCGCGATGTCTTTTGGCAAATAGCGAAGCGCCTTTTTGTTCGGCGTCGAGTAGCCGACGTACTCGGCGTTTTGCGCCGCGTGTTTTGGGTCGAGCATAAAGTTGATGAACGCGTGCGCTCCTTCGATGTTTTTCGCTGTTTTCGGAATGACCATGTTGTCAAACCATAAGTTGGAGCCTTCTTTCGGCACGACATAGTCGAGCTTGTCGTTTTCCGCGATGATTTCGGCCGCATCGCCCGACCAGACGACGCCGATGGCTGCTTCTTCATTGGCAAGCAGCAGCTTGATTTCATCGCCGACAATCGCCTTCACGTTCGGCATGAGCCGATCGAGCTTCCGCTTGGCTTCTTGCAAGTGGGCTTTGTTCGTGTCATTGAGCGAATAGCCGAGGCTGTTTAACGCCATCCCCATCACTTCGCGCGCCCCGTCGACAAGCAAAATTTGATTGCGCAAGCTTGGATCCCATAAGTCGTTCCAGCTTGTGATGGTCTTGCCGCCAAGCATCTCGCGGTTGTAGACGATGCCGACCGTCCCCCAAAAATACGGCACGGAATACCGGTTGTGCGGATCAAACGGCAAGTTGAGAAACCGCGGCTCGATATATTGCAAATTGGGAAGCTTTCGGTAATCAAGCGGCAGAAGCAGCTTTTCTTCGATCATTTTGCTGATGGCGTAATCGGATGGAACGGCGACGTCAAACGTTGCCCCGCCTTGGGCGATTTTCGCCATCATCGCCTCATTGGAATCAAACGTTTGGTAAATCACTTTCCACCCTGTCTCTTTTTCAAATTCGCGAATGAGCGCGGGGTCAATGTAATCGCCCCAGTTGTAGACCGTCACCGTTTTGCCTCCGCCGTACCCTTCCGCTTCGTTCAGCCGATGAGTGACAAACATCAGGACGAACGCGGCGATAAACACGGCCGCAAATCCTTGGACAAGCCGTCTCACCTACTTTCGCCCCCCTATCCCGTACAAGCGGCCGCCTTTTTGGCTAAGCACGTAATAGCCGATGACGAGCAGCATGGTAAATAAAAACAGAAGCGTCGACAATGCGTTGATCGACAAGGAAATGCCTTGGCGCGCCCGCGAATAAATTTCCACGGACAGCGTCGAGAACCCATTTCCCGTGACAAAAAAGGTCACGGCAAAGTCATCGAGCGAATACGTGAGCGCCATGAAAAAGCCCGCCCATATGCTCGGAGCCAAAAACGGCAGCACCACACCGGACAGCACTTGCCAATGACTGGCTCCTAAATCTCTAGCCGCATCAATCAGCGTCGGGCTCATTTCTTCCAGTTTCGGCAGCACCATCAACACGACAATCGGCACGCTGAACGCGATATGAGACAACAGCACGGACGTAAAGCCGAGCTTGATGCCAGCGATTGTAAACAGCAGCAAAAACGAAGCGCCGATGATGACATCGGGGCTGACGATCAGCACGTTGTTGAGGGCGAGAAGAGCGTTTTTCGTTCGCTGCCGCTTGACATAGTAAACGGCGAGCGCTCCGATGACCCCAAGTATCGTCGCAACCGCCGCCGACAGCAGCGCAACGACGATTGTATTCAAAACGATGATGAGCAAGCGGTCGTCGGACAGCACGTCGCGGTACCACTTGAGCGTGAACGATTGAAAATCGTGCATCGCCCCGCCGCTGTTGAAAGAATAATACATCAAATACACAATCGGCATATACATCACGGCAAACACGACTAACAAGTACACACGTCCCCACGCCTGCATCCGTTTCATCGGCTTCCCTCTTTTCTTCCGCTTCCTGTCAGGATGACGATGACCGCCATGGCGATCATTAACACAACAGCGATCGTCGCCCCCATCCCCCAGTTTTGGGTGACAAGAAAATGCTGCTCAATGGCGGTGCCGAGCGTAATGACGCGGTTGCCAGCGACAAGGCGTGTAATCATAAACAGCGACAGCGCCGGGATGAATACCGCTTGGCAGCCGGCCTTCACTCCGCCAAGCGTGAGCGGAAAGACGACGCGGCGGAACGTCGTCCAAGCCGAAGCGCCCAAATCGCGGGCGGCATCGACAAGCGATGGCGGCAGCTCCTCCAGCGCGTTGAAAATCGGCAGCACCATAAACGGAATAAAAATGTACACCGACACAAAGACAAAACTGAAATCGGTGAACAACAGCTGCCGCGGCCCGACGCCCAGCGCTTTCAACAAAGCGTTGGCCAGCCCGTACGTGCCGAACAGCCCTAAAAACGCATACACCTTCAGCAGCAAATTCACCCACATCGGCAAAATAAGCAACAACAGCCATAGCTGCTTGTGCCGCGTCTTCGTCAGCCAATAGGCGGTCGGATAGCCGATGAGCAGCGACACAAGCGTGATTAAAAACGCATACCAAAACGAATACGCCATCATTTTCAAATAAATGGGCGTCCACACGGATTTGTAGTTGGACAACGTCCAATGGCCGTCAAGATCCAAAAACGATTCATACACCAAAAAGACAATCGGGGCCACGACAAACAGCACAAGCCAAATGCCATAAGGGATTAAATACCAGTTCCGCCACGCCCGTTCCGTCATGCGTCCTCATCCTCCTTTTCGAGTCGCATGACGTGAATCGCTTCCGGTTCAAAACGAAGGCCGACCGTTTCCCCGACTTCGGCCTTTTTCGTCGAATGGACAAGCCATTCGTTGCCGTTTTCGTCATAGCCGCAAATTTCATAATGGACACCGCGGAATAAGAGCGAATCGACGCGGATGACGATCTGCCCGTCTTCCGGCGCCGCGAGCTCCAAATCTTCCGGGCGGATGACGACATCGACCGGTTCGTTTGGCGCGAAGCCGCGGTCAACACACGCAAACTGTTTGCCGGCAAATTCGACGAGGAAATCGTCGATCATGCGCCCTGACAAAATGTTCGATTCGCCAATGAAATCGGCGACGAATCGATTGACAGGCTCGTCGTAAATGTCTTTCGGCGTCCCAAACTGCTGAATTTTTCCTTTATTCAGAACAAAAATGTAATCGGACATCGCCAATGCTTCTTCTTGATCATGCGTGACAAAAATGAACGTAATCCCTAAGCGGCGCTGCAATTCACGAAGTTCATACTGCATTTCCGTGCGCAGTTTCAAATCCAAGGCTGACAGCGGTTCATCCAAGAGCAGCACCTCAGGTTCATTGACAATCGCCCGGGCAATGGCGACGCGCTGACGCTGGCCGCCGGACATTTCTTGAATGCGGCGGCGCTCATAGCCGTCTAAGTTGACAAACCGAAGCGCTTCCCTCACTTTCTCGCGAATGTCGGTTTCTTTCATCTTTTTCACGCGCAAACCAAACGCAACGTTTTCAAACACATCGAGATGAGGGAACAATGCATAGTCTTGAAAAACAGTGTTGACTTGCCGTTTGTTCGGCGGGACGTTTTGAATCGGCTTTCCGTGGAAATAAATCGTTCCTTCCGTCGGCTCGATAAACCCGGCAATCAGCCGCAAAATCGTTGTCTTCCCACAACCCGACGGTCCAAGCAGCGTATAAAACTTCCCGCGCTCCATCGCAAAACTGACATCATCCAGTACGGCTGCGCCGTCGTATTCCTTCGTCACTCGCTCGAAGCGGATGATTTCTCCGTTCACTTTCAGCCCCCCATCTTCTTGATGTTCACTATTCCTAATTAGAACATAGGAGAGTAGAAAGTGCAACGGAAAAATATGCTTTCCGCCATGTCGGCGACTAAAAAACAAAAAGCGGCTGACTATTCCGCAGAACAGCTTCCAATTTTTCCCGCAATGCGGAAAGCCGCTGTCTCATTGATCGTTTTTTCAAATTTCCTTGCTTCACCGTATTGAATAATTTCAAAAAATACATTAAATTATATAGTAATAGTCAAGACGAAATAAACAACCGCATACGGACATTCTTATCAAGAGAGGGGGAGGGACTGGCCCGGTGAACCCTCAGCAACCTGGCCGCGGCCAAGGTGCTAAATCCAGACAGGCGGACGCCTGGAAGATAAGAAGAAGAAAATAAAAAGTCTTCTTCTTATAGAAGACTTTTTTCTTTTACTACGAAGAAACGGGGGAATCGAACGTGGGATTGCTGGATGAGTTGAAACAACGCATTCTCATCGCCGACGGGGCGATGGGAACGCTGTTATATTCGCACGGCGTTGACCGTTGTTTTGAAGAATTGAATCTATCGAATCCGGACGAAATCGTCCATATTCATGAAGCGTATATCGCGGCGGGCGCCGATGTCATCCAAACGAATACATACGGCGCCAACTATGTGAAACTTGCCCGCTACGGCTTGCAAGACGATGTGCCCGCCATTAACCGCGCTGCTGTAAAGCTCGCAAAACAAGCAGCGAACGGGCGGGCGTACGTGCTCGGGACGATCGGGGGGCTTCGCACGTTAAACAAAAGCGTCGTCACGCTCGAGGAAGTGAAGCGGACGTTCCGCGAGCAGCTGTTTGTGCTGCTTGCCGAAGGGGTCGACGGCGTGCTGTTGGAGACGTATTACGATTTGGAAGAGTTGGAGACGGTGCTGGCCATCGCCCGCAAAGAGACGGACTTGCCGATTATCGCCCATGTGTCGCTTCATGAAGTCGGCGTCTTGCAAGACGGCACGCCGCTCGCCGATGCCCTTAACCGCTTAGAGGCGCTGGGAGCCGATGTCGTCGGGCTCAACTGTCGACTCGGGCCGTACCATATGCTTCGGTCGCTTGAAGAAGTGCCGCTGCCAAAGCAGGCGTTTTTATCGGCGTACCCGAACGCGAGCCTCCCGGACTACCGCGACGGCCGGCTCGTGTATGAGACGAACGCCGAATATTTCGAGGAGACGGCCAAAGCGTTCCGCAACCAGGGGGTGCGCTTGATCGGCGGGTGCTGCGGCACGACGCCGAAACATATTGAAGCGATGGCAAAAGCGCTCACCGACCGGACGCCGGTGACGGAAAAAACGGTGAAACGGCGCGCGGTGCCCGTATCGGTGCAAGCGGATCGCCCCACCCCGACTCCGCTTCCCGAGCTTGCCCGCGCGCGCCGATCGGTCATCGTTGAACTCGACCCGCCGAAAAAACTCGGCATTGACAAGTTTCTCGCCGGAGCGAAAGCGCTCCATGACGCCGGCATCGATGCGCTGACGTTGGCCGACAATTCGCTCGCCACACCGCGCATCAGCAATGTTGCGGTCGGCTCGATCGTGAAAGAACGGCTCGGTGTTCGCCCGCTCGTGCATATTACGTGCCGCGATCGCAACTTGATCGGCTTGCAGTCGCACTTAATGGGCTTGCATACGCTCGGCATCACCGATGTGCTCGCTATTACCGGCGACCCTTCGAAAATTGGTGATTTCCCAGGGGCAACGTCCGTGTACGACTTATCATCGTTCGATCTTATCCGCTTGATCAGCCAGTTTAACGAAGGACTGTCATATTCGGGCAAATCGCTCGGACAAAAAACGAATTTCTCGATCGGTGCGGCCTTCAATCCGAACGTCCGCCATTTGGATAAAGCAGTTGTGCGGATGGAGAAAAAAATCCAATGCGGCGCCCACTATTTCTTGACCCAACCGATTTACTCGGAAGAAAAAATTGTGCAGATGTACGAAGCGACGAAACATCTTGACGCTCCGATTTACGTCGGCATTATGCCGCTTACGGGCACGCGGAATGCTGAATTTTTGCATCACGAAGTGCCAGGCATCACCCTATCGGATGAGATTCGCGCCCGCATGGCTGCTTGCGGCGACGACCCGGTGCAGGCGGCACGCGAAGGGATCGCCATCGCCAAATCGCTCATTGACGCTGCCTTTGATTTGTTCAACGGCATTTACTTGATCACACCGTTTTTACGCTATGACATGACAGTCGAGCTCGTCCGCTACATTCATGAAAAAGAAGCAGCGACTAAAGAAAGGAAGGTTGTTCATGGCTAACATCACCTTAGAACAGCAGCTGCAACGAAACATTCTCGTTATTGACGGCGCGATGGGGACAATGATCCAAAGCGCCAACCTATCGGCCGCTGATTTTGGCGGCGAGGCGTATGAAGGGTGCAACGAATATTTGACACTCACCGCCCCCCACGTCATCCGCCGCATTCACGAAGCGTATTTGGAAGCGGGCGCCGATATCATTGAAACAAACACGTTTGGGGCGACACGCATTGTGCTCGATGAATACGACCTTGGACATTTGGCGTTGAAACTCAACATCGAGGCGGCCAAACTCGCGAAACAAGCGGCCGAATCGTTCTCGACCCCCGATTGGCCGCGCTTTGTCGCCGGCTCGATGGGCCCTACGACGAAAACGTTGTCGGTGACAGGCGGCGCAACGTTTGAGGAACTCGTCGCCTCCTACGAAGAACAGGCGCGCGGATTGCTTTTGGGCGGCGTCGATCTCCTGTTGCTTGAGACGTGCCAAGATACGTTGAACGTGAAAGCGGGCTTCCTCGGCATTTCCAAGGCGTTTGAAGCGGTCGGCCGTCGCGTGCCGCTCATGATTTCCGGCACGATCGAACCGATGGGCACGACGCTCGCCGGCCAGGCGATCGACGCGTTTCTCATCTCGGTGCGCCATATGAAGCCGATCGCCGTCGGTTTAAACTGCGCGACAGGTCCCGAGTTTATGACCGACCATTTGCGCACGCTCGCTTCCCTTGCCGATACAGCCGTCAGCTGCTATCCGAACGCCGGGCTGCCCGATGAGGAAGGGCATTACCATGAAACGCCGGAGATGTTAGCGGAGAAAATTCGCCGCTTTGCCGAGAAAGGATGGATCAACATTGTCGGCGGATGCTGCGGCACGACGCCCGACCATATCCGCGCCATCGCCGAAGCGGTTCGCGGCATCCCGCCGCGGGCGATCCCGTCCTCCTTCGATGTGCACGCCGTCTCCGGCATCGAGGCGCTCATCTATGAGGAAACGATGCGCCCGCTCTTTGTCGGCGAACGGACAAACGTCATCGGCTCACGCAAGTTCAAGCGCCTGATTAGTGAAGGCAAGTACGAGGAAGCGGCGGAAATCGCCCGCGCCCAAGTGAAAAACGGCGCCCATGTCATCGACATTTGCTTGGCCGACCCGGACCGCGACGAACTGCACGACATGGAACAGTTCGTCCGCGAAGTGGTCAAAAAAGTGAAAGTGCCGCTTGTCATCGATTCGACCGACGAACGCGTCATCGAACGCGCCCTTACGTATTCGCAAGGGAAGGCGATCATCAACTCGATCAACCTCGAAGATGGCGAAGAGCGGTTTGCGAAAGTCGTTCCTCTTCTGCATCAATATGGCGCCGCCGTTGTCGTCGGCACGATCGATGAGCAAGGAATGGCGGTTACGGCCGAACGGAAATTGGAAATCGCCTTGCGTTCGTATGACTTGCTCGTCAACCGCTACGGCGTGCCGGCGCGCGACATCATTTTCGACCCGCTCGTCTTCCCGGTCGGCACCGGCGATGAGCAGTACATCGGCGCGGCGAAAGCAACGATCGAAGGCATCCGCCTCATTAAGGAGCGGCTGCCGGAGTGCTTGACGATTCTTGGCATCAGCAACGTCTCATTCGGCTTGCCGCCGGCCGGTCGCGAAGTGCTCAACTCGGTCTTTTTGTACCATTGCACGCAGGCCGGGCTCGATTATGCCATCGTCAACACCGAGAAGCTCGAGCGCTTTGCCTCGATTCCGGAAGATGAAGTTCGGATGGCCGAAGCTCTGCTGTTTGATACAAACGATGAAACGTTAAACGCCTTTATCGAATTTTACCGAAGCAAAATCACCGCCGCCAAACCGGCGCAGACAAATTTGAGCCTTGAGGAGCGGCTCGCCCGCTACGTCATTGAAGGGTCAAAAGACGGGCTCATTCCCGATTTGGAAAAAGCGCTTGAAACGTACTCCGACCCGCTGTCGATCATCAACGGTCCGCTCATGGCCGGCATGGATGAAGTCGGGCGGCTGTTCAACAACAACCAGCTCATCGTCGCCGAAGTGTTGCAAAGCGCGGAAGTGATGAAAGCGGCCGTCGCCTTCTTAGAACCGTATATGGAAAAGAAAGAAGGCAGCACCAAAGGAAAAGTCATTCTTGCCACCGTCAAAGGTGATGTCCATGACATCGGCAAAAACTTGGTTGATATCATTTTAAGCAACAACGGCTATGAAGTCGTCGACCTCGGCATTAAAGTCGCCCCGCAGCAACTGATCGAAGCGGCGCGCGAACATCGGCCGGATATCATCGGCCTGTCAGGGCTGCTTGTCAAATCGGCCCAACAGATGGTCGTCACCGCCCAAGATTTGCGGCAAGCGGGCATCTCAACCCCGATTTTAGTCGGCGGCGCCGCCTTAACGCGCAAGTTTACCGAAAATAAAATTGCGCCCGAATATGACGGCATCGTCTTGTACGCGAAAGACGCCATGGACGGGCTCGCGCTCGCCAACCAGCTCCAGCAAGGCGAGATCGAGTATACAAAAAAAGAAGCAGCCGAAAGCGAGCCAACGCGGTCAACGGTGGTCGCCACCGCAGTCAAATCGAACGTTTCGACCGACGTTCCCGTCTACGTCCCGGCCGACCTCGACCGCCACGTATTGCGACATGTGCCGCTTGACCACGTGCTGCCGTACGTCAACTGGCAAATGGTGCTCGGCCATCATCTCGGCTTGAAAGGAAAAGTGAAACGGCTGCTTGAAGAGAAGGACGAAAAAGCGCTGGCGTTAAAAGCGGTCGTCGACGAACTCATCGCCGAAGCGAAAGAACGCGGCTGGATTCAGCCTGCCGGCGCCTATCGCTTCTTCCCGGCGCAAAGCGACGGCAACCGCGTCTACATTTACGACCCAGCCGATGGCCAAACAGTGCTTGAAGTGTTCGACTTTCCGCGTCAGCCGCGAGCGCCGCACCTTTGCCTTGCCGATTACTTGAAACCGAAAGAAAGCGGCGAAATGGATTACGTCGGCTTGTTCGCCGTCACGGCCGGATACGGCATTCGCGAACTCGCCCAACGTTGGAAAGACGAAGGCGAATTTTTGAAAAGCCACGCCATCCAGGCGCTGGCGCTCGAGATTGCCGAAGGATTCGCCGAGCGCATCCACCAAATTATGCGCGACCGCTGGGGCTTCCCGGACGATCCGGATTTCACGATGGAAGAGCGCTTTGCCGCCAAATACCAAGGCCAGCGCTACTCGTTCGGCTACCCGGCCTGTCCGAACTTGGAAGACCAGGAGAAACTGTTCCGTCTCCTTCATCCGGAAGACATCGGCATCCGCCTCACCGACGGCTATATGATGGAGCCCGAAGCATCGGTTTCGGCGATCGTCTTCGCCCATCCGGAAGCGCGGTATTTCAATGTGTTATAAGCAGGAAACGAGCTGGACTATGCGAGCCAGCTCGTTTGCTTTTTTACGCACCTTGGCGTTTCCCGTTTTGCAGCAAAAAAGACGGGGGATTGGCGCTCTTGGGAAAATCGCGACGTTTGTTCACGTGTGAGCCATCATTGATTCAAATGATGGATTCAGGCATATAGCATTCCCCGCCAAGCCGACGAAAATCTTTTTCGTTCCAGGTGATGATCCCTTGGATGGATGAAGTGTGCTGCGCCAGTGCCGAAAGATACGCATCAGCAAAATCGACGCGGCGGCGGGCGCCGTATCTTTGCCTTGCCGATTACTTGAAAAAAAAGCGGCGAATTTTTACGACAAACGGATCTTCTGGCATTGGACGCCAAAATCTTTTTTGTTATAATAGTTATAACTTGTTATAACTATGAATAAAATAGTATAGAAGGAGAATCGATATGAGTACGGTGGTGAAAGCGATGGAACGAAAAATAACGAAAGTGGGGAACAGTCTAGGGATCACCCTTCCGCAGGAAGTATTGGACCATTTGAAAGTTAAACAAGGAGATGAAATTCAATTCCGTCTCGAAGCGGATGGAAAAGTGATTATAAGCAAACACGCCCCTATTGACTACAGCATCTTAGATGATTTTGGCCAAGATTTTGTGGATGGTCTCAAAGACTTATTTGAGAATTATGACAACACACTCCGAAATTTGGCGAAAAAGTAGGCGAAAACGAATATGACTCGTTTCTTGACGGAAAAAGAAATTATCTTCCTCAATGCCTTGTTGATCGAAAAATACACTCCAGGGGAACAAAAAGGGGTGAAATCTCCAGAGTTGTTGAACAGCGCGGTCAACCGCCCGAAACAAAGCGCTTTCGGACAGGACGCTTATCCAACTCTTTGGCTGAAAGCGGCAGCGTTGTACGCCAGCCTTTGCCAAAACCATCCGTTTCATAACGCCAATAAACGAACAGGATTTGCCGCCATGAAACAGTTCCTTTGGTTAAACGGTTATCGCTTTGCCGCTTCAGAAAAAGAGGCAGAGGACTATACCGTGAAAGTCGTGACCGATAAACCATCAATTGAAGAAATTGCGATGTGGATTGAAAGATGGGCGGAAAAAAGATGACCAACCACTCATTCATTGTTCATGCCCCATCCCCTCTCTGTACATATTTCCCCTCCTCCGTCCCATACTAACGATGACAATACATGCCAAGGAGGAGCAAACATGGTTACGAAGCAACAAACGACCTTGCCCCCGCAGCACCAAACGCGTCAGCCGGGCCTGCAAACGGAGATGAACCCGCAGCCGGTCACCATCAAAGACACGTATCAAGGAAGCGGCAAGCTCGAAAACAGAGTCGCCATCATCAGCGGCGGCGACAGCGGCATCGGCCGGGCGGTCGCCGTTCATTTCGCCAAAGAAGGAGCCGATGTGGCGATTGTTTATCTCAATGAACATGAAGACGCTGAGGAAACGAAACGGCTCGTCGAACAGGAAGGAAGACGGTGCCTGGCCATTGCGGGGGACATCGGAGATGAAGCGTTTTGCAAAGAAGCGGTGAAACAGACGATCGAAGCGTTCGGCAAGCTTGACATCGTCGTCAACAACGCCGCCGAACAGCACCCGCAGCCGAACTTTCTCAACATCACCGCCGCACAGCTGGAAAAAACGTTCCGCACGAACGTGTTCGGCTGCTTTTTCTTAACGAAAGCGGCGCTCCCGCACTTAAAAAGCGGAAGCGCCATTATTAACACCGCCTCGATCACCGCTTATGAAGGAAACGAGCAATTGATCGACTACTCGGCGACAAAAGGGGCGATTGTCGCGTTCACCCGCTCGCTCGCCAAAGCGCTCGTCGGCCAAGGCATTCGCGTCAACGGCGTCGCCCCGGGGCCCATTTGGACGCCGCTCATCCCGTCGACATTCAAAAGCGAGCAAGTCGCCACATTCGGCGCCAACACGCCGATGAAACGGCCCGGCCAGCCGAGCGAGGTCGCCCCGTGCTACGTCTTTTTGGCCAGCGACGAATCGTCGTACATGACCGGGCAAATGCTTCACGTCGACGGAGGAAAGTTCGTCAGCGGATGACGGCAACGGCCGCTCTGAAACGGGCGGCCGTTGCGGTTCATTCTTTTTGCCAAAATCGCGTTATCTTTCCTCACAAAACTGTAGAAACATTGTAAAAAAACCGGTACGATCAAGGTACGATGTTTCTCCACTTCTTTACAAGGTACCCCTCTTCTCTCCGTCCGCCCGTCATAGGGCGGACGGTTTTTGTTTGATTTACCGGCAGAATTCGGCTAGGCGCCTAGCCGAGATAGTTTTTTTATCCGGTTCTCCCCGCACACGACCCCCGCTCAACGAGCCGGTGCGGGATGATGATGCGCTTGACCGGTTCACTTGGGTTATTGATTTTTTCGATTAGACTTTTCGCCGCTTCGTAGCCGAGCTGGAAAATGCCGATG
Organism: Geobacillus sp. BK01; assembly: GCF_052220245.1. Taxonomy (NCBI): domain Bacteria; kingdom Bacillati; phylum Bacillota; class Bacilli; order Caryophanales; family Anoxybacillaceae; genus Geobacillus; species Geobacillus sp. BK01. Next base: position 183,470 of record NZ_JBQPTH010000003.1, read on the forward strand.
TCGACCGAGGTGAGCGGCGGGCGCGACATTTCGGCGAGCAGCGTGTTGTTGAAGCTGACGATCGACACGTCTTCCGGGACGCGCAGGCCGATTTCATCAAGCGTTTTCAGCATCCCAAGCGCCATCAAATCATCGGCGACGACAAGGCCGGTCGGCGGTTCAGGCAAGGAAAGAAGCTCTCTCATCGCCTCTTGGCCGCCTTCTTGCAAAAATTCTTCATGAACGACGTATTCCGGGCGGTACGGCAGCTCGGCTTCCTGCAGAGCCGCGGCGTAGCCGTTTTGCCGGTCGACGGTCACCAAATATTGCGGGTTGCCGCCGACAAAGGCGATCCGTTCATGGCCGCGGGCAATTAAATAGGCAGCCGCATCTTTTCCCGCCTGGACGTTGTCGTTGTCGACATGGGTGACTTGTTCCGCCTTTTGGTGTGGCTTGCCGATGACGACGAACGGAAAGCCATGCTTTAACAAGTATTTCATGAGCTTATCGTTTTGCCGCGAGTAAAGCAAAATGACGCCATCGACGCGCCGCCCTTGCAGCATCTCCACGACCCGTTCATAAATCTCACTTTCTTTTTCCCCGGTCGACATTTGCAAGGCGTACCGCTTTTCATGGGCGGCTTTGCTAATGCCGCGGATGACCGCTGGGAAAAATGGGTTTTGCAGCGCCTGGTCGGCCGAGCTTGGCATGACGATGCCGATCACTTGCGCCGCCTGGCTCGCAAGGCTGCGGGCGATAAAGTTCGGATGGTAGCCGAGCTCTTTCATCGCCTCGCGCACCCGCTGTTTCGTTTTCTCGCTGATGCGCGGGCTGTCGGCGATGACGCGCGAGACGGTCGACGGTGCGACATTCGCCCTTTTCGCCACATCTTTAATCGTAACGGTCATATGCCCCCTCCTTTCCATCTATTCTGGCATCCGTTTCGCCCGTTTTTTCACCATGTATAAAAACAGAAGAAAGAGCGCGTAAACAATGACGATCGCAGCGATAAACGGGATGTTGAGCCCCGTTTTTTCCCGCAGTTTGTACACCTCCGCCGTTTCGCGGTCCAATATAATGTCGTAGCCGTCATCATCGCCGCGGACAAGATCGTCCAGTAAAAAGCCGCGCAGCTCTTTGTTTTGCGGCAGCTGGTCATTGGTGAGGTGGACGTGCTGCGTTTCACCCGTGTTGTTTATGGCGATGACCGTTGTTTCATCTTCGTATTGCCGTTTCCACACCGCCATGCCGTCTTTTTCATACAAGAGCGTAAAATCGCCGCGCCGCAATGATGGCAGCTGTTGGCGAAGCGGGCCGATTTTTTTCAAGTAATCGATGATTTCCGGATCGGCGCGGAAATCCATCAGACGGCGGTTGTCCGGATCTTCGCCACCGTTCATGGCGATTTCCGTCCCGTAGTACATGATCGGGATGCCCGGGGCGGTGAACAAATATGTCATCGCCACTTTAATGCGCGAAACCGGATTGTTGCGGTTGTCAATGGCGAGTTTCGTAAAGCGGACGTTGTCATGGTTATCCAAAAACGTTCCAAGCAAATACGGGCGGTCGTAAAACGTTTTGTTGTATTCCCAGACGTCATACAGCGGGCGCAGCGACGCATCGCGTTTCGCAAGCGACTGCTTCACCGCGCCATACAGCGGGTAATCGACGAAACCGTCGATCCCGTATTTGCCGTACTCGGCAAGATCGCGCGGGTCGTCGCTCCATACTTCACCAAGAAGGAAAAAGTCTTTTTTCACCGATTTCACTTCTTTGGCGAACTCTTGCCAAAATGATTTTGGCACATGGCGCACCGTATCGAGGCGATAGCCGTCAATGTCCGCTTCTTTGATCCACCATTTGGCCGCATCGATTAAATATTTTTTGACCTCCGGATTTTCCTGCGCCAAATCCGGCAGCCCATACACCCAGCCATTTTCGAGCTGACGTTGATTGCTCCAATCGAAAATCTCTTTTTTCGGATGGAACCAATCTTTTTTCGCCGGGTCATGAAGCCACGGATGATTGTAACCGACGTGATTGGCGACAAAGTCCAAAATGACTTTCATGTCGCGCTTATGCGCTTCTTTCACCAATGTTTTCAAGTCGTCAAGCGTGCCGAAATGCGGATCGACGCGATAAAAATCTTTGATCCAATAGCCGTGATACCCGCCCGGCATGTTTTCAAAAATCGGCGTCAGCCAAATGGCGGTAAATCCCATCTCCTTGATGTAATCGAGCTTCGCGGTCACTCCTTTCAAATCGCCGCCGAAATACCCTTTCGGATCGTTCACATTCACATCTTCGTCGTTCGTCGGGTCCATATTGTTAAACCGGTCGACCATAATGAAGTAAATCGCTTCATCTTGCCACGTCCGTTCTTCTTTCTCCGCCGCCTGCACCGGCCAGGCATAAAAAAGAAGGAACGGAAGGATGAGCAGCGCACAAAGCCGGTTCCCCATTTCCTTCCCCTCCTTTGCCGTCTGTTTGTCCTGTGGAAACGGGTAAGCCCACTATTTATGATAGCGGTTCTTACCCTTTTGTGCCACCGGCAGTTAAGCCGGAAATCAAATAGCGCTGCAAGAACAAAAAGACGACGGCGATCGGCGCGGCAATCAAAATCGAGCCGGCGGCAAAGCGGGTGAAGTTGTTCGCAAACCGGTCGCTGATGAAGTTAAACAGCCCGACCGCCAGCGTAAACTTGTCCGGGTCGCGCAACACGATCGACGGCAGCAAAAAATCGGTGAACGGCGCCATAAAGTTGAACAACGCGACAACGGCCAAAATCGGCTTGGCCAAGGGCAGCATAATGCGGAAAAAGACGCCGAAATGCCCGGCTCCGTCGATGCGCGCCGCCTCATCAAGCTCGCGCGGAATCGTATCAAAGTACCCTTTGACTAGCCATGCGTTAAACGGAATTTGCCCGCCGACGTAAATGAGAATGAGCCCCCACAGCGAATCGAGCAAATGGAGCATGTTAAGCAAAATATAAAGCGCCACCATCGCCATAAGGGATGGAAACATTTGCAAGACTAAAAACAAATACAGACCCGTTTTTCGGCCGACAAATTTGTAGCGCGAAAACGCATAGGCGATGAGCGCGGTGAAAAAGACCGACAGCACGGCATTCACTGCCGCGACAAACAAACTGTTTTTATACCAAAGCAAATAGTCGCTCTGCGGGCTTGTGAACAACCATTTGTAATGGTCAAGCGTCCACTTCTCCGGAATGAGCGACGCCGAGTACAAGCTCGTACCGGGATTGAGAGACATGCTGATGGTCCAAAGGAGCGGATAGGCGATGACCACAAACATGAACGCAATAAATAGATAAATCAGCGTCACTTCGATATGCGATTTCCATTTGCGGCTCATTATATGTTCCCCTCCTCTTTAAAGGAACGGGTGCGCCGGAACTGATAGATGGCAAACCCGCTGACGATCAAGCCGATGATGAGCGAGATCGCTGCCGCCATATTGTAGTTGTTCGTCGTAAACGTCAAATCGTACACCCACGAGATCAAGATGTCCGTTCCACCCGCGTTTTGCCCGCGCACGGCAGGTCCCCCGTCGTTGAACAAATAGATGATGTTAAAGTTGTTGAAGTTGCCGGCATATTGCATAATCAACAGCGGCGCGGTGGCATACAGGACGTGCGGCAAGGTGATCGATGTGAACTTTTGCCAGCGCGTCGCCCCGTCGATGTCGGCCGCCTCGTACCAGTCGCGGGAAATGCTTTGCAAGACGCCGGTAAACAACGCAAACACAAACGGAAAGCCAAGCCATGTCTGAATCAAAATGAGCGCAACTTTCGCCCAAAACGGATCGGTCATCCATGGAATCGACAATCCAAACATGCTCAGCACTTCACGGTTGATCGCCCCAAATTTGTCGTTAAACATCGCCGCAAACACTAAAATTGTGACGAACGCCGGTACGGCCCACGGCAAAATGAGCACCGTGCGGATGAACCGCTTAAACTTGATGCGCGGGTCGTTGACAAGCAGCGCCAACAACAGCCCAAGGGCGATTTGCGCCGTCGTCGCCACCACGGTCCAGACAATCGTCCAGGCGAGAACGCTGAAAAACGTGCTTTTCCAAATCGGGATCGACACTAAGTTTTGAAAGTTTTCAAAGCCAACCCAGTTCAATAAATGGCGCGGCGGCGAGTTGTATAAGTTGTAGTCGGTGAACGCAAGCGACACCATAAACAACAGCGGCAGCACAACGATAAACAGAAGCATCAAAAGCCCTGGCGTGACAAAGATGTACGGAAATCCTTTATCCCAGGCGTTGCGGCACGATTCCAACAGCGACGGAAACGGCTCGCCCCTTTGCCGGCGGCGGGCGTCGTTGCGCGCATCAATGACGTTGGCGATATGCAGCGCGGCGGCAAACGCGATGATGATGACCGAAACCAACCCTTGAATCAACAGAAAAATCGAATGGTCAAGCATCGGGATTTCACCGAGCGTCACAAGCCCCCAAAGCCCGATGTTTAAAAAGTTGTAAAACGTCAGCAAAAACGAAGCTTCAATGATGATGAACAAGATGCCTTTGACATACCGGCGGTTGTACAACTGCCCAAGGCCGGCAAACAACAAAGACAGCGCCATCGCCACCGCCGGCCGATGGCGGACGTTTGCTTCCGGCATTCCAATCCCCCCTATCATATGGATAAGAATAGTGGATAGGGCTGATCCTATCCACCACGACATCACTCGTTATTTTCCAGCGCCGCTGGCGGCGATTTTATCTTGAATCGTTTGGACCGCTTCACCGAGCACCGCTTTCGGATCGTCGCCTTTCGCGATAAATTGCAACGCGTTGCCCATCGGCTCCCATACTTGCGACATTTCCGGCACGTTCGGCATCGGCTCGCCGTATTGGATTTGTTCGGCAAAGCCGGCGATCAACGGATCGTTCGTAATTTTCTCATTCGTCAATGCCTTTTCGTTCGCCGGCATTTCACCCGCCACTTCATAGTAATGGAGCGAATTTTCTTCGTTCGTGACAAACTTCATGAAATCAACTGCCCATTCTTTGTTTTGCGAATACGCCGATAACATCCATGTCTTCACGCCGACGAACGATTTCGGATGCTCGCCATTGTCTAAAACCGGCAGCGGCGCCGTCGCCACCTTATCGCCAAGCGCTTCTTTATACACGGCAATATTCCACGGACCAGTGATGGCGACCGCCACGTTTCCTTTCGTAAACAGCCCGTTCATAATGTCGCCGGTAATCTCTTTCGGAATATAGCCGTTTTTGAACCACGACTGAACGAGTTCCGCTCCTTTGACCGCCCCATCATTGGCCAGCCCGACATCGCTCGTATCGTATTTGCCGTTTTCGTTTTTAAACACATAGCCGCCGTAGCCGGCAAAGAACGGATAGACGAAATAGAAGTTCGCCGCTTCCATTAAAAAGCCGTATTGGTCTTTGGCGGCATTCGTTTTTTCCTTGGCGATCTTCATTAAGTCTTCCATCGTTTTCGGCGCTTCCGGCACTAAATTTTTGTTGTAGAACACGCCGTACGTTTCGACGACTAGCGGCACACCGTACGTTTGGCCTTCATACGTCACGGCGTTGACCGCTGTCGGGCTGTACTCGCTTTTGGCATCGCCAAGGTCGACTGGATCGGCCAGCCCTTGCAGCACAATGTCGCCGATGCGGTCATGCGGCTGATAGAATACGTCCGGACCTTTGCCGGCCGGGCCGTCAAGCGCCAACTTTTTCGTTTGGTCCAACATGTTGACCGCAACCATTTCAATTTGAATGCCCGTTTTTTCCGTATACTTTTGGAAAATGTCTTTCAGCGCTTGTTTCTGCTTTTCGTCATCGTTCACCCAAACGACCAGTTTATCTGGTTTTTCCGCCTTTTCGGTCGTTCCTTGATTTTCTTTCGGCTGTTGAACGTCCCGTTTCGGCCCGCAGGCAGCAAGCACGCCCACGAGCAGCACAGCCATGAGAAACAAAGACAATGCTTTCTTCATGCTCCCCCTCCTCTTTTGATCGGTTCTTTTTCAGTGCAACCATAGCGAAATCGTTTGCACATAAAAAATTTGACAACGCGATGAAAACGATTGCACCTTTCAACTCTATTATATCGCCTATTTTTCATTTTACAAGCTTATTTTCTATGAAATTTGACTTTTTTTTCGCATTGGCGTACGCTTTGTTTAGCAGCGGTCTATCATGCAAACGATTGCTTTTGGCCAAATTGGATTCCAAAGGGGGAACGATGATGCAAAAAGAAGCCATCCACCACCGCCCGACTGACCATTTCGCGTATGCGTACGACAGCGAAACGCTCCATCTCCGGCTGCAAACGAAAAAACACGACATCGACCATGTCGAGCTGCTTTTTGGCGATCCGTACGAGTGGCAAGGCGGCGCCTGGCAGTTTCAGACGATGCCGATGCGGAAAACGGGAAGCGACGAACGGTTTGACTATTGGTTCGCCGAAGTCAAACCGCCATATCGGCGGTTGCGTTACGGATTTATGCTGCAATCCGGAGGAGAAAAGCTCATCTATACGGAAAAAGGGTTTTTTCACGAAGCGCCGACAGATGATACAGCCTACTACTTTTGCTTCCCGTTCCTCCATCGCGTCGATTTGTTTCAAGCGCCCGATTGGGTGAAAGATACGGTTTGGTATCAAATTTTTCCCGAGCGGTTCGCCAACGGCAATCCAGCCATTAGTCCAGAAGGGGCGCGGCCGTGGGGAAGCGAAGATCCGACGCCGACAAGTTTTTTCGGAGGGGATTTGCAAGGGATTATCGATCATCTCGATTACTTGGCTGACCTTGGCATTACAGGCATTTACTTGACGCCGATTTTCCGCGCGCCATCGAACCATAAATACGATACCGCCGATTATTTTGAGATTGACCCGCACTTTGGGGACAAGGAGACGTTGAAAACACTCGTCAGGCGCTGCCATGAACGAGGAATCCGCGTTATGCTCGATGCGGTTTTCAACCATTGCGGCTATGAGTTTGCCCCGTTTCAAGACGTGTTGAAACACGGTGCAGCTTCAAAATATAAGGATTGGTTTCATATTCGCGGGTTTCCGCTGCAAACGGAGCCGCGTCCGAATTACGACACATTTGCGTTCGTGCCGCACATGCCGAAACTCAACACCGCCCATCCGGAGGTCAAACGCTACTTGCTTGATGTCGCGACGTACTGGATTCGCGAGTTTGACATTGACGGCTGGCGGCTCGATGTGGCGAACGAAATCGACCACCAATTTTGGCGCGAGTTCCGGCAGGCGGTCAAGGCGCTGAAACCGGACTTATATATTCTCGGTGAAATTTGGCATGATGCAATGCCGTGGTTGCGCGGCGACCAGTTTGACGCTGTGATGAACTATCCGTTCACGGACGGGGCGCTTCGTTTTTTTGCCAAAGAGGACATCAGCGCCCGTCAGTTTGCCGATATCATGATCCAAATGCTTCATTCATATCCGAAACAGGTCAACGAAGCGGCGTTTAACTTGCTTGGCAGCCATGACACGCCAAGGCTTCTCACCGTTTGCGGCGGCGACGTCCGCAAGGCGAAGTTGTTGTTTTTATTCCAGCTGACGTTCACCGGTTCGCCGTGCATTTACTATGGCGATGAGATCGGTATGACGGGCGGAAACGATCCACAATGCCGGAAATGCATGGTGTGGGACCCGGGGCAGCAAAACCGCGAGCTGTTGGCGCACGTCAAGCAGCTGATTGCGCTAAGGAAGCAACACCAGGCGCTCCGGCGCGGGGACATCGCCTTTCTTTCCGCCGACGACAACCCCAATCATCTCGTGTACGAAAAAATGGATGGCGATGAAACCGTGCTCGTCATCGTCAACCGAAGCAATGATGCCGCCGACATTCCGCTCCCGCTCGATCTCCGTGGAAAATGGCTTGTTGATCTCGTGACTGGGGAGCGGTTTGCGGCCGAGGCGGAAACGCTTTGCGCCGCCTTGCCTCCGTATGGGTTTGTGCTCTATAAGGTTGAAAGCTGGTAAGATGGCGCAGCCATGCGCCGCTTCGGCCACAACCGGTGCAGCCGCTCGCTGCACCGGTTTTATGTGCGCCTGGCCATGCGCCGGTATTCGGTCGGGGTCATCCCTTCCATTTTTTTGAATACACGTGAAAAATACGCGCCATCATCAATGCCGACCCGCTTGGCGACCGCCTCGACTGTTTCATTCGTTTCCGCGAGCCATTGCTTGGCTTTCGACAGCCGGTAATACGTCAAATAGTGGCTAAACCCCATGCCAATCGTTTTTTGCATGCAGCGGGTGATGTAATCGGGATGAAAGCGGAGTTTTTTTGCGAGCATTTCGAGCGTAATCGGCTCGCTGAAATGTCGTTCGATGTACGCCACCGCCGCCGCACTGACTTGTTCCGCAGCGCTCGGGACGGGCAGCTCCTGTTTTTGCAAATGCCAAAGGAATTCCACAAACAACAGCAGCTGCCGAAGCGGCCGGTCTATATCCCGCTCCACGTTCGGCTCGATGAGTTGGGCGAGCAGCTGTTCGGCGCGCTCCCGTTGTTTCAGCTCCCCGTATTGGCGGATCGAAAGCCGGTATTGGATTGGCTCAGTGTACGTCGCCTCTTTTTCCATCACCGTTTGCCGGCTCGCCGGGCAGTCCGAAACAACCGTGTAGTCCGGCAGCAAAAAATGCAGCCAAACAAGCTCTGTTTCCCTTTCGCACGGACGATGCCCGTAATGTTCGCGCCCGGGAATTAACAGCAAATATTGTCCGCCGCCGACGGTAAATTCACGCCCGTTTTCCGTCATATATAAACATCCTTGTTTGACGTAGAGCAAATCGAACACGGTAAACGTGCGGCGAAAATGCCGTTTTCCCTTTGGAAATATGCTCTCCGCCCCTTTAATAAACACCGGCAGCGGCGGCAACGAAAACGTGACATAGTCCATCGTCGTCCCCTCTTTTCTTGTCGGAAAAATGCAAGTAAAATCGCTTCTCTCTCTTTCCATTATGCAACAAACTGGCTAAACTGGATATATCGTTCAAGTCGGAATTTGAAAAAGGAGTTGTCTCGATATGCGCCAAGAGGCCAGAACGTGGTCACTGTTCTCGTTAACGTGGCCCATTTTTATTGAAACGCTGCTCTATATGGTCATGGGCAACGCCGATACGCTTATGCTCAGCCAGTACTCGGACCATGCGGTCGCCGCCGTCGGGGTGGCGAACCAAATCATCGCGTTAACGATCGTGCTGTTCAACTTCGTCGCCTTGGCGACCGCCGTGCTTGTCGCCCAATATTTAGGCGCCCGGCGGGAGCAGGAGGCCATTGACGTGTCACTCGTTTCCCTTGCCGCCAATTTGCTGTTTGGGCTGTTGCTAAGCGCTGTTCTCGCCGTGTTTAGCCGCCCGATTTTGCGGCTGATGGGGCTGCCGGCTGAGCTGTTTGACGAGGGGAGCGGCTATTTGTCGATTGTCGGCGGGTTTTTGTTCATCCAAGCACTGATGATGACCGTCGGCGCCATCTTAAAAAGCTATGGCTTTACGCGCGATACGATGTACGTCACAATAGGAATGAACGTACTGAATATTATTGGAAACTACTTCCTTATTTTCGGATCGTTTGGCCTTTCTCCCCTCGGAGCGGAAGGAGCCGCCATTTCAACGGCGGCGAGCCGGTTGATCGGTTTTGCTGTGTTGGTAGCTTTATTGCGCAAACGAACCGGCATTTCACTTTCCCTGCGGTCGTTTCGCGCCCTGCCGCTTCACCATTTGCGCTCGCTCTTAAAAATCGGTGTGCCGTCAGCCGGAGAACATCTTTCTTACAACACAGCGCAAATGGTCATCACCTACTTGATTACGTGGCTCGGCGCTGAGGCGCTGACCATAAGGGTGTATACGCAAAACATTATGATGTTCGTCTTTTTGTTCGGCATCGCGGTCAGCCAAGGGACACAAATTCTCGTCGGCCACTTCGTCGGCGCCGGACGGTATGAAGAAGCGTACAGGCGCTGTTTAAAAAGTTTATACAGCGCAATTGCTATATCGGTGCTGCTGGCCACAGTTGCCTATTGGTTCGCTGAACCGCTGCTGTCGCTCTTTACTGATGACCGGTCGATGATTGAACTGGGGCGCAAATTGTTGCTGCTAACGATCATTCTTGAACCGGGGCGCTCGTTTAACTTAGTGATCATCAGTTCGCTCCGGGCGGCCGGGGATGTGCAGTTTCCGGTCTATATGGGCATTTTGTCGATGTGGGGCGTCGGGGTGACGGTGGCGTATGTATTCGGCATTGCCCTTGGGTTGGGTCTTGTCGGCATTTGGCTGTCATTTATCGCCGATGAATGGCTGCGCGGACTGTTGATGCTTTGGCGGTGGCGATCGCGCATCTGGATGAAAAAGACGGTGGCGCCGCAGGCGAAAATGGCATGAAGCCTCCTGCTGCCAAAATAAGAGCTGCGCACCAGCGCAGCTCTTATTCTTTAATGGAGATGCCGTAATGATCAAACCAAACGTGCACTTGGCCGAGGTAAGCAAGCAATTGTGGACCGGTCATCAGCTGCCCAAACCACGGCACTTGGAATGACTTCCCTTCCGATTCAACGAGCGCCGTCAACTTTTCCGCGTCAAAAAACTCGTGCAAAATCGAAGAACGGTCGCGAAGCAGCTGTTCCAGCCATTGCTTCACGAGCTTCGTATACAGCGGATGGTGCGTTTTCGGGTACGGGCTTTTTTTCCGATAGAGCACCTCTTCCGGCAACAGTCCTTCCAACGCTTTGCGCAAAATGCCTTTTTCCCGCCCACCATACATTTTCATTTCCCACGGGATATTCCAGACATATTCCACAAGACGGTGATCGGCAAACGGCACGCGCACTTCAAGGCTCGCTCCCATGCTCATCCGGTCTTTCCGGTCAAGAAGCGTCGTCATAAACCAAATCATATTTAAATAAAACAGCTCGCGCCGCTTTGCTGCTTCCGCGCTTTCCCCTTCAAGGCGCGGCACCTCAGCGATCGTTTGTTCATAGCGCATTTGTACGTAATCATCGAGTTGGAGCTTTTGCCGCCATCCTTCCTTCAACAATCCGATGCGCGCCTCAATCGAGCGCATCCACGGGAATCCTTTCCGCGCCAAATCATCCGGGCGGTGGAACCACGGGTAGCCGCCGAAAATTTCGTCGGCGCATTCCCCGGACAAACTGACGACAAACTGCTCGCGAATTTGTTTGCAAAACCAAAGCAGCGATGAGTCGACATCTGCCATCCCCGGGACGTCACGGACGATGACCGCATCATGCAAATGGCGGAACAGCTCTTCTTGGGTGATCACGCAGCGGTGGTGGATCGTTTGAAACTTGTTTGATACTTGTTCAATAAACGGTGCGTCCGTATTGGGCTGAAAATCGTTTGCTTGGAAATAGTGATCGTTTCCTTCATAATCGATCGAGTACGTGTGAAGCGGCCCTTTTCCGTCGGCAGCGAAGGCATTAGCAGCAATCGCCGTAATGGCGCTCGAATCAACCCCGCCCGATAAAAACGTGCATACCGGCACATCGGAAACGAGCTGGCGCGTGACCGCATCGGTCAAGAAAAAGCGAAGCTTCTCAACCGTTTCTTCGAGCGAGTCGCGATGGATGTCGCTTTCCACGTTCCAGTACCGCCAAATGCGAAGCCCGGTGCGGGAGAAGGTCAACGCGTGCGCCGGGCGCAATTCTTGGACGCCGTCAAACACGCCATGCCCCGGCGTGCGCGACGGTCCGAGCCCGAACACTTCCGCCAACCCTTCATAACTCACTTCCGCTTTCACATCCGGGTGGGCTAAAATCGCCTTGATCTCAGAGCCGAACAAAAGCTCCTCGGCATCCCGGCGGTAAAACAACGGTTTGACTCCAAGACGGTCACGCGCCATAAATAACAGTTCCCGCTCTTCATCCCAAACGGCGAAGGCAAAAATGCCGTTTAACCAGTCGACACATTGTTCTTTCCATTCTATATAAGCGGCGAGCAGCACTTCTGTATCAGAATGGCCGTCAAACCGGTAGCCTTTATGCCGCAGTTCCTTCCGGATGTCTTCCGTATTATACAGCTCACCGTTGTAAACGATCGTGTAGCGCCGTCCGTTTTTGTTCCGGATCATCGGCTGTTTGCCGCCGGCCGGGTCGACCACAACGAGCCGCTTATGCCCGAACGCGACATGGACGTCGAGCCACGTATTTGTATCGTCTGGCCCGCGTTTTGCGAGCGTTTCTGTCATATCGGCAATAATGTTCCGTTCACGGCGCAAATCGCGCCCGAAATGCACCCAGCCAGTGATGCCACACATACGAACCAATCCTTTCTTTATCAAAAATGGCAAGTAACTGTTGTTCGCCTGAACTGTTCCCATTATTCTTTGGATCGCCCGTTCTTTTTTCCTTGCGGCAATGTTCAGCTATCGTTCCCCTTGGCAGGACGATAGCCCTCCCCGCATCGGCATGATTCCATTTTATGCATGATCGGCAATTTCGATGAATTGTCCGAAGCCAACAACAGCACGAATAAACAAACAAAAAAGTGGAAAAAAAGAGAAATACAAGGAGGATGAGGAAAATTGGACATTGAAGAGCGCCTGCAGTGTATAGCTGAGCAACCCCGGGCCTACGTGCATGGGACTGTAGAGTTTGTGAACAATGAATGGGTATTTTTCGATGAAGAAGCGGAGGAGGCGGCCTTGGTCGAAGAAATGGCGGAGCAAGACATCGAGCTTTTCCGCTATGGACACTGGCTGTCCGGACAATGGCAGGAGACCGGTGCGATCGCTACTGATCTCGGCCTCTTTCCCCTTACAAACGGTGACCGTATCCGCTTCCGCAAACGGCTGACATACGCATATCGGCAATGGCTCGCCTCACTTCCCGATCCGTCTTTTTTCCAGTTCGTCCAATGGCTGAACCATCTCGGGTTTTCGCTTTACGACTGCCTGTACTGCTACAACGGCTTGTTGTTTGCCAAATCATCCGGCGTCAACTTTATGATTTATGACAACACAGAGCAAATCGCCAGCGTCCATCATTATTATGAACGCGGATCAACGACCAACGACCGATTTGAAATGACGTTTAACAATGGCGAGCGGGCCATTTGTGCCCAAATAGGCTGAGGACAAAAGCGGCCGGCAGCGGCGTATCTCCGCTGCTGACCGAATGTCGCCGGCCAAAAGGCTGCTGCTCTCTTTCTTTTGCAGCGGCAGTCGAACGTCTTTACACCCGGCTCTTCCGGCGCTCGGTCATGTATGCGGCGATCTCCTCAGCGACAAGCGGCGGACAGAGCGCATATCCTTGGGCATAGCTGCATTGCAAGCCGCGAAGCCGCTCAAGCTGCTCCAACGCCTCAACCCCCTCAGCGATCGTTTCGAGTCCAAGTCCGCGTCCCATTGTGATGATCGCTTCGACAATGGCGGCATCGGACGCATTTGTATGGAGACGTTCGATAAACGCCCGGTCGATCTTCAAAATCGTCACCGGCAGCTGCTTTAAATAATGAAACGAAGAATACCCGCTGCCGAAATCGTCGACAGCAATGCCGACGCCGAGCTTCTTCAACTCATCCAGCGTCCGCATCGTGCTCGATAGATGACGGAGCATGGAATGTTCCGTCAGTTCAAGGCGCAAGCATGATGGCGGCAATTTCGACTGCTGAAGCGCTTGCTTCACATCATCAACGAACCGTTCGTGCTGAAATTGCACAGCGGAAACGTTGACGAAAATGGCTAGTTTGTCATTTCCCGTCTCCCTTTGCCATTGCTTTGTCTGCCGGCAAGCGGTTTGCAGCACCCAACGTCCGATTTCATGAATCAATCCCGTCTCTTCCGCCAACGGAATAAACTCGTCCGGACGCACAAGCCCAAGCTTCGGGTGCCGCCAACGGATGAGCGCCTCTGTCGCCATGACCGTGCCGGTATGCACGTCGACAATCGGTTGGTAACAGAGAAACAGTTCGTTTTGTTCGATCGCTTTGCGCAGGTAGCCATCCATTTCAAGTCGGTGCATCGTTTCGTCATTCATTTCGGGGCGATAGCGTTCGACCCGATTGCCTCCGCCTTTTTTCGCTTTATTCACCGCCATATCTGCATGACGCAGCAACGCATGTTCATCCGCCCCATCGTCCGGAAACACGGCTAAGCCAACGCTCGTTGTCAGAAAAAATTGTTTTTGGCCGTACACGGTTGGCTTCGCCACTTCACGCACGATATGAAGCGCCGTCTCCATCGCCGCCTCGGAGCCTGTCCGCAACGGAAAGAATAGACAAAATTTATCGCCATGAAACCGGCCGAGCTGTGCCCCGACTGGCAGCACGCGTTTCATGCGCTCGACAAGCTGACGCAAAATGCCGTCGCCGGCGTAATGGCCGATGCTGTCGTTAATCCATTTAAACCGGTCGAAATCAATCAAAATAACGGCAATTTTCCGCTGTTTCTGCTTCGCTTTCTCCAGTTGCCCGGCCAACAGCTCCATCCATTTCGTCCGATTCGGCAAGTTCGTATCCGGATCGTAGTACGCCAAATAAGCAATTTTCTCCTCGGCCTTTTTTTGCTCGGTAATGTTGTGCCCGATGCCATAAATGCCGACTTTTTTTCCATCAACAATAATCGGAATGTTTTTCATTTGGAAGAGAAGCCGCTCCCCCGATTTTGTTGGAATTTCCAAGTTGTACGTTTGCACGTTTCCGCGCAGCGCCCGATAAAAGTAGCGGGTAACACGGGGGATATCGTTCGGATGAATATACTTGAGCGAATTTGTATATAAAATTTCTTCTTTCCGGTAACCAAGCACCTGCTCAAAAGCCGGATTGACGCTTGTAAAATGGCCGTGCAAGTCGGTCGAATACACGATGTCGGTATTATGGTCAAACAGCGACTTATACCGCTGTTCCGACATCTGCAGACGGATGTGAAGCCGTTCCATATCGCGCGATGCGGTTGACATGAGCTGGGCTAGCGTCGTCACCCCTTCCGGAGGAAACGGCAGCGACAAAACCGGTCCGTCTTCCGCCGTTGCCGCCCCTTCCATCAATGAAACCGCGGCAAATCCCGCCAGCCGTCCCACCGTATACGCGTCTTTCACTGCTACCTCCATAACAGGGAATGGAGCGGCTTGCTGAAGCGATGAAACCATTCCAGCCAGCAATGGGCGTGTATATCCCCCTAACGCTGCGCTATAGTAAAACAACGTCTCTTCAGCCGGCTGTTTGGCGAATTGTCCGGCCCAATCGCGCACACTCCAGTAAAGCGACGGTGCATGAACATAAGCAAATCTCACCTTTTCCCCTTCGCTCACATGGCCGTTTACCATAACAGCCCCGTTTTCCTGAATTGCTGTGATCGGCAGACAGACGGACTGCCCTCCCCGCTCGACGACAAACGGAAACTCCATTCCGGACGCAGGCAGACGATCGATAAATTCTTTTCCTAAATACCGTTCCAAACAAAATGATGCCTTTTGCCCGTCAAGTTCACCAATCCACCGGCCGCCGCCTTTTGTCACGGAAAATGCCAAGCCGACCGGCTCCCATAAAAATGGGGAGAAACAGCGGGCCCGAAGCGCCGCTCCGCTGAATGAGACAGCGACTACGCCACGGTCAAACCGCCCGTCGGGCGAAAATAACACACTGCCTTCCGGAAGAGCGCATCCGACAATGACCATCCGTTCATTTGCGAGCGGCAAATGGCGAAGGAGGGGAAGCAACGTTTCGCGGCAATTGGTAAACAACAAAAGCAGCACTGTTTCGTTGTGGGTGGATGCTTCAGCGATGCATGCCGCCAATTCAGCGGGACGAGTCGAGTCATCAACCGGCACGGTCCATGACGAAACGTCCGCCGCCATGGACGTCAAGTTGGCCAAAAACGTTGTGTCCGCAACGGCCGGCAACATCCCCGCCATTCCGACAATATGGGCGTGCGGCCAACGATGCGCCGCCAATTCGACTGCGTGGCGTACATCTTCTACATGGTCAGCAGCAATTTGAATAAATAACGATTCATGGGACGCAAAGGACTCCTCTTCGACCAGCCGGTGCAGTTCCCCGACATGGTGGCAGCGCAGCGAACGCATCAACAATGGCGCCTCCTCTCATTAGCCGCGTCGTTCAGAAAATGCAAGAAAATTCTATCGGTTTTAACATACCACATTTTTTGGACAAGAAAAAGCGGCAACCTATAGGCTAGGTCGCCGCTTTGTTTAGAACCAATCAAATCCAAGTGGCAGCGACAAACCGAGAAAGAGCGTAACGATGAGCGCAATGATCCACTGCGTCCATCCCGCCGCCGCACGTTTCCCTTTTTTCACTGCCGCTAAAACCATCTCCATCGCCCCGATCACCCATAATCCGGCGAGCGCCTTCAGCAAATAAAGCCCGGAAATCGAGGCAATGCCATGTAACAAAAGCAAACCGGTCATGATCGTTATAATATAAAACAGCCGCAACACCATTTGCACGATGGCCGCCTTCGCCGCCCCCGAACGTTGCATCGACACAGCGATCAAAAACAAAATAATCATAATGAGCCAGCTTGTGATATGCGCATGCGTCAACGTCGATCCCCTCCAACTTTTCCGTATTCCTCCTCATCATAGCATGGGCGGTGAACCGTTGACAAACATTACGAAATACGAAAAGCACCCCCGTTTTCGATGGTGCTTTTCGTCTGCCTACTATTCCTTTTCGCTTATTCCCCGACTTTGTTGCGCAGTATGCCAATTCCTTCGATGGCCACTTCAACGACATCACCCGTTTGCAAAAAACGCGGCGGATTCATTCCTTTGCCGACCCCAGCCGGCGTTCCTGTGGCGATAATATCGCCCGGTTCAAGCGTCATGCCCTTTGAGATCGTCTCAATAATCGATTCGATTGGAAAAATAAACTGTTTTGTGCTCGCCTGCTGGCGCACTTCACCGTTCACCCGCGTTTCGATGCGTAAATCGTTCGGATTTGACACGAATTTCCTTGGCACGATCCACGGTCCCATCGGGCAAAACGTATCCAAGCTTTTGCCGAGCAAATATTGCTGGTGCCGTTCTTGCAAATCACGGGCGGTCACATCATTGATAATTGTATACCCAAATACATAATCGAGCGCTTCTTCACGGTGAATCGCCCGCCCTTTTTTGCCGATGATCAACGCGAGCTCCCCTTCATAGTCTACTTCATCGGTAACATCCGCATGGCGCGAAATCGTTTCCTCGTGACCAATCACAGTCGTCGGCGTTTTCGAGAAAACGATTAAATGTTTTGGCACATCGGCGGCATCCCCCAACTCAAGCACATGGTCGACATAGTTTTTGCCGATGCAAAAAACGTTTTTCGCCGGCCGCGGAATCGGGGCAAGGAGACGAACATCGTCGAGGCGGCAGACATAGTCTGGCTTCGGATGGCGAAGCGCCCAATCCGCTGCTTCTTGGGCCCGGGACAAAAAAGCCTCCCCTTGTGCGATGGCCTCTAGCATCGACGCTGGAATCGTCTCCTTCCCGTCCATGGCCCGCTCGGCACGACGCAAATGGACAGCTGCCTTCTCCCCTTCCGGCACCACTCCAACTACTGTTTCTCCGCTGAAAACAGCCGTAATGAGTTTCAACGTCTTCCTCTCCCTCTCTCCCTAAGTCTTCTGCTGCACGGGGCGGGCAAACGGGACGCATTTGCCCGCCGTTCCACATTGTGGCGCATCAACCATTATATTCGCCGTCTGAGCGAAAAAGTCCTGTTCTTTGTAGAATTTTGTCTAAATTAGGGAATTTACCACTTATTTTCCCGAATCGCTTCCTTTTTCCGTCGTTATATGTATAATAATGTTTAGTTTCCACTATGGCTGTCAGCTGCGACCTTAGCCATCCAACAAAAGTCTTGCTTCGGTCACGGGTAACGGCAAGCCTTAACCAACATTTCAATAGAATTGATGGTGAAGGAAATGGTTCTCCTGCTCATTGAAGAAAAACGGCAACAAATGATCGAATTGGCGCTCACCCACGGGTTTACAGCGAAAGAAACAATCCAATGCAGTCAAGAGCTTGACCGATTGATCAATCAATATTTGCGGCAAACTATGGCTTTTGAACCGTCCGCTCCATCCGTCCAATAAGCGGCGGATTTTTTATTGGCCGAACTGGCGCCGAAAAGGCGGGCGCTGTCCGTACGTTCCCCATCTCCACAGCCATTCCGCCGGACCAAAACGAAATCGGGCGAGCCAACGGCGGCTTGCCCATAGACTGGCAGCATATATCCCAATCGCCAATAGCGCCCCTTGCCATTCGTTTATTCGCCCGTACCATCCGAGCCCATAGCTGTAAAAAAGCGACGTGCAGATGAGCGACTGGCCGAGATAGTGGGTGAGTGACAGCTTCCCGGCGTCTTGCAGCCATCGCCAAACAGGCTGCCATTGCTTTTTCCCGCAAACGAATACGGCAGCAGCGGCATAAAATACAGCTAGGGCGGGACCGCCAACGTTGTCTTGGATATACCGTGTCAAGCTATTCGCTCCGGCCCAATACGGAATGGTTTTTAGCACGAGCCCAAAACATAGCGCTCCTCCCATCAACCAGCGAAGTCTAGCGGCGGCACGCTGTCCGGCTTCGATCCAGCGTTGCTTGGCGGCGTATCCGCCGAGCAGGCAAAACGGCAACACGGTCAGCACCGTGAACAGCAAACCGCCATCACCGTTTATAGAAATCCAATCGTGCCATCGCTGCCAAAACACGTCGCGGAACGTTCCACTTTGATAATGACGAAGAGCAGCGGCGGCCTCTGCCTCTTGGCCATCAGCTGTCCCCGTCCCTCCGGCGGACATACTTAAGGCGAGCAACAATGCCACAAGGCTATGAAAAAGGAAAAAGCCGGCTAACGCCGCCGTCCGCCACCAGCGCATCGGGGCGTCCATAAACAAAAGCAAAATAAGCCCAGCCAGCGCATACGGAATTAAAATATCGCCAAACCATAACCCAAACGCATGCATAACACCACCCGCCAACAAAAGAAGGAAACGGCGCAGCAAAATCGGAATTGGCTGTTCCCCCCGTTGGCGCAGCCGGCCGTAAAGCACGACCGTGCCAAATCCGAATAAAAAGGCAAACAGCGGATAGGCGCTTGCTTCAAACAAAAGATCGATGGCGGCAGCAACCGCGCGATTGAAGGTGCTGCCGCCGACGTCTTCCCTATATAGCATCGGCGCTGAAAAATAGCGCATATTGACAAGCAAAATACCAAACAGGGCGAACCCGCGCAAGACGTCTACGGCCGCGATTCGTTCTGCCGAGCAAGGCGGCGTCATGTTCTCCCTTCTTTCTGTTGCGTCATCTGTAACATACTCCCACCACCTACGCTTCGCTTAGCGATGGGGATTTCTCGGGTAATCCCACCTCATGATGGGAAGTTGACCGAGCGATCCCCCCGTGTGCCCCACGGTTCGGGTAGATGTTAGGATACGCCTAACTGTCTCCTTCCTTCTTTTTTGCTAAAGCCAACCGACATTCATCTCCCACCTACTCATTGGGCTGCGCCCTTCACATTCCTTGAGGATGGGAGACTTCTTCCGGAAAGCCGTTAAAAAAGTCGGCCCGCCCTACCGTTCATCCGCCCGCCCTGTCCGCCGCTGGCCAACCGCTTGTCAGTTCACGTAACGCCCTGTTTTTCCTGCCGCATCCCAATATTGGCGGCGCAAGTGCACTTTTTGAATTTTTCCTGAGGCGGTCTTCGGCAGTTCATCAACAAACGTGACGCCTGTAATGGCTTTGAAATGGGCTAGTTTTTCCCGTGAGAAGGCGATCAGTTCTTCCTCCGTCACATGGTGCCCCGGACGGACGACGACAAACGCATGCGGCGTTTCGCCCCATTTTTCATGCGGCACGGCAATGACCGCCGCTTCAAGGACGGCTGGATGGTCATAAAGCGCTCCTTCGACTTCAATCGAGGAAATGTTTTCCCCTCCGCTAATAATAATATCCTTTTTCCGGTCGACAATATCAATATGCCCGTATTCATCGACTGTCGCCATATCGCCCGTGTATAGCCAGCCGTCACGGATCGTCGCGGCCGTCGCCTCGTCGTTTTTCCAATACCCTTTCATGACGCCGTGGCTACGGACGATCACTTCGCCAATCGTTCGGCCGTCCGCCGGCACTTCCTCGCCATCGTCATTCACTACCTTCACCTCACAGCCGATCATCGGATAGCCCGCCTTTGCCTTGAACCGCTGCTTTTGTTCGGCAGGCAGCCCGTCAAGCTGCGGACGGATGAGCGAAATCGTGCTGAGCGGAGACGATTCAGTCATGCCGTATACTTGGATGAACTCCCAACCGAGCTTTTCTTCGACGCGCGCAACAAACGCAGGCGGCGGCGCGGAACCGGCGATGACAACCCGCACATGTTCCGGAACGTCCGGCTTATGTTGCTCGTAATATTGCAGCAGCATGTTGAGCACAGTCGGCGCCATATGCATGACCGTCACACGATGTTCCTTAACAAGTTCAAAAATGATGTTCGGATCGACTTTGCGCAGCCCGATTTGCGTCGCGCCGTTGGCGGTGTAATAAAACGGCGAACCCCAGCCGTTGACGTGAAACATCGGCAGCACATGCAAGTACGTATCACGGTCAGATACACGCAAATGATGCATCGTCACGAGCGCATGCAAGTAGTTGTTTCGATGCGTCAACATCACCCCTTTCGGATTGCCCGTCGTTCCGCTCGTGTACAGCAGGCTGCACACATCATTTTCATCGATTGACGGGCGCGGAACAGGCGCATCCTTCTGGGCGGCAAGCCATTCGTCGTAAGCGGTTTCATCAAGCGCCGCATCTGTTTTATGATGAACGATGATCTTCTGCACCGTTTCGAGCTTGTCTTTCACCGGCGCAATCAAGCCATACAACTCCTCGTCAACGAACAATACTTTGCTCTCGCTATGATTCAAAATGAAGACGTAATCGTTCGGCTTCAAACGCGTATTGAGCGGCACCATCACTGCCCCTATCTCAAATATGCCATAAAACCCTTCAAGCATTTCAAGCGTATTTGGGGCTAAGTACGCCACACGATCTCCTTTGCGGACACCGAGCTCCCGCAGCCCATTGGCAAGCCTTCGCACCCGCTCGCCAAGCTGCCGATACGTCACTGTCCGTCCTGAACAAATCATCGCCGGCTTGTTCCCGTACAGAGCCACAGCGCGGTCTAAAAAATGGGTAAGCACAAGCGGTACGTTCATCATTCCTATCCCCCGATCGTATATTTTCGAAAATTCACAATTACATTATATAGGATCATGAACAAAAGAAAAAGACGATCTTTTCAATTGTCGATCGTCTAGTTGTTCCCTTTCGCCCCAGCATCGGAGACATCCGGGTCCACTGTATTTGTGACGCTGCAAAACGTATTCGTCTGTAAAAAATCGCCTGTATTGCCGCCGCCGGCGCCTGAATTCGTCTTTGAAGTACTTTTTGGGGCAATTTGCAGCACATCGCCCATGTTCACCGTGCCGTTGCCGCTCACGTTCGTCACTTTAATCCCGCCGATGACGATCGCTGGCATTCCTTTTCCTTCCTTTCTGACCATTTCTTTTTTATCATATGCCGCCAAACCGCCTGCCACTTGGACATCCGCCCCGCATTGAACCGATTTTTCTTCCCCTTCATACAATACAATTAGCGATGCAAAGGGAAGGAGGAGGCCTTATGCCTTCATTTATTAGCGGTCCGATTAAAATTACCCATGTGAGTGGAGATGGAACCGTCAATTTTGGCGATGTCTTGCAAATCGCACCAAAGAGCACAGCCAAATCGCATACCGGTTCAGGCGGCAGCAACAACGGGGATTTCTTGCAGACGAATACGTTCGTCAGCTTTACGAACACAGGCGATCCAGACATGTTGGATTCGAATAATGCCGCGAACAATTAGAGCGAACGTTTTCCGTTTTGTGCCCATACACTGGCATTAACTACGAAGCTAGGAAAGGAGCATGCCCCATGCCGGCTTTTGTCGGAATCGTGAAACTGAACAGCGTCGGGAGCAGCGGCGTGTTCCATATTGGCGATGTATTTGCGATTTCCCCGCAAAGCGTGACAAAAACGTTCGCTGGCGCCGGGTCGTTTAATACTGGCGACGGACTTCATGTTTATAACTATTACAACAATACGAATACGAATGACGCTGATATTGCCGATGAAAATGTCGTCGGAAATGTATAAGGAGGAGAAGGAGGTTGAACTTTTATATTAGCCAAAGCATTTGCATCCATCAGTTGCGGATTGGCTCCGTGACCAATTCATCCGTTTTGCAAATCGGCAGCGCCGGCAGCATCCAGGCGTTGTCAACACTCGCCAACACCGGCGGTTTCACCGGCTCGGCTCCGCAAGCGACCGTGCCGCTTGGCGCCGCCGCCCAGCCGTCCGCTCCTCTCGTCCCTCTCCATTCGGCCACCCGCTAAATGCGGCGAAAAAGAGTGATGAGGACCACGGGCCGTCCATATATTGAAGTAAGAGGGGAATGTAGAGAGGATGATGGTGCACGATGAGTATGTACGACTATTTCGTCCAACTGCACCGCTATATATTATGGCAAACGAACAAAATACGAACGCTCGAACGCCGCCTTTCCGTTCTCGAAGCCCGGCTGCAGGAGCTAGAATCCCAGCCGCGCACAACGATCGAACGGATTGAATATAAATTCGACCAGCTCAAAGTCGAAACGCTTGAAGGGACGCTAAACATCGGGCTTGCCCCCCCTGGGGCCGGGGGAACGATTGAAGATTTTGCCGTCGAACCGGTGAAAACCGTCATTCCAAAGCCCGAACCGGTGCTGATGCGCCCGATTCAAGAAAAAGTGGCCGCCTACTTGAGCAGCGAGGCGGCGGAGACATTGAAACAGCTTGAACAGCGATACAACCGCCGCCTCGATGCGACGTACCGGCAGTTTATTTTGCAAGATATCGCCCGACAGACGGATGAACGCATCCGCTTTTATTTGCAAGAGAAAGCAAACCAAGGCTACGTTCCCCCGGGCGATCGCGATGAGGCGGTCGAAAATGAAATTTTTCAAAAAGTGAAAGCCGATATCGAACAATCGCTTGATGCGTTTCTCAAACATTTGCCTTCAGGGGAGGAATCAACGTGAATTACACGGTCATCAACCGCGATGTGCACGTCGGTGACATCCGCTTGACAGCCGTCGCCAGCGCAGCGCTGTTTTTAATCGGCGACGCTGATGTGATCAACTTATCATCGGCATTTGACACACCACCGGAATCGCTCATCATCGGCCCGTTTGTCCCGCTCGTGCCGGCTCGAGGGGGAGCATCGTGAAACGGACATCGATCGTTCAGTCGCTCCATGCTGAAACACTGATTATTAGTTCCGTGCTGCAAATCGGTGATTCTGAACGGATTTCCGCACGCACGCGCGCCTTGGCCGTCCAACGGCAATATGAGCTGTTTTTTGGCTCAGAAGGAGAACGTATATTCCCTGTTTTTGCAAAACCAATTCCGCGTTGGTCTTCCCCGCCGCCAGTCGCTTCCCGGCGGACGCTTCACCAGAATCCGGTCATTTCGGTCCGGTCGGTCCGCGTGCTCGGGATTTCTTCGTCAGCCGTTGTCCACATTGGCTCCACCTCGATCGCCGAAACCGAAGCACGAATAAAACATATCCGCCAGCTGGCCGGCCCTGCACCGGGAACGCCAACGGGGAGGGGGGATTCGTAATGCCTTCGTTCGTCGGCCCGATTAAAATCAATAACGTCGGAAGCGGCGCCGTCGTCCAAATGGGCGACTGTCTGTACATCGCTCCGAAAGTCGCCACCAAAACACAGGCCGGGTCCGGCGGCTTTAATACCGGCGACTTTATCATGACGAACAACGCCATTAGCTTTACGAACGCGTTTGATCCAGATGTGTTTGACCAAAATGTTGCCGCCAACAACTGAACATCGCCGGAAACAACTTAGGGGGCGGCTTGCCCCCTAGTTTCTTTCCCATCCGTTCTGTTCATTGGATAGGTCGTTCTTTACATCGTTTCCAGCCGGATGCGCGTGCCGCGGCCGGATGGCTCAGCCGGCTCAACGATAAGCCGCCGCGGCAGACGAGTGCGAATTTCTTGAACATGGCTAATGACGCCAACCGCCAACCGCTGTGTATGCAACTTTTCCAAAGCGGAAATGACTGTATCAAGCAGTTCGGCATCAAGCGTGCCAAAGCCCTCGTCCAAAAAGAAAAACCGAAGCGGATATTCGCCGCGCAGCTGAATTTGCGCCGACAGCGCCAGCGCCAATGACAGTGAGGTCAAAAACGTTTCCCCTCCCGAGAGCGTCGCCACCGGCCGTCTGACGCCGCCGTTAGCATCATCGCGGATGAGAAATCCCCCTTGTGAATCAAGCTCAAGCGAGTAACGTTGCCGCGTTAACTGTTGCAACCACTCGGCGGCTATGGCCGTCACTTGGTCGAGTTGCTCTTCGGCCATAAATTCGACAAAACTGTTGCCGCGAAGCAACGTCTGCAGTTGCTTATACCGTTCGATCTGGCGGCTGAGTTGCTCCCGCTTCGCCTCGAGTTCAACAAAACGGGCATGTTTTTTTCTCAGCTCCGCCACTTTGCCTTGAATGGCCCCAAGTTGTTGCGTCATCGTTTCCATTTGCGCTTTTAGCTCAGCGTACACGCGCTGCAGCATGTCCCATTGTTCAGCGCTCACCGCCGCCTCGCCGAGGGCATCCGTAAGTTGATCCCGACGGTGCTCCGCCTGCTCAACTTGACGCCAATAACGGCGGATGGTTTCGTCCCACTCACGGCATTGCTCTTTTGTCGCTTTCGCCCGTCCAACTTCTTCGGCATCGGCAAACGTGGTGTCGGCAAGGGCGCGGCGCCAACGGGCGAGCGCCTCTTCTTCGCGACGGGCCCCTTCTTCGCACGCCTGCTCGGCCGCCTTTGTCTCACTTTCCAACGTTTGATACTGTTTTTGGACGCGTTGCCATTCATCGTACGCCCGCTGCTCACCGCTTTGCAGCCGTCGCCATTCGGCTTCCACTTCCCGAAGTTGCGCAGCCGCCGGGCTGGGGCCGGCTTTCTCGCGCCGCTGTCGTTCATACTCTTCCCACAGTTGCTGTTTGGCGGTAATGAGCGAGTCAAGGCGCACCCGTTCCGTCTCAATCCGGCGTTGTTCTTCGGACGCTTGCTCTTTTGCCCGCTGTTTTTCTTCTAAAAACGGCACGCTATCCTCAAGCCGTTTTTGCACGTCACGCCACTTTTTCTCTTGTTCACGCAGCTGCTCGTACGCGGCGTCAATCGTCTCAAGCAAAAAAGAAGGGTAAGCCTGTTGCCACTGCTGTTCAAGCTGCTGCCTCTCTTCGTTAAGCCGCTGTCTCTCAGCCTGCAACGCTCCCATGTCATCTGCCGCCCACCGGCATGCGTTTTCCGCTTCACGCCGCGCTGCTTCCGCTTCGTTCCATTGCGCGAGCGCCCGGTAAACAGATTCTTTTAGTCCAATAACATCTTGCTCAAGCGCCCGCACTTCAACAGCAACATCGTTCACCTCTTCTGTCGGGCGGCCGGCGGCAAAGAGAGGAGGCGTCCCATGACCGGCGGCCAGCCCTGCGAGCTGCTCAAGCTGCGCCTTTAACGAAAACACAGTCTGCAAGTCTTGGTCGCACCGCCGCCGCTCCTGCTCGAGCCTAGTCAGCCGCCCGTGGCCGGAAAAATGCAGCGCGGTTGCCGGGTGCGGATGTTCGCGCGATCCACACACCGGGCACGGCTCACCGGCACGAAGTCGTTCAGCGAGCACGGCCGCCAGTTCCGCCGTCCGCGCTTCCTCAATCCGCTTTCGTTCCGCCTCCATATCCTGTTGCAGTGCATGCAGCTGTTTTTCGATGTCTTGCTGTCGCTCACAGACGGAATGATAGGTTTTCTCGACAAGCTGAAACAGTTGATGAAGCCGGGCGCTGGCAGCGGCCGCCTGGCGCTCCCGCTTTGTCCGTTCCTCTTCCGCCTGGCGCCAAACAGCTTCTTTTTGCCGGAGTTGTGCATCAACACGGGCGAGGGCGGATGCCGCTTGCTCGATTTGCCGCTTCCCTTCATGCGCCCGCTCTACTTCGTCTTTGCCGGCTAGCGCCTCCATATAGCGTTGCAGTTCTTCTTTTAACTCCTGTTGCCGCTTCATGCCGCGTTCGTACCAGACAGACGCTTCTTCAAGCTGGCGTTGCGCCGCCTTCTCTCGGACGGCCAAGCGGTTTCGCTCCTCATGGAGGGCGGCAAGCTCATGTGTGAGCGCCTCCATTTGCCGCTCGAGCTGTTCCGCCTGGCGCAGCCGTTCCGTTTGCGCCAACAGCTCCGGTTCGCGCCTCGCTTTTTCCTGCCGCGCCTGTTCGTATCGGCGCACCGCTTCCCCGTAGCCGGCCTTGGCCGCCTCGAGATCACGGGCGAGCTGTTCGTACCGCTTGAGCGCCGCTGCTTGCGAGCATCGCGTCTGTTCGTACTGTTCCCAATATGGCCAAATGCGCTCAGCCTGCTCGGCGCGCTCTTTTTTTACTTCGAGCCTGCGGATGTCCGGCTCATGCCGGCGCAGTTCGGCCAGTTCTCTCTCGACCGTCTCTTTTTCTTGCTGCCACGCCCAAAGCTGTTTCGTTCGTTCGACATTTTTTTCGACTTCCTCGAACTCTTTTTTTCGCTTGGCCAGCAAGGCAACCAATTCCCGCTCCTCGGCTTCCGCCTGCTCAAGCGCTGTTTTCGAGGCGTCACCAAGCCCTGCCTTTTCCGCCTCGATTTTTTCTTCTTCTTGCTCAGCAGCGGCAAGGCGGTCTTTCAGCTTTTTATTCAGCTGATCACCGTACCGCTCAAGATGGAACAGGCGCTGCAGCATTTGCCGCCGCTCGGCCCCTTTAAGCAATAAAAATTCGGCAAATTTCCCTTGCGGCAAGACGACAGCCCGGGTGAAATCTTCCATCGTCAAACCAAGCAGTTGACCGATCGCCTTGTCTACATCGGACAGCTTATCCGCGAGCACGACCGGCTCCGCTTGATGTTCGATCAACCGGCAGACAGCGCTGCGCGTCCGCCATTCGTCCACCTTTTTCAAGCTGCGCTCCACCGTGTACCGTTTCGCCCCCAACGCATTTTCCAACTCAAACGTAAACGAGACGAACAACTCTTGTTCGGCATGATTGATGATTGCCTGGGTACGGTTAGCCGCCCGCCCAACACTGCCGAACAACGCCAACGTAATGGCGTCCAAAATCGTTGACTTGCCGCTCCCGGTCGGCCCGAAAATGCCAAACACACCGCCATCGCACAGCAGCGTAAAATCGATCGTCTGCCTTTCGCGGAAGCTATGAAGCCCGGCAATCGTCAATGAAATCGGCTTCACTCGTCTCCCTCCTCCTTCTCCTCTTCCGACGTCAACTCTAAAAAGAGGCGAACGAGCTCTTCATCCGGCGCCTGTCCCCCGGTTTGCCGTTTATAAAAACGGCAGAACATCTCCTCAAGCGAGAGCGCTTCACGGCTCATGTCAGCCGCCTCTTCCGCCCGCTGCGGAAACACGGGACGGATGTGGACAAAACCGGGATGAAGCTTGCGCAGCCGGTAAATGTCTTCCATGGTCAATGATTCGGTCACATGAAGCTCCAAGTCAACCCAGCATGACTGATCTTTCCCTTCCTCACACCAGCGGTACACCTGCGCAATTCCTTCTGTCGCCTTCCAGCGAACGAGCGGCTTTCCGGCGGCAAGCGGAATTTCCGACACATTGGCCGCGCCACCTGGGTGGACATCAATAACCGTGACAGATTTGGCATGCCCAGCCTCGGAGAAACTGTAAGCAAGCGGCGAACCAGAATAGCGTGCTGTTGTCTCTGCCCGCTTAATATGTTGCGGCCGATGGAGATGACCAAGCGCCACATACTGAGCGGCCTTCGGCAAACTCGTTGCCGCCACTGTATAGGCGCCGCCCACTTCAATCGGTCGCTCGGAATCAGACGTATGGCCGCCGGCGACGTAAAGATGGCTCATCACCACATTAACCGTCTCCTCGGTGAATGAGGAGGCCATCGTTGCTAATAACGCACGGATGCGGTCATCGTACCGGTCGCGCAGCGCTGCTTCCTGATGGTCAGACGACAGCAGCTCGGCAAGGCGCGATTCAGACGGATAGGCCAGCGGAGCAAGCATCATCGTTTCCCCGCATGTCGGGATGTCGATCCGGTAAACGGAAGACTCCGGGCGGCCGAAAAGATAAATATGATAATCGGAAAGCAACGTCCGGGCGGCGCTGATGCGGTCCGGATGATCATGATTGCCGCTGATGACAGCAACCGGCCGGCGGCCCTTGTTGGACAGGCGTGCTAAACTTTCGTAAAACAATTGTTCCGCTGCCGCCGGCGGATTGACGGAATCGAACACATCGCCGGCCATTAAGATGACATCAATTCGTTCTTTCTCGACGATCTCGACGAGCTCGTCGAGAAACGCCTCCTGCTCGGTCAGCCGGCTTCGGCCCTCGAGCGTCCGCCCGAGATGCCAGTCCGCCGTATGCAAAATGCGCATCGTCTCTCCCCCTTTACTTCACTCGACGGCTAGAAAATATTCGCCGTCAAACGAATATAGGTAACATTCCGCCACCGGCACGTGCCAAATTTGTTCAATAGCCCGTCGGTATAAGCGCATTTGCGCCCCGTAACGACCAAGCAAAAAGCGGGCGGCCTCCTCTTTTTGGCCGGCAAAACGCCCTGTCACCTCGTCCGTCTTATAGTCGATCATCACATACCCACGCTCATCCGCAAATACGCAATCAATGACCCCTTGCACGAGCAGGCGGCGGCCGCTCTCCATCTCCTCACCGCCGTAAAGTTCGTCAGCCGGAAGCCCCAAGCTGAACGGCACCTCGCGGTATATTTCACGGGCGGCGCAAAGGCGGCGGCCGATATCCGTAGCGAAAAAGGCGACGATCATAGCGGCATCGACCGCTTCAGCTTGCTCAGCCGACAACAATTCTTTCTCCACAAGCCGCATGATCTGACGGCGAATCGATGATTCGTCTATCGGTGCCTGCAAATCGAGATGGCGCATGACGATATGAAGCGCAGTCCCTTTTTCGGCTGGCGTCAACGTTTTTTTCTGCATAAAGCGCGGCCGGGAAAACAGCGGCGCTGTTCCCTTGCGCGGCATCCATTCGTCCGCCTGCTCACCAAACAGCGCACGCTGTTCTTTCAGTTCCGAAACTGACTGTTTGGCGCGCACGGCCGTCTCCTTCCCGTAACGATACCGCCACAACAGGCGACGCCTTGCTTCCTCCTCCCATTCCCCTCCGATTGGAACGGGACGGCCTTGTTCAAGCGCAGCAAGCGTACCGCCATCCTTTTGGTCAGCTGGCGTTTCACCACTGCGCAGCTTGGCCGCCGACACGATGGCAAGACGCCACACGGACGGGTGAGAGGAAATTTCTTCCTCCGCCTCAACCGCCGCAAGGGCGCGCGCGTCACGATGACGGATGAGCGCCCGTCCGATCCAATCCAAGTATGAGCGGGCCGACGCTCGCACATCGTCAGGAAGAAGCCAACCGCTTTCAGCAGCCACTCCTTTCCATTTTTCAATCTCCTTGTTTACATCGTTGACTGAGGCAAGCAAGTACAGTTTCTCTTTCGCCCTTGTAAGCGCGACGTACAAAATGCGCATTTCCTCGGCGAGCAGCTCGAGCCGCTTCTTTACTTGAATGGCCAGCAGCGGCATGGTCGGATAGCTGATGCGCAGCTGCGGATGGACAAATCGGGCGGCAAAGCCGAGCTCTTTATCAAGCAAATACGGATGACGCAAATCGCGCGTATAAAACGGGCGGGCGAGCCCGGCAAGAAAAACGATCGGAAACTCGAGCCCTTTGCTGCTATGGATTGTCATGATGCGCACAACATCTTCCTGCTCGCTGAGCGGGCGGGCCGCCCCTAAGTCGTCGCCGCGCTCCTGCAGCCGCTCAATGAAGCGGAGAAAGCGGAACAGCCCGCGGAATGACGTCGATTCGTATTGCCGGGCGCGGTCATACAAGGCGCGCAAATTGGCTTGCCGCTGCTTTCCGCCCGGCAACGCACCGACAAAATCATAAAACTGCGTGTCGCGATATAGCTGCCAAATCAGATCCGCTAATGAACCGCGGCGCGCCATCGTGCGCCACACTTCCAACTGCTTGAAAAAGGCAGTCGCTTTTTTCTTGGCCTTCTCTTCCTCTTCCGTTTCCGCCGGCTTTTGGCGAAACGATTGCAGCGCCTCGAAAAACGTGCCCTTCGGGTCGCTGAGACGGATCATAGCGAGCTCGTTTTCATCAAAACGGAATAGCGGTGAGCGGAGCACGGCAGCCAGCGGAATATCTTGGTGGGGATTGTCGATCACTTTCAACAGCGACAGCATCACCGAAATTTCTGTCGCCTGGAAATAGCCGGATGATAAATCAGCGGCGGCTGGAATGCCATGCGCCTGCAACTGCTCAATCATTTGCGGCGCATTCGTCATCGAACGGACAAGCACGACGATGTCACGATACATAGCGCGCCGCGGTTGCCCGCTCGAACGGTCATACACATAAAACGGGCGCGAAACAAGCTCTTTAATTTTTTCCGCCATCAGGCGCGCCTCCAACTCGGCCGCCTCAAGTTCGGCCGCTTCTTCTTCATCTTCTTCCGCCGAACATTGCCGGTCGATGATCATCACTTCCGGAACGGCATCCGGCCCGCTTGGATAATCGGCTCCGTACTTTAGTTGGGCCGCTTCATCGTACGTCATCTCCCCGACGGCTTCACCCATAATTTGAGCGAATAAGAAGTTTGTCCCATCAAGCACTTCGGCGCGGCTGCGGAAATTGTTCGCCAAGTCGATTTTCATTCCCCCGGCTTCCCCATCGGCAGTGAACCGCTTATACTTATCGAGAAACAGCATCGGCTCGGCGAGTCGGAACCGGTAAATCGATTGTTTGACATCGCCGACCATAAACAAGTTGCCTGTTCGCTCATTTCCTTTTTTGACGAGCTGCAAAATCGTTTCCTGGACAAGGTTGGTATCTTGATACTCATCGACGAGCACTTCATCGAACTGCCCTTGGTACTCCAAAGCGGCGGCTGACGGCTGCCATTCGCCTGTTTCCGGATCGCGCCGACGCAAAATGCGCAAACAATAATGTTCCAAGTCGGAAAAATCGACAATCCCCTTTTCCCGTTTCGCCGTTTCAAACATGGCGGAAAAGCGGCGGACGAGGGCGACGATCGTTTCGACGACCGGCTTCATCTCGCGCATATGGCGAAGCCAAGCAGACGGACGGAGCGAAAACACATCTTCACGCAATGCCTCAATTTTCTTTTTCGCCT
Organism: Geobacillus sp. BK01; assembly: GCF_052220245.1. Lineage (NCBI taxonomy): Bacteria > Bacillati > Bacillota > Bacilli > Caryophanales > Anoxybacillaceae > Geobacillus > Geobacillus sp. BK01. Next base: position 214,769 of record NZ_JBQPTH010000003.1, read on the forward strand.
GATCGCGCAGCGCTTTCGCCTCATCGATGAGTTGTGCGTCAAACCCATCGCCGCGGCAGGCCGGAAGCCGACCGAACGAGAGCGACTGCAGCGCATGATACAACTCATCCCACGACCCGGACAGCCTTCTCTCCAAATCAGCGATCAAGTCCATATCTTCGTGCAGCCGCTTTACGTACGGCTTCGGACCCCTTTCCTTCCCAGCAAGCGTCAAAGCCAAGCGAAGGAACCGTCTGGCCGCCGCCAGTTCCATCGTTGCGTGCTGAGCGATATAGCGCGCCGGCGCCAGCGTCTTCACCGGCGTTTGTTCGTCGACATCATACATCGATACTAAACCGGCCAACCATTCATCCGGCGTCGGATGAGAACGGGAAAATTCGTAAAGCGCGAATATCATCTCCTGCAGCTCCGCGTCACTGCGGTCACCGGTATAGGCGTCGACAACGGCAAAAAAGCGTTCATTGTCCGCTTTTCCGTATTCTTCCTCTAGCAGTTCTTCAAGGACGTCTTCTTTCAACAGCTCGATTTCCGTCTCATCGGCAATGCGAAACGACGGATCCAAATCGAGCAAATAATAATATTTGCGGATCACATCCAAACAGAAAGAATGGAGCGTTGAAATCGGGGCGCGGTTGAGCAAGCTGAGTTGACGCCGCAAATGGAGTGAATGCGGGCGCTTGGCGAGCTCTCGTTCGAGCGCTTCGCCAATTCTCGCTCTCATCTCGGCCGCTGCCGCATTCGTAAACGTGACGACAAGCAGCCGGTCAATATCAACTGCCCCTTCTTCCGCCGTCACTTTTTGAATAATTCGCTCGACAAGAACGGCTGTTTTTCCGGATCCCGCCGCCGCGGCGACGAGAATATCCCGGCCGCCGGCCGCGATCGCCTTCCATTGTTCATCCGTCCACCGGCTTCCGGCTGGCTTCGGGCGAAACGTGACGTTCATGACCCTTCCTCCCTTTCCGTTAATGTTTCGATCACCGCATCCTTCGTCTGCGGAGCCAATTTCCGATACCCGTTGCCCGATAACGATTCATCGAATTGACATACCGGTTTAAAGGCGCAAAACTCGCACGCTGTTTTGTTTTTTAGCTTGTACGGGGCGATCGAGATGTCGCCATCGGCAATTTGTTCGCCAATATCAACAAACAAGCGGCGAACGTGCCGGCGCAACGCGGCAAAGTCGGATGCGCTCGCCACTGAAGAACGCGCGTGAATCGCCCCGGTTCTCGTCAGCTGGGCAGGGACAATGAACGACCATTGCCCATTTTCTGTTTGGTTATCCATCAGCCGGATGGCCTCGGCGTCAGCGAGCAGCAATCCGCGCATCCGGAACGGCTCAAGCAGGATTCTTGTCCTTTCTATTTCGTCGTCAAGCCATCGCTTCGCTTGAATAATCGGGTTGTGGATGTGGAAATAAAGCACCCCCGCTGGCAGAGCCGACTGGCCGACGAGCTGTTCGGCATACGTTAGTACAATATCCAAATACGTGAACATTTGCAGCGCTAAACCGTAATACACTTCTGTCAAATCAAGCGTTTTGGCGCTCGATTTGTAATCGATGATGCGCAGGAGCACCCCTTGGCTGCTTTCCGCCTTATCAACGCGGTCGATCCGCCCAACGAGCTCCATTACCGTTCCGTCACGAAGCTGGAAGCGAAGCGGCGGCAAGTCACCGCCCGGCCCAAATGACAACTCGAACCCGATCGGGGCAAAACCGCTCGCCCGCGCATGTTCGCTCAACACTTGCGTCGTGCGGGCGACGACCTTTTTTAATTTCCGTTTCATATATTCATAGCGATTAGAACTCGATAGCACTTGCTGCTGAATGAGCGGGGCAATTCGTTCGACCGCTTCGGCCGACAGCCGCTCACATTCCAATCTTGATAGCTCTTTCCAGTCGAGGTGCCGTTCGCGCACTCGGTCGGCAATTTGCTTGATGGCGGCATGAAACAGTTGCCCGACATCCGGTGCCTCAAGGCGGAAGACATTCCTCTCTTTCAGGCGCAGACCGTGTGAAACGAAATGAGCGTACGGGCATTTTTGGAACTGTTCCATGCGCGAGACGCTCGCCTGAATTTTCTTTCCGTACAGCCGCCGGCTCCATTGTCTTTTGAGCGTTGGCGCCTGATTCGTATAAAACAGCGCCGACACCGCCTGCTGCACTCGCGCCTTCCATTCCGGATGGTTGATCAGCACGTTATACACATCCCACCAAAGCGGAGCAATACCGTAATTTCGTTTCCATGCCCGCAGCTGGCTGATGAGATACGTCTGTGTCGCCCGCGGCGCAGTGACAAACGCCTCCGGTTTCTCCTCCGGGGCATCGAACGGATCATGGCCGCATAAATGAACAGGCAGATGCGGAAACAGTTGAACCAACTGTTTAATAAGCGGGGACGGCATAAGCGCTTTCCCTTCGCCATCGGCGAGCGGATATGTAACGTATAGACGCCGGCTCGGACAGGCCAGAGCTAAGTAAACAAAAAATGGATCGTAAAACAGCTGCTCCCTCCCTCCGGGTGCAAGCGCCATGCCGAATTCGCGCAATTGCTCCCGCTCGACCTCGGCCATGAGCCCCTCTTCCTTCGCCTTGGCCGGGATGACGCCGTCATTAGCCCCGATGATAAACGCATATTTGATCCCAATCAGGCGCGACCGGTCGAGCTGAGCGACGATCACTTGGTCGATCGCCGGCGGAACAAGAGCAAATTCAAGTCGGTCGAGCCCAGCTTCAATAATTTTAGCAAACTCAGGAAGTGGCAGTGATTCCGTCCCAAGCATTTCGACATATTGGTCGAGCAAATCAACGACCGCGTTCCACGCCTGCTCGTGTTGGCGCGCTTCGACGAGGCGTCCATCCGCTTCCGCTTGCGCGCTCATTTGCTCTAGTTTTTTTGGAATTTGCAACTCTTCTAAAAAGAGATATAAAGCCGCGCAAAAATCGCGCCCGTCAGCGGCCCTTTGCAGACGACGCTCAAACCGGCGGAGCGGGGCCGTCAGCGCCTCGCGCCATGCGTTGAGCTTGTCTTCAAGCTGTCGCTCTTCATCCGTCTGCGGTACGTTCAGCCCGTCGAGCGCCTGGTAGCGGCGGTATGTCCAGCGCTCGCCGCTTGTCCATTTTTCACCTTTCACCCCATAGGCGAGCACGTAGTTTTCGAGCTTGTCGGCCGCCTCGCGCCACGCGGCCAAGTCGCCATCAACCGGAAAGAGCAAATCCGTTTTTATGGCGCGAAAGACCGCTTCATAGCGCCAACGCGTCACCACTGTCTCCAAAGCAGCGCGCACGAGTTCCATGAGCGGGTGATGGTGCATCGGCTCTTTTTCATCCACAAAATACGGGATGTCAAAGTCAAAAAACACCGTTTTCACCAGATCGCGATACGCCTCCGCCTGGCGGATGATGAGCGCAATGTCGCGGTAGCGTGCCCCTTCGTCGCGGACGAGACGGATGATTTCCCGAGCGACCGCCTCGATTTCCGCGCGGCGGTTGGCTGCTTCGTAAAGGCGAATCGCGTCGGTCTCCGCTTCGTACGGGGGCAGCGGGCGGCGGTGAAACTGCGCCTCAAGATGGACGAGCGCCCCGTCTTGATGGCGGCGGTTGACAGAAAGCACGACCGGTGGTTCGATCATAATATCGTTAGCCAAAGCAAGTTCGCGCAACTGGCGGTATGTCTGCGCCGGCAAGTAAAAGAGGTTGAGCTCGTCCGGCATCCCGTCATCGTACGGGCGGTCAGCCGTCAAGCAAACGGTGACGCGCCGGCAATGGTGAAGAAGCTGTTCAATGACCATATATTCCTGTGGGGAAAAATGATGAAAACCGTCAATATAAATGTCGGCGCCATGCAAGTAGCCGGAGCGGGGGATGTGCTCGGCAAGCAGGCGCAAATAATCTTCCGAATCAAGATAATGGCCGAGAAGGCTCCGCTCCAACTCCTCATAAACGAGCGCCACATCGCTTAACTTATCGGCCAGCAAACGGCGGCCCGGTTGGCCTGACCCGCTTTCGAGCATATCGGCGTGGCGGCGGAGTTCATCCGGCGCCAGGCAATACCGCTTGCATTCAGCGATCATCTCATGCATTTGTTCGACAAAACCACTTTTGTCCGCCGCACGTCCAAATAGCTTCAGCTCCTGTTTGCGCTGTTCAATAATTTTACGAATCATCATTTGCACGCCAACGTCATGGACGTAGTAACGGCTCATGCCTCCTGTTTCTTGCAACACGCGCCAGGCGAGGCGGGGGAAGCTGAACACTTGAGCGCGGATCATCCCCTCTACTCCCTCGGTATGGATTAACGCGTATTCACATTGAAATGTCATTTGTTCCGGGACAAGGTAGACAATCGTCCTCCCCTTTGGATCTTCTTGCAGCTGACGGCGAATTTCCTCGAGACAGACAGCCGTTTTTCCACTTCCCGACCGACCGAGCAAAAACCGCAGCGACATAACGATCACCACCATTCATTTCCTTATATTTCTTTCATTTTAGCACACACGTTCGTGTTTGACGAGTTGCATCCGTCCCACCCACATTCTGCAGCAGCGAGCCGGCAAAAATGGTTATCGAAAGCAATCGCCCCAAAAAAGCCTCGAACGCTGCTTCTCTTTCCCCCGCAATTCAAACCGTGAGCGCCGGACAACAAATTTCGGCAAAGAAAAAAGCTTTCCTTTCGCCGGCACTTCGACACCACCATGTTTTGTGCCAAAGCAAGCCGCTGCTCTAAAAACGGAAAGCAAACTGTCCAAATGGCCAATAACGGAGGTCGACTTTGCCGACGACCTGGCTGATTTTAACAAAACCGAAATGGCGGCTGTCCCAACTGCCAAGCCGATTATCACCGAGGACGAAAATGCAGCCGGCCGGCACCCGTTTTTCCCCGGTCACCTCTTCAAGGGTAAAATCACCCGTCAGCTTGCCGCTGACCAATTTTTGCTTATAAGGCTGTAAATACGGTTCGTTGACTTTTTGTCCATTGATATACAATCTATCGTTTTTGTATTCAATTCGGTCTCCCGGCAGCCCGATGACCCGTTTTACATAATCTTCCTTTTGATTGGCATGGAAAACGACAATGTCGAATCGGTGTATCGGTCCGATTTCATAGCGCAGCTTATTGACAATCAGCAAATTGCCGCTTTGCAATGTCGGCATCATCGATTTTCCCTCTACCATATAGTTGCTGAAAACAAAAAAACGGAGTGCGGCAATCAAGCAAACGGCGGCCAGCCATGGCCATCGGTGTCTTCGTTTTTTCTTTTTGTTTTCTTCTGTCATTCTCCGTCCTCCCTGCCGCTTTGTTTTTCTGTCAGCGAAAATCTCGCCTCTATCCGTTTTCCTGCATACCAAAGCAACAAGACGATCACAGCAATGCCGGCTGTCCGCAATGGTTGACGAACGAGCGCCACGATGTCATAACCGATAAAACTGATCGTAAAAATCATGATCATCTTTCCGAGCAACACCGCGAGCACAAACTGTTGGCGGCTGATGCCGGACAGCCCGGCGACAATATTGACAAGCGCTGACGGAGTGAAAGGGAAACAATAAAGCAAAAATAGCGGACCAAATCCATGCCGTTCGATCCAATGCATGAACCGGCGCACTTTTGGGTGGCGGCGGACAAAACGAAAAAAACGCTGCTGGCCGATTCTCCGTGTCAGCCAAAATACGATGAGCGAGCCGAGCGAAGCGCCAAGCCAAGAAATGAAAAACCCTTTCCACAATCCAAACGCGGCGGCGTTCGCCATCACAAACACAACCATCGGCAAGATCGGAAAAAACGACTCGAGCAGCGTCGCGGCAATGCCGGGAAACACGCCAAATGAGCGGTAATGTTCGAGCAAGGAAAGCACGTTATCGAGCGTGAACCATTGTTTGAGCGTCTCCATATTCATGCATCTTTCTCCATTCAAATGCCGTTTATACTTTTATTTTACACGCCCGGCCGTGCAATTTGAACTCATGTTTATGAAAACCCATTTTTTATCATCAATGCTCTGTCACATCTTTTTCTTGCTGCATACGGAATATGTATTGCAGCTTGCGTTCTCTTGCCTCCATTCGGTCTGCCAGTTTCGTCCGCAGTTGGGCTGTTCGATACAATTGATTGATAAAGGATTTATAGGAAACATCGAGGAATACGTTTTTTCCGTTACGGAAATAAACAATGGTTCGCTCATATTTGGCGGGCTCATACCGATAGACGTGCATATGGGACAGCCAAACGCAGCCGGAATCTCTCGGGGAAGAAGTCGGGAAGACGTAAATTCCGTTGGACGGTTCGATGGCAATCGGCGCCTTGTGGGTGATACCGATCAATGCCTTTGTTCCGTCTTTTCTGCCTTGGAAGCTGCAGCCGTAATAATCGCAGCTATGTTTAATGATGTCGGTCGGCGTTTTTTTGACAATATATTCACCATCTTCCTCCACTACTTTTGCATAGATGTCACTGTTCAACGGGTACGGGAGAATCGCCATTGTATAACGGCTCACGACGAAATGTTCCAACACAATAAACTCATTCACTTTCATCGGTTCATCCCCTTTCCTATCAACTGGCTCACTACCCCTATCATACCATCAGAAGTTATATTTTTCTATATTTTGAAAAAGATTAATGGCTTTCTATCGTAAAAAAAACCCATGACTATCGTCACGGGTGCCGTTATGCGTTTTCAAATGTTTGACCGATTTCTTTGGCTGCCAAGTATTCATTCGCCTGCTCAAGCGCGGTATGTTCGCCGACCGAATCACCCGCATACGTTTCCTCATTCATCCACCATTGCTCAAAGTGAAGATCTGTACTGACGCGAAATTCAGCGGGCATTAATTCCGGCAGATCGCCTTTTTTCTTCTCCATCCCATCGCCTCCCTCCCCCATAGGATGCCCCACCTTTTTCCTTTTATCCAAAAAAAAAAAAGCCCGGGGAGGCCGGGCTTTCATCTAGATCCGCTGTTGATTCACATTAAGCAGTTGTAAACTGTTCTTCTTCAGTTGACCCTTTTAAGGCGACTGTGGACGACTGACCGCCAGAGATCACTTGAGCGACCTCATCGAAGTAGCCGGTACCGACTTCGCGCTGATGGCGCGTTGCCGTATAGCCGTACTTCTCAGCGGCAAATTCCGCCTGCTGCAGTTCAGCATACGCCGCCATGCCGCGCTCTTTATAGCCGCGCGCCAACTCGAACATGCTGTAGTTGAGTGCATGGAAACCGGCCAGAGTGACGAATTGGAACTTGTACCCCATTTTGCCGAGTTCTTGTTGGAATTTGGCGATCGTTTCATCATCCAATTTTTTCTTCCAGTTAAACGACGGCGAGCAGTTGTACGCCAGCAGCTTGCCAGGGAATCGCTCGTGAATCGCTTCCGCGAATCGGCGTGCTTCCTCCAAATTTGGTTCGCTCGTTTCGCACCAAATGAGATCGGCATACGGCGCGTAGGCAAGTCCGCGGGCAATCGCCTGGTCAAGGCCTGCCCGTGTGCGATAAAACCCTTCCGTCGTCCGTTCGCCGGTTATAAACTGTTGATCGCGCGGGTCAATGTCGCTTGTGATCAAGTCGGCGGCGTTCGCATCGGTGCGGGCGATGAGCACAGTCGGGACACCCATGACGTCAGCGGCAAGCCGCGCTGCGATTAAGTTGCGCACGGCCGTTTGCGTCGGCAACAACACTTTCCCGCCTAAATGGCCGCATTTTTTCTCTGACGACAGCTGATCTTCAAAATGAACACCGGCCGCCCCGGCCTCGATCATTCCTTTCATGAGCTCAAACACGTTCAGCTGGCCGCCGAATCCAGCCTCTGCGTCAGCCACGATCGGCACAAAATAGTCGACATCGCCGCTTCCTTCCAAATGTTGGATTTGATCTGCACGCTGCAACGCCTGATTAATTCGTTTGACAACATGCGGAACGCTATTGGACGGATACAAGCTTTGGTCCGGATACATATGCCCCGCGAGGTTGGCGTCGGCCGCCACCTGCCAGCCGCTTAAGTAAATGGCTTTCAGCCCGGCTTTCACTTGCTGCACCGCCTGATTTCCGGTCAGCGCCCCGAGCGCATGGACGTAATCTTCCGTATTTAACAGCTGCCATAACTTCTCAGCACCGCGCCGAGCAAGCGTATGCTCAATATCGAGCGAACCGCGCAGTTTAATGACATCTTCGGCGCTGTACGGGCGAACGATCCCTTTCCAACGCTCCTCATTTTTCCAACTTTCCTCTAATTGTCGGACACGTTCAGTAAATGACGCCATTTTTCCTTCCCCCATCTGTATTGTTATATTACATTTCTTTATTTACGTTTTTTATTATATAACAGAAAAAAAAAAATGCAAGCCCTTTTTTGAAATTTTCTTCAATTAGGAAAATAGACGCATAACGTTCATAAAAACAGTACTCTTTCTGTCCGCCGTTTTGGTATGATCAATAGTAGAGGAGTGATGATGATGAAAAAATGGTATATGATCGCCGCATCGTTTGTGCTCGCTGGCATCGGTGCCGGCATCTTTTACTTTGCCGTCTATAAACCGTCCGCTATGCATCTGCCGGATGACGTGACGATGGAGACTGCATGGGGAGCCCCTTATTCTTTTGACAGCTTGCCGCCAAAAGTCCGGCTCGTCGAGTTCATTTACACGAACTGTCCGGATATTTGTCCAAATACGACCATGCAGATGGCGAAATTGCGTGACCGATTGCAAAAAGCCGGAGTATTCGGCCGCGATGTAGAATTTGTTACAATCACCATTGACCCTGAGCGCGATACGAAAGAAAAACTGCAAACATACGCAAATACGTTTGGGGTGACTGGCGATGGGCAAGGATGGGTGTTTTTGCGCGGCAGCGAAGTAGCGACAAAAGCGACGGCAGACGCTTTCAACTTCCAATACCGTGACCCGGGAAACGGCATGATTGTGCATACGTCGCTCGCTTACTTGCTCAATCGGGACGGACGGGTCATCGAACAGATCGACATGGGGGGAGCGTCACGATTTCGTGTTGATGAAGTGTACAAAACGATTATGGATGAATTGTCGTGATGATTTGGTAATAGGTGTAACGTGCGGAAAGAAAAAAGAGGGCATTGTCTGCCCTTTTTTTCATTGAATGCCGAACCTTTTACATCAGCATCGAATAGCAACTAAGCACCACAACCGCAGCAAGCACGACAACAATAACATTCGCACCGAGCCAGGCGGCAGTCACCGCCGCCGCAAAACCGATCACCCCAAAGAGAATGTCGTCTTGAATGAAAAAAATATCAGGGATAATCAGCGCGCCAAGTGCAGCATACGGCACATTTTTCAGCACCCCTTGCCAAAACGGCGGCAGCTGGACGCGCCCAAGCAGCACGAGCGGCAACATGCGCGGCAAATACGTGACGATCCCCATGCCGAGAATCATCCAAACGATCGCGTTATTCATCCTCATTCTCCCCCTTCTTCGCCAGCCACTGGACGACGACTGCCGAAAGAAGCGTCGCCAGCACGATCGACCAGCCTTTAGACAGATGAAAGACAAGCGTGCCGAGCGAGTTGAACACGGCAGCTAACCCTGCCAGCCATACCGTTTTCCGCTGCTTTTTCAGCGCTGGGACGAGCAAGCCGATAAACATGGCGTACAAAGCGACCGACATGCTCTCTTGTAAGCTTTCCGGCAAGCTTGCCCCGACAGCATAACCGATGCCGGAATTGACGACCCAGCTGCCGTACGCCATCATGATCAGCCCAAACATATACGAAGCGCTAACCGTCCCCTCTTTCATGGCCGCAACGGAAAACGTTTCATCCGTAATGCCAAACGCATACAGCGCCTTTTTCCAAAGCGCATCCGCCTCCGCTTTTTCGTTGAGCGAAGCGGACATTAAAAAATGGCGAATGTTTAAAATAAATGTCGTTAAAATGATTTCAAATATACCGGTACCGACGGAAAGCAAGCTGAGCGCAATATATTGCGAGGCGCCGGCAAAAACGACGACGCTCATCAGCACCGTTTCTGCAAGCGTCAGCCCGGTCGTCTTAGCGAGCAGGCCAAATGTCAGCGCGATCGGCATATAACCGATGGCGATCGCCACCCCCGCCTGCACTCCTTGGCGAAACGGCGCCATTTTACCAGCCGTCCATGTTGTTTCCATCTATCCATTCCCCCGTTTCACTAGTTTGATATGTTTATTGTCTAAAAATCGCTGTCATTTCGCAACCCGAACATAGGTCAGTTCTTTTATCCTCTTAACTAGGAGGCTAGCGAAAACAACGGATTCGCTTAATTTGCAGGAGATGGAAAGGAATAACGTTACAGCGGCGCAAAACTTCTCAATTTAAAAACTGCTCCGTGAAAGCGGCCTCTCCTTTTCAATGCCCGGCCTTCTAGGAAGCTCCCGCTTTGGCACAAAGCGGGAGTAGGGGAGAAAATCAATCTATGATATAATCGAATTGGTTCATTATTTGCGCAATTGAAAAGGAGTGCACTATTATGTCAGTAAAACCGCACGTATTGACCGAACGTGGCATTTTTCGCTATGAGCAAGTGACGTATCCGATGGAAGAACGCGGCTTGCAGTTTGGCGATGGCGTCTATGAGGTAGTTCGCCTATACAGCGGAGCGTACGTTTGGCTTCAAGAGCATCTCGACCGTCTGTACCGTTCAGCAGCCGCCATTCGCCTGTCCGTCCCGTTCGCTCCCGAAGAGCTGTCCGAGCAGCTCGAACAGCTTCGCCGCATGAACGATGTGCGCGAAGATGCCATTTTGTATTTGCAAGTGACGCGGGGCAGCTTTCCGCGCAGCCACGCGTTCCCAGCCGAAAACCGACCGAACTTGTACGCCTATATCCAACCGATGGCGCGAAAAACAGACGAAATGACGCACGGTGTGCGTGCCACTTTAACGAAAGACGTTCGCTGGGAGTACTGCTATATTAAAAGCTTAAACTTGCTGCCAAACGTGCTCGCGAAACAAGAAGCCGTCGAACGCGGAGCGTTTGAAGCCATTTTTCACCGCGATGGCGTCGTTACCGAAGGCAGTTCATCGAACATTTTTCTTGTCAAACACAACACCGTATACACCCACCCGGCGACGGAACGGATTTTAAACGGCATCGTCCGCACAAAAGTCCAACAGTTTTGCGCCGAACTTGGCATTCCTTTCATCGAAAAGGCGTTTTCAGTCAGCAGCCTCGCCGAGGCGGATGAACTGTTTTTAACGAGCACCACTTCCGCGGTCACCCCGATCGTTCAAGTTGACGAGACAGCAATCGGTAGCGGCGAACCGGGGGCCGTAACGAAAGCGCTGCAAGCCGCTTACCAAAAAGCGACCAAGCCGCGCCCAACAACTTGATCCGCTTCGCTGTACAGAAAACGAGGTGCCCGCAAGCTTCGGACACCTCGTTTCACTTTATGAACTAAGCACAGCGCGGTCACTCGCAAACCGGCTGCCGCGAATGCGCTGAAACTCTTCAAGCAACCGCTCGACCGTCAATTTCTCTTTTTCCTCCCCTTCAGCGGCAAAAATAATTTGCCCGCCGTCCATCATAATAAGCCGATTGCCAAGGCGTATCGCCTGCTCCATATTGTGCGTCACCATCAACGTCGTCAAGCTATGTTGAGCGACGATTTGCTTCGTCAATTCGGTGACAAGCTCGGCGCGCGCCGGGTCGAGAGCGGCGGTATGCTCGTCAAGCAAAAGCACATTCGGCTTTGTGAATGTCGCCATCAACAGCGAGAGCGCTTGCCGTTCTCCGCCGGAGAGGAGCCCGACTTTGGCGGTGAGCCGGTCTTCCAACCCTAAGTGGAGCGTGCGCAGCGTTTCCCGAAACCACTCGCGCTTTTCTCGTGTCACGCCAAGGCGCAATGTGCGCCGCCTTGTCCGGTTGTAAGCGAGCGCCAAATTTTCTTCAATCGTCATATGGGGGGCGGTACCGGCCATCGGATCTTGAAACACGCGGCCGATGTAGCGGGCACGGGCATGTTCTTTAAGCATGGTCACGTTGCGGCCGTTGATCCATACCTCGCCTGTGTCGGGAGACAGCCTCCCGGCGATGATGTTCATCAGCGTTGATTTTCCGGCGCCGTTGCTGCCGATAACGGTGACGAAATCACCGGGCGAAAGCGTTAAATCAATGCCTTGCAAAGCGGCTTTCTCGTCAGCTGTTCCCTCGTTAAATACTTTTGTAATTCGTTTCAGCTCCAGCAACGGACTCCCTCCTTTCCAACTGCCGTGCTTTCCGCTTTTTCCGCCGCTTTTCTTTTTGTACCGCCAACACGTTAGGCACGATGAGCGCTGATATGACAATGAGTGCGGTAATTAATTTTACATCGCCCGTTTCCAAAAACTCGACACGCAAGGCGAGCGCTAAAATGAGGCGGTAAACGATAGCGCCGCCGATGACCGCCCACGTCGCGCGTATGACTGAACGGGCGCCGAACAACGCTTCGCCAATGATCACAGAAGCTAAACCGATGACAATCATCCCGATTCCCATACCGACGTCGCTAAACCCGCCATACTGGGCGATGAGCGCCCCAGAAAAGGCAACGAGCGCATTGGACAACCCAAGCCCAAAGACGATAAGCCAATCCGTGTTGGCGGAAAAGCTTGCCACCATCGGCTTGTTGTCGCCGGCCGCCCGCAGCGCGATTCCGAATTCTGTTTTCATCAGCCAATCAAGAATTCCTTTGATAATCAATACGAGCACGGCCATCGAACATAAAATGGCCCATGTCCGCGGCATGAATCCCGTAAAAGAAAACAGTTGATTGAGCACCGCGTCCAGTCCGGTTTGTTGCCAGACGGCCGTGATTTTCGTCATGATGGTCTCCTGCTGCAACAGCGGCACGTTCGATTTTCCCATAATGCGCAAATTGATCGAATACAAGGCGATCATCATTAAAATACCGGATAAAAGCGGGTTGATCTTCCCCTTCGTATGCAACAGCCCGGTCAACGCTCCGGCCGCAAAGCCGGCCAAAAGCGCCGCAGCTGACGCGGCAAACGGATTCGCCCCATTAAAAATGAGCACCGCGGCAACGGATGCACCGGTGACAAAGCTGCCGTCAACCGTTAAATCAGGAAAATCTAAAATGCGAAACGACAAATAGACGCCAAGCGCCATAATGGCATAAATCAAGCCCGCTTCCACAGAACTGAACATCGCTGTCCACACCGTTCTCACCCACCTTTTGGCGACAAATCCCCCCTTTGCGGAAGGAGGGACAGTCGTTTATTCGATATATTCGGCGATCGAATCCCATTCCGGATTAAGTTCGATTCCCATTTCTTGCGCCGCTTTTTTATTTATGACAAGCTTCAATTTTTGCGGATATTGCACCGGCAAATCGGACGGCTTCTTGCCGTCTTGCAAAATTTGCGCCGCCATTTCCCCTGCTTCATAACCGATGTCATAATAGTCAAACCCATACGCCGCAAACCCGCCGCGCTTCACTGAGTCAAGCTCGCCGACGAAAAGGGGAATATCATGTTCGTTGGCCACTTGAATAACGGACTCAAGCGCTGATACAACCGTATTGTCGGTGATGATATAGAAACAGTCGACTTTGCCGATGAGCGATTCAGCCGCCTGTTTTACTTCAGCCGACGTGGATACCGATGCGGAAACGATGTTCAAATCGGTTCCTTCCATCGCTTTTTTCACTTGATCCACTTGGGCGACTGAATTTTGTTCGCCGGCGTTATACACCATGCCGACACGGCCGCCGCTGATGTACTTATCGATAAACTGCACCGTTTTCGGAATCGCCTCCGGATGAGTGTCGGTCGTGCCTGTCACATTGCCGCCTGGCTGTTCCATCGATTGGACAAGCTGAGCGCCGACCGGGTCCGTCACTGACGTAAACACGATCGGAATGTCTTTTGTTGCGTTGAGCGCCGCCTGCGCGCTTGGCGTCGAGTTGGCGAAAATCAAGTCAACGCCATCCGAGACAAAGTTCGTGGCGATCGTTTGGTTGTTGCTTTGGTCTCCTTGGGCGATTTGTACGTCATACTCGACGGACAGCCCCTTGTCCTTTAACGCCTGCTCAAATCCTTTGCGCGCCGCATCAAGTGACGGATGCTCGACAATTTGTGTCACCCCGACCTTATACGTCTTTTCCTTCGCTTCCTGTCCGCCGCCATTTCCTTGGCTGCTTCCCGTTTCTTTCGCTCCGCCGCAGCCGCCAAGCAGCAAAAAGCTTGCTGCGCATAACATGGCAAGTCGTTGCATCTGTTTGCCCATAATCCGATCCCCCTTGTATAGATACGTTTCATTAACTTTTGCCCTTTTATGCTTTTATGTGTCAAATTATATAGGTTTATCTCTTTGTTTTCAATATATTATTCAAAAAAAAGAGAAGGTGCTGAACATTCAGCACCTCAACTATGGGAAGCGGTCAACCGTTCTTTTAACGTTCTCCGTAAAATTTTTCCTGTTGCGTTTTTTGGCAGTTCCTCTAAAAAGCTGATTTCGCCCGGCACTTTATACTTCGCCAACCGCTCACGGCAGTAGGCGAGCAATTCCTCCTCAGTCAGCCCCGGATTTTTCGCGACGACAAACGCCCGCACCGCTTCGCCGTAATCCGGATCCGGCACACCAATCACAGCCGCTTCAACGACGTCCGGATGGCTGTACAGCACTTCTTCGACTTCACGTGGGTATACGTTGTAGCCGCCGACGATAATCATCTCTTTTTTTCGGTCGACGATATAAAAATAACCATCCTCGTCCATGCGCGCCAAATCGCCGGTGTGCAGCCAGCCATCGCGCAAGGCGGCCGCTGTTTCCTCCGGCATTTTGTAATACCCTTTCATAACATTTGGACCGCGGACGACAAGCTCACCCACTTCCCCGGCTGGCACTTCTTCACCGTACTCGTTGACGACTTTGTTTTCGACGTTTTTAATGCTCGTCCCGATCGAGCCAGGCTTGCGCGGCCGATCAAGCGGGTTGAAGCACGTCACTGGCGACGCCTCCGACAACCCATACCCTTCCGAGACGATCACATTGAATTTTTTCTCAAAGTTTTCAAGCAACGCGACCGGCATAGAAGCTCCCCCTGAGATGCAAAGCCGAAGCGTCTGCAAATCAGCTGCGCTTCCTCCCTCATGCTGATAAAGGAAATTGTACATCGTTGGCACGCCGGCAAAAATCGTCGCCTTTTCCTCGCGGGTTAACGTAAACATGGCGGCCGGGCTGAATTTCGGCATAATGAGCACCGTCCCCCCGTTCATAAGCGGTGCATTTAACGCCACCGTCAGGCAAAAGACGTGGAACATCGGCAAAGCGGCAATGACGCGGTCATGCTCATTGATGCCTAAGTAATCAGCCGTATCTTGGGCGTTGCTGTACAAGTTTTGATGCGTGAGCATGGCCCCTTTCGGCTTGCCGGTCGTTCCGGACGTATACAAAATGACGGCGACATCATCATCATCAAGCTCCGGTCCTGCAAACGCCGGGTCGCCGGCAGCCAACACCTCCGCAAACGGTTTCATCCCGGCGGATAATGCGATTCCTTTTTCCTTTCCTTGCGCCGTTTCGCAAACGATAGCTTGCTTGAGCAATGGCAAACGTTGCTTTGCCATGTCAACGAGCGGAGCGAGCAAATCGAGCCCGATCACTGCCTTCACGTCACCATTGTGCAAAATATAAGCGATTTCTTCCGGCGTATAAATCGGGTTGATCGGAATAACGGTCGCCCCAAGCCGCAACGCCCCGTACAGACTGATGATAAACTGAGGTGAGTTTCCAAGCAACAGGGCGACATGGTCGCCCCGGCGAATGCCAAGCTGCATTAACCCGTCGGCAAACCGGGACGCCGCAGCGTACAATTGTTGGTACGTGCATCGTTCTCCCATAAATACGTATGCTTCTTTGTCCGGCAGTTGTTTGGCGATTTGCGCCAACCGCGTCGTTACATTCATCCAATCTCCCCCTTAAAATGAATGAATGACCATTCATTTTTTAAGTAAAAAAATTCGAACTATAATTTATTATAAAAAAAAGAACAGCAAAGGACAAGTGGAAGCGTTTCCTTTGCTGTTTTTTCGATGATTTTTGTTATAGCGCCCACACTAAACCGGTGCGGGCGAGGCGAATGACGCCGCGGAACGTCCGCTCCGCTTCTTCAACGAGCTGTTCGTGCCTGCCAACGTGCGGCAAGTGCGTCAACCATAGTTCACCAACACCCGCCCCCTCGGCGATGGCCGCCGCCTCCTCGCTCGTCATATGGCCGGCCGGGGCTGCGTTTTGCCCGGCGTAAAAATTGCACTCGCAAATGAGCAAGTCAGCTCCTTTTGCAAACGGTGCAAATTCCGGCATGTAGCTTGAATCAGCCGTATACACGACAGTCTTGCCCCCAGCGGTAATGCGCATAGCGTAGCATGGCACCGGATGGGCTGTTTTTAGAAATGTAAGCGAAAACGGCCCAACAACAAGCGTCCCTTCCGGATCATAGGCGTTTCCCTCCGTAATGCCGCTATGCGTCAGGCGGGCGAAGGCCGCCTCATCTTCTTTGTGGCCGTAAATCGGCAACACCGGCAGGTTCGCTCCTAAATTTTTATGAATGAGACGCGCATATTGGAGCGGACCGATGTCGGCGATATGGTCATAATGATAGTGGGAGACGATGACGGCGTCCAAGTTTTCTACAGCCGTGTAGTTTTGCAGCTTGGCAAGCGCTCCGCTCCCGCAGTCGACAAGCAAACGAAACCCGTCATGCTCAAACAAGTAAGCAGATGTCGCCTCATTGGCGGCCGGAAACCCTCCCCAATAACCGATGACTGTCACTTTCATTTCCTTTCCTCTCCTTCCATCCATCTTGCCTTCATCATACATGACAACCACCATTTTTTCATCTTTGTTGTTTTTTTGTTTTAAAACACCTATTGACATTTTCGGTTGTGTTATAATACAATAAAACCAACAAGACAACGGAGGGGATCGAGATGTTGATGAAAGTGTTGGAATTTTTCAAAAACCTGCCGCCGAAAAAGTGCTCGCAATGCGGCAAAACGATTGACGAGCAACACGAGTGCTACGGCAACACATGTTCTGACTGCCTTGGCGCCGCTTACCGCCACTAGGTGAGCGGACGCTGCCCTTGCGTCACGATGCCGGCTGCCCTGCCGGCGATAGGCTGTTCCTCGATGCAGCCTGCTTTTTTGCCTTGGTGCCCCAGTTATGGGGCCTTTTTTTATTTATCCATTTATCCTCAAAAAAGAAAAGCGCCCATTGTGGTGTTAAAGGCGCTTTTTGCCTAATATGGGACGGTTGCTGCCGGCCGTTCCCCGTTCTCAAGCTGCTGTTACCGTCTCGGCCCATGCTCGATAGCGGCGGCGGTAAAGGAGAAGAAAATACCCGAGCGTCGCTGCAGCAAAGACCGCAGCCACTCCTGCCAATATGGACGCCTCCTTCCACATGAGCGTGAAATCGCCGCTCGAAATCACCGCCCGCAGCCCGCGAATGGCGTGCGTCATCGGCAGCCATTGGTGGATGCGCTGCAACGCACCTGGAACGAGTTCAAGCGGATACGTGCCGGCGCTTCCAATCAACTGTGCGATCAAAAGCAAAATCGCGACAAACCGTCCCGGATTGTCAAAGAGTGTGACAAGGCATTGAACGATCATCATGAAAGTCATGCTGATGATCCACGTCAACAAAACAAAGCGGCCGACGCTCTGCACATGCAAACCAAGGCCATAAAGCAGCCATGCATCAGCCAAAAGCGTTTGTGCCGCCGCCGCCGCGGCAAGCACTCCCCATTTCCCGAAAAACCAAGCAAAGCCTGACGATGGGCGCCCGGCCGGTTCACGCAGCGGAAAGACGATCGTCAACAACAGCGCCCCGACGAACAAGCCGAGCGACAAAAAGTACGGGGCAAACCCGGTTCCGTAGTTCGGCACATGATAAAGCGGCTGTTTATCCTTTTGCACCGGATCGGCAATCATTTGCGACGCCTGATCGTCCGCATGAATGCCATCCGCTTTTTCCGCTCCTTCTTGCAAGCGGTCGGCCAGCTGCTCCGCTCCATCCTCAAGCCGGCCGAGGCCGCCTAGGAGCGATTCTCCGCCGCGGGCAAGGCGGCCAAGCCCTTCATGAAGCGAAGACGCCCCCTCCGCCACAGCGGAAACGCCATTGGAAAGCTGGTTGGCCCCTTCGGCTAATTGATTTGTCCCCGAGACGAAGCCGGCTGAACCGGAAGCCAGTTTGTTGACCCCCTCGGCAAGCTCGCGGCTTCCGGCAGCAAGCGTTTGCGCTCCGTCATGCGCATGTTGCAGCTGTTTGGCCAACTTGTCCGCTCCGTCGGCCAATGTTTGTTGGGCGGCGAGTAGACGATCTGCCCCATTGACCAACTGTTGTTGCCCGTTAACGAGTTTTCCTACACCAGACTGTGCCGCCTGCTGTCCGGAGGCAAGAGCGGACGCGGCGCCCGCGAGGCGGGAAAGCCCGTTTTGGATCGGCTCCATTCCATCAGCCAACGCTCCGACACCATTTGCCACATTTCCGCTTTCCTCAACGAGCGGCTGAAGCTGTTCATACAGCGCCTGCAACGTTTCCTTTTCCTGCGGATCTTGCGCCTTGGCAGCCAACACTTGCAACCCGGCGGCATACTGCTCGAGTCCTTTTTGCACTTCGCTCCCCCCGGCGGCAGCTTCATTCGCTTTTCGCTTCCACATTTCAACCTCTCCGCTTAGTTGAGACGCGTCGTGTTGAAGTCGATTGGCGCCATCCGTTAACACCGGCAACTGCGTTTGCAGCTCTTTGAGGGCAGAAAGCGAATCATGAAGCCCGCCCGCAAGCGATGCCGCCCCATGTTGAGCGGCGGTTGCACCATCGGCAAGCTCGCGGCTTCCGCTAGCCAGCTGCCCAAGGCCGTCTGCAAGCGACGCCGTCCCGTCCTGCACTTGTTTCGCTCCGCTGTTAGCGGCTTGCAAGCCGTTTTCAAACGTCAGCGATTTCTCGGCCAACTCAGTTAAATAACGGGTTAACTCGTCCGCCCCGTCCTTGGCTTGCTTCGCTCCAGCAGACAGACGGGCGCTGCCTTGCTCCGCCCCTGTCATTCCATCGACAAGTGCGCGGCCCCCTTTTCGCGCGGCTTGCACCCCGTCATGCAGCTGGCTCGCCCCTTTGCCCGCCTCACCGAGCCCGTCAGCTGCCTCTTGCATCTTCGCCAACATCGTCTCTACATAAGTTCTTGTCACATTGTTCGCCATTTCTTCCTTAATGGCTTCTATCGCGGAATCGCCGATTTTTCCCGCCAAATAGTTCGCCCCTTCATTCGGGATGTACACCAGTTTCAGCGGCTTCGGCTTCCCGCTTTGCACCGTTGTTGCGTTGGCGGAAAAATCTTTCGGGATCATGACCGCCATATAATACGTTCCGTCCTCTAACCCATCATCCGCCTGCTTGCGGCTGACAAACTGCCAATCAAACGTACCATTTTCCTTCAGCCGTTTCACGACATCGTTGCCAAGCTGAATTTTCTTGCCGTCAAGCAGCGCCCCCTCATCTTCATTGACGACCGCAACCGGCAATCGATCCAAATGACCGTACGGATCCCAAAACGCCCACAAAAACGATCCGCTATAAAGAAGGGGAATGAACAAAACCGCAAGAACCGGAATGAGCACTTTCGGGCGGAGCAGAATAGCTTGCAATTCTTTCATCAGCATCTAGCCTATTCCTCCTTTGAACAAATGACCAATTTGTCCATATGGTCATAACTAACAAAAAAAGACAGGATCATCTACTTGGACAATCCTTGTAAAAAATAAAGGGCAAACAGTTCGGCAATTTGCTCTTTTGTCAGCGGCTCATGATCTTTTTCCCAATCGACGATCAAGGCAATGTACACCTTCAACATTAAAAATGCGGTAATTTCCGAATTGCACGGACGGATTTCCCCTTTTTCCACCGCTGCCTCAATTTTTTGCCGGATAAACTCAACCATCTCCCGGTCGAGCTTGGCCAGCACGTCCTGTACCGCCGCAGTGCCAATGTTGCGCACTTCTTGGAGCAGCTTCGCCGTCAATTGGTGGCGCTGACGGAATTCCAAAATGCGGTACAAAGCGCGATGGACGTTTTCGGAAAATGGCAACGACGGAGCCATCGCCTGCTCAGCTTCTGCCTTGATTTCTGCGATCAAAGATGAAACGATTTCATCAAGCAGCTCCTCTTTGCTTTTAAAAAACGTGTAAATCGTCCCTTTGCCGACGTTGGCGAGCTTAGCAATTTGCTCCATCGTTGTCGCCTTATAGCCGAACGCAGCAAACGATTGGGCCGCCGCCTCGATAATTTGCCGTTTACGGTCGCTTGCCATGAGCCTCATCCTTTAACTTGACTGAATGGACAAATTGGTCAATTCGTCTCTATCATACCATGTGCACGCCGCCACGTAAAGGACCAAAATGATGCCCCCTTGAGGAGGCCCGGCCTCAACATTGTCTCCGACGGCCTCCACCGCCGGGCGCCAGCGAGCTGACGGCTAATGGACGCCGCTGTACAGGGCTTCTGCCGGCCGGTCGGGTTTCCCTTGCCACAAATAATCAAGCACGTCACGGACTGCCTTCTCCCCTTGATCAATGCAATCCGGCAACCCAAGTCCTTCATAGGAGCTGCCGGCCAAAAACACCCCAGGCAACTCGGCGGCCATATGTTGCTTAATCTTCGCCAGCCGCTCGCGATGCCCGACCGTATATTGCGGCATCGCC
The DNA here is from genome assembly GCF_052220245.1 of Geobacillus sp. BK01. NCBI lineage: Bacteria > Bacillati > Bacillota > Bacilli > Caryophanales > Anoxybacillaceae > Geobacillus > Geobacillus sp. BK01. Next base: position 235,467 of record NZ_JBQPTH010000003.1, read on the forward strand.
CGTTTCCATCGGGAGATGACGGCAAACTCCGGCTGGCCGTCAATTTTCATCACCTTGTTTAAATCATCCAATACAACGCGGACAATCTCGTCATCCGGCTGATCGACGATCTCCTCATCGCCTGGACGTCCGACATAGCCGCGCAGCAGCGCTTTACCGGATGGTGTCGTATGCGGCCATTTTTTGTGCGTCCACGTGCACGCCGTCATCGTATAATCGCTGCGGCGCGAGACGACAAACCCGGTGCCGTCAATATCTTGGCGGATCGCTTGTTCCGGAAAAGCAAGCGCGACCGTCGCCACCGACGTCAGCGGCACCGATCGGAACGGGGCAAAAAACGGGTAATCGGCAAACATGTCAGGCACAATATGGTGTGGCGTGGTGATGATCACACTGTCTGCCTCCCATGTTTCACCGTTGCTCAATTGCAGCTGGTACACCGAACCGGCGCGGGCGATCCGCTCCACGCGCGTTCCTTTTATGACGCTGCCCGGCTCAAGCCGTTTCTCCACCTCTTCAACAAGCGACTGCAAACCCGTTTTTAATGTCTGAAACGCCCCTTTTCGCTCCTTTTGCTCTTTTGGCGTCGTTCGTTTTGCACCACGAACGAGGCTTCCATATTTTTGTTCAAGCTGAAAAAACTGCGGGAATGTCGCCATTAAGCTCATTTCGTCGATGTCGCCGGCATAAATGCCGGACAGCAACGGTTCGATCAAATTGTCTACCACTTCATCGCCTAAACGGCGGCGAAAAAAGCGGCCAAGCGGCATGTCACCGTCTGTTTTCACCGGCGGCAGCACAAAATCGAGCGCCGCCCGCAGCTTGCCCGCAGGGGAAAACAACCCGGTCGCCACAAACGGGGCAATGCGCGTCGGGATGCCCATCACCGCCCCGCCCGGAATCGGATATAGCTTTCCGTTAACTAAAATGTACGACTTTCCGGTCGCATTATGGACGATTTCCTGTTCAAGCCCGACTTCTTTCACAAGTCGAAATGCGCTCGTTTTCCGTGCTAGAAACGAGTCCGGGCCACGCTCAATGACAAAGCCGTCGCGGACGACTGTCTGCACTTTTCCGCCGAGCCGGTGCGTCGCCTCAACAAGCTTGCATGCCAGCGGTAGATGCTGTTCTTTGATCGCTTTTTGCAAGTAGTAGGCGGCAGTAAGACCCGTAATGCCGCCGCCGATAATCACAACCGTCCGTTGTTCTTCACTCATGCTGATCGCCTTCTTTTGCGAACCGCTTTAACACGACCGTCGCCAACGCATCAATAAACAGTGGATCGGTGTTTGGCATCTCCGGCCGGTAATAGCGGGCGCCAATTTCTTCGGTTACTTGTTTGCATTCAATGTCGTTGTCATACAACACTTCCAAATGATCGGCAACAAAGCCGACCGGCGCATAAACGAACGACGTATAGCCGTGCTCTTCATGGAGGAGACGCGTCAAATCTTGTACATCCGGGCCCAGCCATGGTTCCGGTGTGTTGCCGGCACTTTGCCAGCCGACGGCGTAATGGGCGACGCCGGCCTGTTCGGCGATGCGCCTTGCCGTGTCTTCAAGCTGTACTGGATACGGATCCCCGGCCTCGATGATTTTTTCCGGCAGGCTGTGGGCCGAGACGATCAACACAGCCCGCTCCCGCTCACGTTCCGGCATGGCATCAAAAATGGCTTTCACCTGTTCGGTCCAATATTGCAAAAACTTCGGTTCGTCATACCACTGGTCAATCGTATAAATGGCCGGGCCGCCGAGCCGCCCGGCTGCCGCTTTGGCCCGCTCGTTGTACGAGCGGATGCTGAATGTGGAATAATGCGGCGCCAACACGATGCCGACCGCCTCTTTTATGCCGTCGGCGTGCATGCGTTCAACCGCGTCCTCAATGAACGGCTCGATATGTTTCAACCCCAAATACGCGCGAAACTCCACGTCCTCTTGCACAGCATTCAGCCGTTTCTCGAGTTGCTTCGCCTGCGCTTCCGTAATGTTCGAAAGCGGCGACAGGCCGCCGATGGCTTGATAGCGCGCTTTTAAATCATCGATTTGTTCTTGCGGCGGCTTCCGCCCATGGCGGATATGTGTATAGTATCTCTCGATATCCTCTTCTTTGTACGGAGTGCCGTACGCCATCACAAGCAGTCCGACAATGTTCTTGGCCATTGTGTTGCACCTCGTTTACTTTGCTGAAGTATACTCATGGATAAAAGCTGTGAGCCGTTTCAATGTGGCCGGCTGCACATCAGGGAAAATGCCGTGTCCCACGTTAAAAATATAGCCCGGCTGCTCCGTTCCTTCGTCCAAAATGCGTTTCACCCGCTCTTCAATCACATTCCATGGCGCGAGCAGCACCGCCGGATCCAAGTTGCCTTGGATGGCTTTCGTAATGCCTTGGCGGCGCGCTTCACGAATCGATAGCCGCCAATCAAGACCGATGACGTCAAGCGGCAAATCGTTCCACTCGCGCGCCAAATGGCCCGCCCCGACGCCAAACATGATGAGCGGTACACCTTCCTCACGCAAAGCGGCAAAAATGCGCGCCATCGCCGGCTTAATAAACGTCCGGTAATCGTCCGCATTCACCGCGCCAACCCAAGAGTCAAAAATTTGCACGGCGCTTGCCCCCGCCTCAATTTGTGCTTTCACATAGCGGATCGTCATCCCGGCGAGCTTGTCCATTAACGCAAACCATGCCGCCGGCTCGGCGTACATAAACGCTTTCGTTTTATAATAGTTTTTCGACGGGCCGCCTTCAATCATATAGCTCGCCAACGTAAACGGCGCGCCGGCAAACCCAATGAGCGGCACGTCGAGCTGTTCGGTGACAAGCAACCGGATCGTCTCAAGCACGTACGGCACATCATAATCCGGATCGATTTCCCCGAGCCGTTCGACGTCTTGAAGCGAGCGGATCGGGTTGGCGATCACCGGCCCGACGCCACCCTGAATCTCTACATTAACGCCCATTGCCGGCAGCGGCGTCATAATGTCTTTATATAAAATCGCAGCATCAACGCCATATTGCTCAACCGGAAGCCTCGTGACGTAAGCGCAAAGCTCCGGCTGGTGTGTGATCTCAAACAGTGAATACTTTTCTTTCAACGCCCGATACTCCGGTTGCGACCGCCCGGCTTGCCGCATGTACCACACCGGCACATAATCCGTTTTTTCGCCGCGGCAGGCGCGCAAAAACGTATCGTTCATTCGTCTTGTCATCTTCATCCGCCTTTCCTTCATCCAGTCCAGTCAACGATTTCCTGATTTCTTGTACATCCACGTTGCTTATCTCTTTTTCACTATACAGTTTTCGATGCCCGATGTATAGAGAAGGAAACAAACTGTCAAAAAATCGACCGATTTTTCAATCCATGCTTATTATAACAAAAAAGCCGTCCCGGCCGCACGGGACAGCTTTTTGGTCAGATGAGAAACATGGCGACAACGGTCGTGATCGCCAATCCGACCGCTACGGGAATCAAGTTGCGGCGCGCCAGCTCAAACGGATCGACGCCGCAAATCGCCGCAGCCGGGATGAGCGCCCACGGAACAAGCGTGCCGCCGCCAACCCAAATAGCAGCAATCTGGCCAAGTGCTGTTAACGTGGCCGCCCCGCCGCCAATGGCAACGGCAAACAAATGAGCGACCGAACCGGCAAGTGAGATGCCGGAAAATCCAGAACCGTCAAGGCCGGTAATGGCGCCGACGATCGTGAGCGTGACCGCCCCGATTTCATTGTTCAGCGGCACCGCATGAGCCAAGGCGACCCCTAAATCGTTGACAATCCCTTGTGACGCCTGCGGCAAATAGTCACCAATAATTTTCACGAATCCGGCATCACCAAGATAGAAAAAGGCCGCAATCGGAATGACGGGACCAAACACTTTAAACCCGAATTGAAACCCTTCAATAAAGTAGTTTGTCACCTCCTCAAAGCTTTCTTGTCGGTGGGCTAAAACAGAAATAAGAATTAAGATAAAAATCGCCGTTCCGCCAACTAGAGCCGTTGCCTCCCCGCCTTGCAGATGCAAATAAAACATCGCGATGACGTCAAGGACAAACAGCACCGGAATCAAAAGCGCCAGCCATTTTTTCGTCGTCTCGGCCAGCAGCCCACCCGTTTTCTCAAGCGCCGAATCGGTGGCGGCAGCGATTTCTGCATCCCCGTTCGTCAAACGGCCTTGCTTCATGTCACGGCGCAACAAATAAAACGCCGTGACAGTCGTGACGACCCCCATGACCAACACGAGCGGCACACTGGCCGCAATGACGTCGCCAACCGGCAGTCCGGCCGCATCAGCTGTCAGCTTCGGCGCCCCTTGAATGATAAAATCACCTGAAAGGGCGATGCCGTGTCCGAACAAGTTCATCGCCATCGCCACCCCTAGCGCCGGCAAGCCCACCCGAACCGCTGCCGGCAACAGCACCGCCCCCATAAGGGCAACGGCCGGAGATGGCCAGAAAAACCAAGAGATCACCATCATCAACATCCCGATCGTCCAATACGCCCAAGCCGGCGTGCGGATGAAACGGACAAACGGCGATACCATGACATCGTTGATGCCAGTCGCCGATAACACTTTGCTCATCGCAACAATAATCGAGATCACTAAAATTGTCGGCAGCAATTCGGTAATGGCGTAAATAAAGCTGTTAAACACACCGCTGACCGCTTCGCTCAGTGAATGGGTAGCGACCGCCGCCAACAAAAAAATGCCGGCAATGCAAACGAGTGATGTATCTTTGCGGGCGACCATAAACCCAATAATGAGCACGATAAACAGCAGGTAAATCCAGTGCAGTGCCACAAGCTCTACACCCATAAACAAATCCCCTTTCTCCCCGACTTCCAGCCCGGCCCGCCAGACATGCGCCTGGGCCGGTGTACTACAGCATATGAAACGGGAACAGAGGTGTGAGAACAAAGTGCGGGCAGCAGTGTGAGGTGCAATGCAGGATGGGTGGAAGAAAGAAACATGGACATAAGCATGCGTGCAGATCAAGACGAGGAAGTGGGAGCATTCTCGCCGGAAACAAAAAACGCCGGCATTAACGCAGAAAAGCGTTAACGCTCGGCTTTTAAGCCGTGCCGCGGGCGGACATACCGTCCGGCCGTCCAAACGCCCCAAACGATTCCACCCACCCACGTGGCGAGCCAAAGGGGGTGCGGGGAAACAACGAACAATACGAGATGAAACACCGTATTTTGCCCGATGAGCAAGATGGAGAACAACCGGTTGGCAGCCGCAGCCGGCTCTGTCGGCGGCAGCGGATACAGCTGCGTCCACAGCGAATAGCGGTGGCGGGAAGGCAGCGCTGCCAACTGAACAACAGTCAAATAAAGAAAGAAAAACACGATCGCCGCCCGGGCGTATTCGTGATCGACCACAGCGAGCAACACGCTCCCGAGCACCGTCAGGCGGATGTATAGCCCGGCATACCCACCGGCGCGGAGAAACGTACGCACGTACAAGTGAAAAAAGACGTTCCGCTTCCCATACGGGATAAGGCGAAGCAGCGGGTCAAGCCAACGCCGCCGCTTCGCTTCCTCCCGCCATTGTGGAACATCAGTAAACAAATTAGCCAGCCGGTAAAACGCCCTTGCTGCGCGCTGCTCCTCAGCAATGAGCCATTCCCATTTCCACCCTTTCCCTTTCGTCAAACGTAACAAATAAATCGAAAGGGCGCCCATCAGCGCAACAATCACTGCCGAAAACGGCCATGGAGCCCCCGCCAACCAAAAATAAACGGCTAACGCCGCCAACCCGAAGCGGGCGAGTGCACTTTGACGATGAAAAGACAACTCGGCGACAAAGCTTCCTTTCCAAGCGACCCATAAATTCCAAAGCTTTAAGCCCGCAAGACCAAGCAAAAAAAGCGGCCACGGAACCGGGGAAAATCTGGCATGAAGCGGTCCGGCCAGCAATAGCACCAGGCAGAGGCCGTATACGTGCCACACCGAAGAGAAAAGAAACGCCCGGCGAATATACGGAGATAGCTGCCATTCAGCCGCCAACAGAAACACCGCATCCGCCTCGCGAAATAACGTGCGCACCGTCCCGGATGAGACTGCCCAGCCGAACACGGCCGCCGCAATGGCAGGATACGGGAACGAGTCCGGGAGCGTCTCGACCCAGCGCTCGTACATGACCGCTATACCGCCGAGGACGATGACCAAACCGACGAGCAAATGATCGTTCAACATATAGCGCAAATAGCGGATCCTTTTTTTTCCTTCGGCTTGGAGACGTTGTTGCCAAAGCTTATGAGCATCGATCATGGCGCATCGTCCTTTGCCAATTCAATATATACTTCATCAAGTGTCGCCGCTTTCAGTCCGAACTGACGGCGAATGTCCTCAAGCGTCCCTTTCGCTTTAACCCGGCCTTGATGCAAAATGACGAATGAATCGCAAAACCGCTCCGCCGTCGCTAAAATGTGTGTCGACAACAAAATGCCTGCCCCTTTCGCTTTTTGTTCATTCATCCGCTCAAGCAACGCATGAATCGCGAGCGGGTCAAGGCCGAGAAACGGCTCGTCGATAATGTAAAGCGGCGGTTCGAGCAAAAAAGCGCAAACAATCATCACTTTTTGTTTCATCCCTTTAGAAAAGTGGGCCGGAAACGAGGAAAGCCGCCGCTCTAACCGAAACTCGCGAAGCAGCGGCGGAAGACGCCGTTCATACTCCGCCTCGTCAAGCCCGTACGCCATCGCCGCCAGACGCAAATGTTCCTCAAGCGTCAATTCTTCATACAACACCGGCGTTTCCGGAATAAAGGCAAACTGCCGCCGGTACGTTTCCGGTTCCGTCGCAAGCGTATGGCCGTTGATCGAAACGGTACCGCGGCGCGGCTCCATCAGACCGATAATATGTTTGATCGTCGTGCTTTTGCCAGCTCCATTTAAGCCGATCAATGCAACCATTTCACCACGATCGACCGTAAATGTCACATCCTCAAGCACGTTTTGCGCTGTATATCCCCCGTATAAGTGCTCCACTTGCAAAAGCGTCATCGTCTGCTTCCTTTCCGTTCTCTAATCGCTGTCGTCCCCATTGTACCAAAAAACAGCTATTTTTACCAAAAAAGTTCTTTTCGCTACTTTGCATAAACACTGTGATCCGAGGCATGATAAATAGCGAAGAGGGGATGGGGAATCACCAAGCAAAGGCTGATGAACGATCCATCCGAAATGGGGTGTTCGTCAAAGACACCGTTGTGAGCTGCAAGACGTTGTAACCCTTCATGAACAAAGGCCATCTATCTGTTGCTGGGAAGCAACGAACCTGTCCAAAAGGGGATGGTCACGTTGAACAAAGGAAGCGCTCACGTCTAAACGACTTTGTCGCAAATGGGGTGTTCATCAAACGCACATTTGATTTTGCATGATCCTCTCCCCTTTTCACCGGCCGGGATGTAGCCGTTTTACGGGATTACATCCCGGTTTTTTTATGGTAAAATGAAGAAAACAAAAGGAAAGGGTGACCGTTTTCGTGAGCGATTGTATTTTTTGCAAAATTATTAATGGTGAACTGCCGGCGGCGAAAGTGTACGAGGACGAGCATGTGCTCGCGTTTTTGGACATCAGCCAAGTTACGAAAGGCCATACACTTGTGATCCCGAAAATACATACAGAAAACGTTTTTACCCTCACGCCTGATGTAGCCAGCCGATTGTTTAGCGTCGTGCCCGCGATCGCCAACGCATTGAATAAAGCGTTCTCCCCGGCCGGGCTCAATTTGCTGAACAACAATGGCGAATCAGCTGGGCAAACGGTGTTCCATTACCATCTTCATCTCATTCCGCGCTACGGCAAAGGCGACGGATTTGGCGCCGTCTGGAAATCACATGCCAGCGACTATACACCCGCCGACTTGCAGACAATCGCCGCCACAATCCGCCACCAACTCAACTAAAAACAGAAGCAGGCAAAACCCTGCTTCCGCTTTTTTACTGTTGTCCAAGCACATCTTGCAAGTCTTTGTCCTTGATCTCAACGCCGGCGTCTTTCACAAGTTCATCCACTTTCGATTGCATTGTTGTCGGGTCAAGTTTGCTCCGTTTTACTTCAAATGTAATTTCGTCTTTCATTTCGTTAAATGACTTTTTCTTTTCCTTATCCGTCACTTTAATGATATGGTAACCGTAATCGGTTTTAATCGGATCGCTCACTTCGCCGACTTTCAGTTGGTAGGCCGCATCCTCAAACTCTTTAACCATTTTGCCCGGGCCGAACCAGCCTAAATCACCGCCGTTAGAAGCCGAGCCCGGATCTTGCGAATACTCTTTTGCCAACTTGGCGAAGTCTTCACCTTTGTCCAGCTTCGCCTTCACTTCTTTCGCGGTTTTTTCATCTTTCACTAAAATATGGCTGGCGCGAACTTTTGGCTTGTAGTTTTCGTAATACTCTTTCAGCTCTTCATCCTTCACTTTAATATCTTCAATCGCTGCCTTCGTCCGCAGCAAGTCGAGCTTGATCATCTCGCGGATCACGTTTTCTCCGTTTTGCTGTACAATCAAGTCGTACTGCGTGCCGTACGCCTCCTTAATCCGTTCGATTTCACGGTCGATCTCCTCGTCTGTCACCTTGTACTTTTCACTCAACACTTTTTGATCGATTAAATCACGAAGCACTGTCTTGCCGACGCGCTCTTTCATTTCATTATAAAATTCATCTTTCGTAATAGCACCGTTTTCCGTTTCGACAATCGCTTCTGAATCGCCGTTATTGCAGGCCGACAAAGCCAAAAGCGAAACAACGGCGGCAGCCATCATCCATTTTTTCATCCGTTTCACAACCCCTACATCTTTTTTCATTTTCCTTTTCAAGCTGCCGGCTATTGATGTTCCGGCATCAGTCGGTTGAACTTGTTCAACACCGGGCGATGCGTTACGCACCTGCGGAGGCATTGCGAAACAAAACGCCTCCCCCCTAAACCACGACAATAACTATACCACATTTGCCGCAAAAAAAAAACCTATTTCCGTTTCAGCCATCCGCCCATCCATTGCCCGCTTGCCGCACATATGATGGAGATGAAGCACCGCGGCGGGCTTCTCCTTGCCGAAAGGGGGTGTTACAATGAGCGCACCTTATGCCGGAGGCTTTGCGTTAATTGTCGTGCTGTTTATTTTGCTCATCATTGTCGGCTGTGCTTGCGTCATCTATTAAGCGAAAGAGGGTGTTCCCGCGCCGGGAGCACCCTCTTCGTTCATTGTCCCCTCTTCGCCTGTGGGCGGAGCAGGCGTTTTTATGTAAGCAACACTTCAAAATAGGAAGAAATCAATAAAATCGTAATAAGTACATTGATGGTGCGAAAAACGGCCGGCTGTTGCTCCTCCGGGATATCGCGCTGTGCACAGAGCGAGTGGGTGAGCTGGTTCGCCAAAAACAAGACCGCAACCGCTAGAGGGATAAAATAAAGCGTCAAAGCTGTTCCCCTCCTCCTCGTCTTAACCAAACGCCTCCCATGGCTTTAACTTTACATCGTCCACGACCGGAAATCAATCTTTTTTCTCTTTCACGCATGGCGCACTAATTTTTTTCTATTGGTGAATGTGCACAAATTCGGTAAAATATACGTAAAAGCGGTCACATTTTATGTCAGCCAAAGGAGCACGGTGTATGGAAACGTTGGAAAAACGAGTCGCTAAGCTCGAATTTCACCAGTCGTTGCTGATGGAAATGGTGGATGAAACGAAAAAACCGTTTTATTCCCTCGTCATCCGCGCCGATTTAACGAAAGAAGAAGTCGATGCGTTCCTGTCGTTTTGTCACGAGCTCGCCGAACAATATGAGCAGCAAAAAGCGGAAGGATTGACGATTTTTACTCCCTTGCTCGTGCAATTCGCCGGGATGCTTCATCCGAACCTTCCGCTTGAACAAACAGTTGATGCCATGTTGGCCCAACAAATGTTTGTGCCGCTTATGACTGAACTAAAAGCACTCATCCGAACCGTCAGTTAGCCTGGCCGGCCAGCTCTTTCTCGTGCTCTTCCGCTTTTGGCGCCCGCTTGACGAGCTTACCGTCCTGCTCGACAAAATCTTCTTTAATGTTTTCGAACGCCCGCTCGAAAATCTCCATAAAATCATCCCCGTAAATGTTGCGGACAATGCACATCATTTCTAAAATTTCAGGAAACTTACCGTACAAGTCGCGCAACGGCAGCGCCCCATTAAACACCGCATTTTTCGCCGGATCGTACGTTTCCATGAGCTTCATCAGCACTTCTTCGCCCTTTTCTGTCAGCTCGATATACGTATTACGCTTGTCATCTTGCTTTTTGGAAAACGAAAGTAATCCTTTTTCTTCCAGTTTTTTCGAAAAATTAAATGCCGTTGAAACGTGCATCACACCAAATTTGGCAATTTCCGAAATCGAGGCGCCTTTAAAATGGTAGGCGATCCATAAAATATGGTGCTCGTTAATGTTCAAGTCAAACGGCTTAATCCATTGCTGCCAATCCTTTTCAATCGATTTCCATAACGCTTTGCTCAGCTGGGCGATCCGTTGGCTGAATAACATGGCCTCTTTGATGGAATAGTGCTGTTCTGTCGCTTTCATCGTTCCACCCACTCTTCCCTCACCGTATTTTTTACTCCCTATTATATCAATAAAACAAAAAGGAATAAAGACAAAAACATTTATTTTTATAATTTTTTTTGCATATTCATAGTAGTAACCATAAAGCGCTTGCCGCATACAGGAGGAGAACATAATGATGTATATACAATGGTTGCTTGTCACTGCCGGATTCTTATTTTTCTGTCTTTTTATAAACACCTTTTTTGCTTTATGGAAAGCGCGGGCATACCCGCCGAAAGCACTGCTGAAAGAGCGGGCTGTGCGCTATATTGGAATAGCGTCCATCTGTCTGCTCGCCGCCTGGCTTCTTCGCTACGTCTAGAACTTATTTGAATTTTCACATAATGAAAGGTAATAACCAAGCTATGGATGGGCATTTTTTTCCGCCCGCCCCCTTTGATAGCAAAAAACCCGACCAACCATGATCGGGTTTTTTGCTGTTTACACGTGCGCTGTGACGTTCATCCGCCGGAAAATCGACGCCACGATCGGATAGACAATGACCATCGCCACTGTGTTCAACGCCGCGGCCGGCAGCACAACGGTGACAAACAGCGCCGGAAACGCCGTTCCGCCCGGCAACCCGACGAGCAAGAGCGCCGCCGTCAAAAACACCGCGCCAGAGATGACGGTGCCGACAGCCGTCAACACCGCGGCCCCGACAACCGTTTGGCTGTATTTTTTCAGCAAGGTTACGAGGGCAAACACAACAAAGGCGGTGATAATTTTATCGATCACATTTGGCAGCTGCCCGCCCGGGAACGTCGTCGTCATAGCGGAAATCAAGCCGGTGGCGACACCGACAAGGCCGGCCGCTTTAACGCTCGGAAACAGCAAAATCGCCAAAAACATCATGGCCAGCATCATATCCGGCTTCATGCCGGCAAACAGTCCAGGAATGACCGCATGCAGCACGGCTCCGATTCCGACTAACAGCGCCATTGATACTAATGTCCTCACATTCATGCTCATCTCTCCTCATCTCTCCTCGTCTATTCTCTCGCTTGAGAATTTTTCTATCATTATATCACTTTGCAGCACAAAAGTGAAGAAGAAATTTTCAGGCAAAACGAAGGCGGAAGTCGTTCATAAACGACGCAAGCGCCTCGCATGCTTCAAGCGGCACTGCATTGTAAATCGATGCCCGGCATCCGCCAACCGACCGGTGGCCGCCAAGCCCAACAAAACCGCGCTCCTTCGCTTCCGCAAGGAACGTTTTCGTCAGCTCGTCATTCGGAAGCGTAAAGGTGACGTTCATAAACGAGCGGCTTCCTTTTTCGGCGTGCGGTTTGTAAAAGCCGTCACTTTCGTCAATCGCCCCGTACAGCACCGCCGCTTTTTGACGATTACGCTCTTCTACAGCAGCCACACCGCCTTGTTCCTCAACCCATTCGAGCACAAGCGACAACATATAAATCGCAAACGTCGGCGGCGTGTTGTACAACGAATTGCTTTTTTGATGCGTCCGATAATCAAGCATTGTCGGCAGCCCATCCGGGATGCGCTCAAGCAAATCGTTGCGGATGATGACGACCGTAACTCCCGACGGACCGAGATTTTTTTGTGCCCCGGCATAAATGAGGGCAAACTTGTTAACATCAAACGGCCGGCTCAAAATGTCGCTCGACATGTCAGCGACAAGATCAGCCGGCACGTCCGGAAACTCGTGCCATTGCGTACCGAAAATCGTGTTATTGGATGTAATGTGGACGTAGGCAGCATCTTTCGGCCATTTCACGTCGTCGAGCGACGGAATATACGTGTAGTTCGTCTCTTTGCTCGAGGCGACAACCGTCGTCAAACCAATTTTTTGCGCTTCTTTCAGCGCTTTCTCCGACCACGCCCCTGTCAGCACATAGCAGCCGATTTTCCCTTCAGCGAGGAAATTCATCGGCACCATCGCAAACTGCAAGCTCGCCCCGCCTTGCAAAAACAAAACGTCATAGCCATCCGGTACGTTTAGGAGCCGCTTGAGCCGCTCTTTCGCCGCATTATGGACGGCGTCGTATTCTTTGCTCCGGTGGCTTAATTCCATGACCGACATCCCGGTGTTTTGAAAGTTGAGCAGCTCCTGTTGCGCCCGCTCGAGCACCGGCAGCGGCAGCGCCGACGGGCCGGCATTGAAATTGTACGCGCGTTTCATTCCTCATCCCTCACTTTGTCCACTCGTAGTCCGTTGATATTATTATCCTAACATGAATTCTTAAAAAAGAAAGGGAATTTTTCGAAAAAAGCGTTTTCAAATGATATTTACTAAAAAAAAGAAGCCCTTGAATATTACAAGGACTTTGCTTGCTTGCGCCGTTCGCGTTCTTGGCGAATGCGCTCCATATAAACTTCCCCCTCTTTTTCAATAAACGCCTCATCTATTTCCCGCTCGCGCGCCGCCGTTTTCACGGTCATATAACCACTGAAAATAATGCCGGCCACGACTAGGTAGATCCACCACGGCAAACTGAGCATCCTCATCCCCCTTTTTCATGTGCTTGTCTTACTACACTATACGCGCAAGCAGGCAGCCGTATGCATAAAGAAAGAGGCGGGAACACCGCCTCTTTCTTTGGGACAACGCTTATGCTTCATTTCGCCTTTTCGTTTTCTCCTTTGCTTTCTTCCACTGTTTGCGCAGCTCGCTCAACTTTTCTTTCGCCTGTTCGTGCTGGGATGTTGGGACGATTTCAATGATCGGTTCGATCACGCTCTATCCCTCCTTTGCCGACGGCTATTTTTCATTACCCTCTTTCTTCGGTGTTGAAACAGCTAGAAACGCTGGTTTGTAAAACGAACGGTTGTCAAGGGCAAAGATGCGCTCCGTAAATTCGCCCGGCTTCACTTTTTCGAGCGCCCGATCGATCATGTTCATTTTCGCATCCAAATTGTCAATATAATGAAGCACTTCGGCTTCTTTCACGAGCGGCGGCTTCGGACTCCCCCACTCGGCCTTTCCATGGTGTGACAACACGAGATGTTGCAAAATGATGACTTCCTCCCCTTGAATGCCAAGCTGTTCGGCCGCTTTGCTAATTTCGCTCACCATGATGGAAATATGGCCGAGCAAATTGCCTTCGAGCGTATATGACGCCGACACCGGGCCAGACAGCTCGATCACTTTGCCAAGGTCATGCAAAATAATGCCGGCATACAGCAAATCTTTGTTGAGCGACGGATACAATCGGACGAGCGCCTTGGCAAGTTCAAGCATCGACACAACATGATACGCCAGTCCGGAAATAAATTCGTGATGGTTTTTCGTCGCCGCCGGGTATTCAAAAAACGGTTTTTCATATTTTTTTAACAAGTAACGGGTAATGCGCTGGATGTTCGGATTTTCCATTGCGAATATGTATTCGGTCACCTTCGCCCGCATGTCTTCCCGGTCAAGCGGCGCCGTCTCCAAAAAGTCATGAACGCGCACCGCATCGCCGGGGTGAGCCGGGCGGATCGAACGGATGCGCAGCTGCAATTTGCCGCGGTAATTGTGAATGTCTCCCGCCACTTTGACAATGCATTCCGGCACATACCGCCCCTCATCGTCCGGAGAGACGTCCCACAATTTCGCTTCAATGTCCCCGCTTTTATCTTGCAAAATTAATGTTAAAAACGGCTTGCCGTTGCTGGCAATGCCTTTTGTCGCCGATTTAATAAGCAAAAACAGATCGACTTGTTCCCCGACTTCGTAATGAATAATGCCTTTGGCCACTTCGTTCTCCTCCGTTTCCCTGTACGTACTCTCTAGTATATCATAACGGCTCGTGGGCAAAAAGAAAGCCTTGCCGAAACGGCAAGGAAAGCACATACAACGCATCTGTTTACTTTTTCGTCAGCTGAATCGCCTGTTTCATATCCTTGAACATGTTCACCCGTCCATACATCAACACCCCGCCCCGATACACTTTGGCGCCAACATAAATCAAGAAGGCGATCGTCCCCACCAACAGCGCAAAGCAGAGCGCCACTTCCCAAGCAGGCACGGACACAAGGCCGATGCGCAAAAACATGAGCAACGGCGCAAAAAACGGAACAAATGAGGCGCCAATCACAAACGGCGAATCGGGGGCGTTCAATCCAAACATCGCGATCATGAACGCGATCGCCACAATCATGATCACCGGCGTAATGAGCGGCTGGACATCTTCAACCCGGCTGACAAGCGAGCCGAGCACGGCAAACAACACCGCATACAAAAGATACCCGAGCAAGAAAAACAGGAGCGCATACACAAATATCGATGTTGGGAGATGGTCCAACCCGAGCAAGCGCCACACTTCTTGCCCGCTCATTTTTAATGCGGCAAAAGCAACGACAAAAAAGATGAAAAACTGCGTCAAGCTGACAAGGGCAACACCGATGATTTTGCCAAACAGCTGTTGGATCGGGGGAATGCTTGACACTAAAATTTCCATCACCCGCGACGATTTTTCCGTCGCAACTTCGGTGGCGATCATGCCTCCATACATCAAGACAAACATATACATCGCGAAAAGAAGGACGTAAACGAGCACGCGCGCTTGATTCAACTCCTCTTCCGTCTTGGCGTCTTCTTCAAGCGCCACCTTTTGGAACGAAACCGGTTTGTAAAGCTCCGCCATTTGTTCATTCGTTAAGCCGAGCTTAGCAGCGGAAAGCGCTGTTTTCAGCTGGCTTAACGCTTGTGCAAGCTCTTCCGGCGTCTGATTGTCGACAATGGTCTTGGCATAATAGACCGCTCTCGGCAACCCTCCCTCATCCGCAGACAAAATAAGCAGACCGTCCCATTCTCCTTCTTTAACCGCTTCTTTTGCCTCCTTTTCCATGTCCGTAATTTTGGTCAAGGCAACTTCGCCGCCGTTTATCTGTTTTGTTAACGGGCCATACAACGATCCCGTGCGGTCAATGACGGCCACTTGAGCCTTTTCATCGCTAGTGAAAAACTTAATGATCGATTGAATATTGGCTAAACCGATAATCAACAGGCACGTGATGGCAGTGGTCACCAGAAATGATTTTGCCTTCAACTTTGTTCCATATGTATGGCCCATGACAAGAAAAAATTTATTCATATGCCGCCCCCACTTTTTCAATAAAAATATCATTCAAAGATGGTTCCTCCAAGGCAAATAGACGCACCTTCACCTTCCCTGTGATATGGCTGAGGATCGCTTGCGCTATTTCCTCATTGGCGATCTGCAGCCGCACTCCTTCCACCGTCCGTTTCCACTGCAAAACGCCAGGAAATTGCGCCAATTCTTCCAACGGCCCCTCCCCTTGAATGACGAGGATTTGTTTTCCGAACGAACGTTTCAACTCACGGAGCATCCCAGACACCACGGCCTGTCCCCGGTGCAAAATGCAAACATGTTCACACAGCTCTTCTACATGTTCCATGCGATGGCTCGAGAAAATGATCGTCGCACCGCCCTGTTTTAAATCCAGCACCGCCTCTTTCAACAGTTCGACGTTCACCGGATCAAGGCCACTAAACGGCTCATCCAAGATGACTAGCTTTGGTCGGTGAAGCACGGCAGCGATAAACTGGACTTTTTGTTGGTTGCCTTTTGACAACTCTTCGACCCGCCTATTGGCATAATCACGAATATGGAAGCGTTCTAGCCATCGGTCGATTTCTGAGAGGAGATCTGTCTTTTTCATTCCACGCAAACGCCCTAAATACAGAAGCTGCTCTTTCACTTTCAGCTTCGGATACAATCCGCGCTCTTCCGGCAAATAGCCAATCAAATGACTTTTGGAGTAATCAATCGGCTCCCCGCACCAACGGATCACTCCTTCCGTTGGAAGCAAAAGACCTAAAATCATGCGAAAAGTCGTCGTCTTTCCCGCCCCGTTTGCGCCGAGCAGACCAAACATTTCCCCTTCCGGAACAGTCAACGTCAGGCCATCGACAGCAGTCGCTTGACCAAACCGTTTCGTCACCCCGATGATCTCTATGCTCATCCATATTCCCCCAATGAAAAATAAATTTTCCACACATATTATAAAACGTATTATTGAAAAAAAAGTTTCACCTGTAAGCAGGAATCCGCCCCTCCAATCGCCAATAAAAAAATGAACAGGGATTCATTGAAAGGGGATGACAACATGCCAACGTATACGTTGACCGCCTTTGAACGCGACGGGGAAAAATTGCTTGATGAGACATTTGAAGCCGCGAATGATGAAGAAGCGAAAAAAATCGGTGAACAAAAGCTGCGCGAGCGCGGCTGTTGGGACAAAACGCATCGCTGTGTCAACGCCGGCGGCAAGCTCATTTTATTTCACCGCTAAAACACCCCGGGTTAGTTCCCGGGGTGTTGTTGTTTACCTAAATATTTCCTTTAACAGATTAATTTTTTCTTCCGTATATTCGGCGAAATGCTCGTTGTACACTTTCGGCTCTTTCGGATTCGCCTGGCGGGTGATTTTCCGTGTTTTTGGATCGACGAATTTGCTTGACGCCCCACAGCCGAGCCCGATGATCGACTGCTGTTCTTCCATGATCATGATATTGTAAATGCTCTCGTGCCCCGGCAAGGCGTAACCGACGTTTTCGAGGTTGCCGAGAATATTTTTTTGCCGATACAAGTAATACGGGACATACCCGCGCTCGTTTGTCCACCCTTGAGCCGCCTTCATCATCGCCTGTATTTCTTCACGGCCGGCGACTTTGTACCTCTCTTTGTTTTTCGTCATCTCGGACGCCCGCTTGAACGACAGCGTATGGACGGTAAGTGACTCCGGCATGAGCCGTTCCGTCTGTTCGAGTGTATACGTAAACTCCGGCAGCCCTTCACCCGGCAGACCGATGATTAAATCCATGTTGATGTTGTTCATGCCCATTTGCCGCGCCAACCGAAACTTGTTGACCGTCTCTTCAACCGTATGATGGCGGCCGATCGCCTTTAACGTTTCTTGGATGTACGACTGCGGGTTAATGCTGATTCGATCGATTTTCCATTTTTTCAGCACCTCAAGCTTTTCCGACGTAATCGTATCCGGCCGGCCGGCCTCGACCGTGATTTCACGGACGCGGTCAACATCCGGAAAGACGTCGTACATATGAGCGTATAAACGGTCCATCTCGTCAGCCGTAATGCTCGTCGGCGTTCCGCCGCCATAGTAGATCGTCGTAATGCGAATGCCGCGTTCGCGCAAAAAGCGGCCGACCGCTTCCATTTCATAATGGAGCCCGGCCAAAAAGGCGTCGACCGACCCTTGGCGGCCGTTAATGGCGTACGCCGGAAACGTACAATACGCGCACTTTGTCGGGCAAAACGGAATGCCGATATAAACGCTCACTTCATGAGCCAAATCGTATAAATCGGGCACGACCGTGAGCTGGCGGTCGACGATCGCCTGCATCAGTTCGATTTTCTCCTTAGTCACCAAGTACTCCTCGGCCAGCTTCCGATGCGCCTCTTCTTTCGAGAGCCCCGAGCGCAACAGCTGATGGAGCAGCTTCACCGGGCGAACGCCTGTTAAAATCCCCCACGGCTGGACCAGGTCGGTATAGTTCTCAAGCAACGTTAAATACACATGGAAGACTGCGTTTTTGAGCTGCTTTTCCTGCGCTTTCCCATCCGCGTCCGCCGGCACCCTTCGCTCATGCCCGGCTTCCTCGGTGCGCCCGGACGCCTTGTCAACAAGCGTTCCGAAAACAGCAATGCGCCCGTTTCCGCTGATGGCAAACGAGAGGGCCACATCAGCCTCAGGAAGCGGCGCAAACGACAGCTCCGGCGCTTCGAAAAACAGCTCGGTCATCACTTCAAGCGGACGTTGAAACCGCTCCGGATTTGGCAGTCCTTGAATTTCAATCCGCACGTTCATCACCTTTTCTGTCAAACTTCTTTCAGTGTACAGAACTGCTGTTTCCCCCGTCAAGCGGAAGAATGCACCTTCCTCGCCGCCTTGATGGAAGGACGCCGCTTCAAGCCGAGCCATATAATAAGGGGGCTGTCCGAAAGACCATTTTCGTTTAACCGGCGTTATATACCGTTTCCGGCTGGTGGGGAAAATGAAAAAGGGGGTCTCTGCGAACCCCCTCTTCCCCACCGTTTACTGTTGCGTTTTGAGTTTTTGCAAAAACTCGATTCGTTGTTGTTTGCGGAAATGTTCTTTCACCATGTAGGCGACGCCGAGTTGTTCGTTCGTACGGGTCACCCAGTCGGCTACCCGCTTTACTTCAAGCGGCGCATTGCCCATGGCAACACCAAGCCCGGCCGCTTCAATCGCTGGTAAATCATCAACGCCGTCACCGATCACTACTGTTTCTCTCAGCGATACGCCGATATGTTGAGCGAGCCGGCGCAGCCCGGCGAGCTTCGATACGCCTTGCGGGACAATTTCCATTTTTCCGCCCGGCTGCATAATCATATCGATAGACGGAACCGCCTTCGCCAAGACAGCGGCCGCTTCATCCCGTTCCGCATCCCCAGCAAAAAAGACATCAATTTTTGGCACCGCAATCGGTTCATCGATCAACACATCGCCGAGCGAATCCACAAATTGGGTCGGATAGAAAAAGGGATCGCTTGACGAGAGCACCGTTTGCACGACGAGGTTTTTTTTCACCTTTTTCCGGTTGCCGAGCGAATACCGTTCGTGCATGAGCCGAATATTGCAATTAAAGTTCTCCAAAATTTGTACGATATTAAACGTCCGTTCCTCGGGAATCAACATTTGGAACAGCTTGTCATCCAGCGTTTTGCCGACCATCGCCCCTTGAAAGGTGATGAGCATCCCATCGAGTCGGAGCGCTTTCGCCACTTTGCGGGCGGAAAGCAAATTGCGACTGGTCATTAATGTGACGTAAACCCCTTTTCGCTTTACATAGTTGACGGCCTCCTTCGTTTCACGCGGCAGGCGGCCGTTATTTTTCAAAATCGTTCCGTCAATGTTAAGTGCTAAGAGCTTATACACGGCTGTCTCCCCCTTTTGTCCATCCCGCTTTTTCCATCAGCGGATCATCACGCCGCTCTTTTGTTCGTTGGCAGCTTTGCATTTCTTTTCATTTTCATGACTATGACGGAACGGACAAAAAAAGAACACCCGACCGGGTGTTCTCCCCTTATTTTTCCCCCATCAGCGAGCGGTGCAACTCTTCGAGCGGTTTCATGGCGATTTGTTGGACTTCGGCGATCGTCATGCTCATTTGTTGTTCAAGCGCCATCAGACGGGCTAGTTTGGTGTTTTGTTGGGCAAGTGCCATCGCCTTTTGCGCCTGCTCGATTTCATCCGGCAAAATGGCAGCCCCGCTCATTTGTTTTTCGTGAAGCCGGAGTTGAATGTCGCGGAAGCTGGCAAACACCCGATAGGCGGTTTCATCGCGGCGGACATCTTCATATGCCTGTTTCAGTTGTTGGAACGGCTGGCTTGCCCGGATCGCCTGCTCAAGTTGTCTGGCGAGTGCGTGAAGAGATTCAGACATAAACAGGAGCCTCCTACATTAATATCGTTCACGTTCTAACGTATGCGCCGGCGGGCGGCGATATGCCTCCGGCTACAGCCATAAGCCGATGACGCCTTGAACAGCGCCGATCATCCCGCCAAGAAAAGCGCCCAAATACGTGATCATTTTCAACTCACGGCGGGCGATCGACAAAATGATCGCCTCTAATCGCCTTAGCGAAAACGATTCAACTTGATCGCGGACAATGTCCGCCAATCCGAGCTGCGCCACGATCCCCTCCATTTTGTCCCCAAGCACGCGAACCGCTGCGCCCACCGCTTGCGGAACGAGACGGTCGAACAGTTTTTGTTCATACGGAGCGATCAGCACGGCGATGGGGCGGTGCAGCCAGCCGTTGTTTCGCACAAGACTGCGGGCGGCGGCACTCACCGCCTCACGAATGCGCCGGCGACCGATCATCTCTTCAACAGCGGCCAGCGGATAGCTGATCCATTTGTTCCATTCCGCCCAAAGAAGGCGGGCGAGCATCGCTCTCGTACCGGCATGGCGCAAAAATTTGCTGAGCTCCGATTGCACTTTATCGACGAAATTGACATTGCCGAGCAACATTTGCAACATGCCCCCGACCATCCCTCTCTCCTGGAAAAAGCGGTGGATCATGCCGGCCAGCTGTTGTTTTCCTTCTTCACTGCTGAAATAATCGAGCACCCGATCGGCCAGGTAGCCGGCCAAGGCTTCAACGCGCGCCTCCATCGTTTGCTTCAGTTCCGGCGGCAATAGATCGCGAATGGGCCGCAGACGCCACGTTTCGCCCCATCGTTCATACACCTGCTCGATCTCCTTAGCCGCCAACTCGCTAAGCCGTTCATCAGGCGAATGGACGCCGAGGCGCTCGAGCAGCTGTGCTGGTGTTTCTTGGCGCGAAAGCCATCGTTTCAACCATTCACGTCCCCAGTCAGCCATTCCTACAGCAAAGTCATGATCCGTTAGCTTCCGACGCAGCCCTTCCGGTGTCACTAAATGCTCAACGACTGTTTTCCCGAGCTGTTCCGCGAGTTCCCGCCTCCGTTTTGGGATCAAGCCAGGGGTGAACGGCAGCTGTTTTCCAAATATGTATATCGGCTCATACGGGCGAAACAACATGACGATCGCGATAAAGTTCGTCACTCCACCGATTAGCGCCCCGACCGCGATCATAAACAACAAATAAACGAACGTGTCCATCATCTTCCCCTTCCGTCCGTGCCGCTGTCACCAAACAGCAGCCCTCATCATACGATACGGTATAAACGTTTGCCTAATTTTTCATTATAGACCTTGCCTGACGAATGCGCAAATGAGGGACTGCGATGAACGAACAACGAACCGTTGCCGTGCTGACGGAAATGAAGGAAACAAGTGAACAAACATATTTTGGCTCCATCCATCGTTTTTGCGAGGAACTGGCGCAATACGGGGAAGAGCGCGGCCTCTTTGTTTACGTCACATCGCCGTCGCTTTATTTGCAGCACATAGGCTATCAATGGGTTGGCGGTGAGTGGAGGAAACGAGATGTTCCTCCGGCTGATGTCATCTACAACCGGCTCCACTCGCGCCAATCGGAATATACTCCTTTGTTCACCGGGCTGCTCACCCGGCTTGCCGAGGAAGGGGGAACGATATTCAATCGCCGTTTTTTGCATAAATGGGAAGTGCATCGCTATTTCGAGCGGCACGAGTACTTGCATCCCTATTTGCCCAAAACGGCATTATGGAACAACGAACACACGCTTGAAGCCTTTTTGGCCGCCTTCCCATCCGTCTTTCTCAAACCGATCCACGGCAGCCAAGGGCGAGGGATTTTCTGCCTTGAACGTTTGGATGGCGGAATTTGTCTTCGCCACTCCACTTCCGCTTCGACAGCCATATACAGCTCGATAGACCATGTAGTTTCCGCTTTGCGGCAACGAACGAAGACGACAATGATCATTCAACAAGGGCTTGATCTCCGCACATTTGACGGCCGCCCGGTCGATTTCCGGCTTCTTTGCCATCGCGTTCGCAACAATGATTGGCGTGTTACCTCAGCGGTCGCCCGTGTGGCGCCGCCCCATCAGTTTGTCGCCAATCTCGCTCGGGGCGGGGAACTGATGGCGGTCAATCCCGTATTGCGAGAATGGTACACAGCATCAGACGCTTTCCAGAAAAAACAGCTTCTCAAAGAAATTGCGTTGGAAGCGGCGGCCGTGCTGACGCTTGAAGCGGAAGGGCTGTATGGGGAGTTGGGGATCGATCTCGCGATTGATGTCCATGACCATCCTTGGATCATTGAAGTGAACACAAAACCGTCGAAACAGACGGAACCGACAGCCTCTCCACAATCCGTTCGTCCGTCGGCGAAAGCAGTTATGGACTATTGTTTAGCATTGATGGAGGAAAGGGAGTGAACGACGTTGATTTCACTCGGTTTTGTCACCCTTGACGAACAGCAAGACCGCGGCTATTGCACCGAAGTGGCTAAACGCGCCGGGCGCTACGGCATTTCGGTTTGCCGTTTTTCGCCGCTGAATATTGACCCACAGACGGAACACGTTCACGGCTTTGTCTTTCAGGAAGAGACGAACGAATGGGCGGATGCCGTCTTTCCCATTCCACCGTTTTTATACGACCGTTGCTTTTACGGCCATGACGATCGTTCGAAAAAAGCGAAACCGATAATGCGCTGGCTAAAGCAGCGGCCTGACTTGGTCTTTTTAGGCTATGGCCTGCCCAACAAGTGGGAGGTGTACGAATCGCTTTCGGCCCATCCGCTTCTGTCGGCGTATGTGCCGCCGACCGTCCGTCTCGAACGCGCTGATGACATGCTCGAGCTTCTCCGTCGCGAACAGGCCGTCATTGCCAAGCCGGTGCACGGTTCCGCCGGACGCGGTATTTACGTTATCCAAAAAAAAGGGAAAACGTTATCCGTCCAAGACGGGAGCGGCAAAGAACGGGCGGTCATCACCCGCCGGAGAGAACTGGATCAGCTTGTCACCTCGTTGAACCGCCGCGACGGCTACGCGCTGCAGCCGCTTCTTTCACTGTCCACTCCGGCGAGCGAACCGTTTGATCTTCGCGTTTTATTGCAAAAAGATGAAACCGACCGTTGGATCGAACAAGTGCGGGCCGTGCGGATCGGGCACGCGGGAACGTGGGTGGCCAACGTCCGCGCTGGGGCCGATATTCGGCCATTTGCGGATTGGCTTGATTGCCTGCCGTCTCCAAAGCGCATCGTCGTGCTTGATAGTATCGAAACGATCATCCGCACACTGCCAACTTATATCGACAGTGAGTTCGGCCCACTGTTTGAGATTGGCTTAGATCTTGGCGTGGCCGACAACGGGGCGGTCTGGATTTTAGATGTGAATTCCAAACCAGGGAGAAAAGTCGTCAACATCCTCTCTGCGGAGCAACAAAACGGCATTTATGAAGCGCCGCTCCGCTACTGTTTGTTTTTGGCGGGCGGGGGGAACAGTCGATGACCTATGAATTCATCATTGACAAAAACGGGGAGAACACGGTCACCTTGCCCGCCTCGCTTCAAGCAAACGGACAAACGGCAGCTGCGTTTGGCAGCGTGCTTGTCCCGTGCCGGATTGTTTCCTCTTCCGCGCTCACCGACCGCGTGGTCATTACAAGTGACGTCGCCCGGCGCCTATCCATTCCGTTTGCCGCTAACGTCCACGTCTTTTTAACCGCGGAAGCCGTCCATTTCGGTCCGCTTGTCGGCGTTTTCACCGCCGGATTTACAAAGTCGCTTCAGCGGCCGGTCGGGGGGCGCAGTTTTTTCTTCGCCAAACTGTTAGCGCAAGAGAAACAAGTCGGCGGATTCGCTTTTTTGTTCGGCCCTTCCCATATCGACTGGGAAAACGGAATGATCAACGGCTATTTTTATACGGAACGCGGTTGGGAGCGCCATACGGTGCCATTGCCGACCGTTATTTACAACCGCCTGCCAAACCGGCGCATTGAAAATAACGAAATGTTTCAAACGATCACCGAGACGTTGCAAACCGCTTATGGCATTCCGGTGTTTAATGGTCATTTTTTCAACAAATGGGATATTTACCGTCAACTCGCCACCCATCGCGAAGCGCGACCGTACTTGCCAGCGACATCTGCCCATATTACATGGCAGACAGTCGAACAGTTTCTCACCCGCTACACGGAAGCGTATGTGAAACCGGCGGATGGGAGCCTCGGCCGCGGCATCTACCATTTGGCCCAAAAAAACAATGTATACGAATGCCGTTTTCGCGATGAACAAGGGGAAACGAAAACCGCCCTGTTTCCAACTGCCATGGCACTATGGCATTATTTGCTTGCCGAGGCGCCACTGCATCGCTGCGTCATTCAGCAGGCTGTGCCGCTCATGACCGTCAATGGCCGGCCGACGGATTTTCGCGTCCATACTAATAAAAATGAATACGGCCAATGGCAAGTGAGCGCCATCGCGGCCAAAATCGCCGGAAGGCAAAGCATCACCACTCATATGAACAGCGGCGGAATCGTTAAAACACTCGAAGACATTTTTCCGGACACTGCCCAGCGCGAAACCGTGTTGGCACGTCTGCATAACGCCGCTCTTACACTTAGCCGCTGCCTTGACGAAACATCGGAAACTTTGATCGGTGAAATCGGCTTTGACCTCGGTGTGGATAAACAGGGGAAAATTTGGATGTTCGAAGCCAACTCCAAACCAGGGCGCTCAATTTTTAAGCATCCAGGGCTTAAGGAGGCAGATGAGCGCACGTCGCTGCTGCCGCTCGCTTATGCCGTCCACCTAAGCAAAACGGCCATCACCGAACCAGAGGCGCTTTGGCCATGATCGTGATCGGCTATCGGCGCGACACGGGCGAGTGGGTTTGCAAGGAAGCGGGCGGGCTTTATCGATTTGGCAGCGGCCAGCTCGTCTTCACCGCTTCTCTTCCCGATCTTACTTTTGCCGTTCGCGCACAAGACGGGCGGGTCGGACCGCTTGTCGGCATTTTGGTGAGCGAATCGTCCATTCCGGCTTTGCTTGGCGGGAGAAAGCCGTGGCTTGAGACTGTCATCCGCTCGTTCCATGCTAATGGCGGGATCACCATCGTCAGCACAGCAGCCGGCATCGGTGAGAAAACGGTCTCCGGCTATGTATTCGTCCCGGCGCTCGAGCGTTTTGTCGAATCGTTTACCCCGTTGCCAGACGCCGTCTACAACCGGGTAAAAAGCCGCGAGGAAGAACAAAGCGAGCCGTTTCAAACAGCAGCGGCCCGGCTTGCCGCTCGCGGCATCCCGCTCGTCAACCGCTCCTTTTTCCGCAAGTCGGACGTTTACGACACATTGCGGACTGACCGTCGGCTTTGGCCGTACTTGTTGCCGACTGCACTTGTTGACACGGTGGATGACGTGCGTGCTTGGCTTGATCAATACAGCTGCATCTATGTCAAACAAGATAGCGGGTCAAGAGGAAACGGCTTATTCCGCCTCACCGCCTTGCCTGGGGCGGCGGCCATATGCGAATCTCCCCGCGGCCAAAAACGGTTGAGGGCGCTCGATGAGCTGGCGCCCCTTCTCCAATCTTGTCGTTACATTGTCCAAGCAGCAGCCGACACCGATACGTGGAACGGCCGCCGTTACGATTTGCGCGTGCTTGCTCATTGGCAGCGCGGCCGCTACACGATTACCGGCGTCGGTGTCCGCCTTGCCGGAACGCAGTCGCTGACCACCCACACTTTTCATGGTGGAACCGTATTGCCATACACAGAAGTCAAAGAACGCATCGACGAACAGGCGCTCGGGCAACTGATTGCCCTTAGCGGTGAACGCCTTAGCGAGCGGTTCGGCTTTGTCGGCGAATTTTCCGCCGACATCGGTGTCGGCCGCGAACGGCAGCTGTACGTTTATGAAATGAACGCCAAACCGATGGTGTTTGACGAACCGGAAATTGAAACGCAGCGTCTCAGGCGGCTTAATCAGCTGTTTGCCGAATTAGCTCATCTTGTGCCATAGCCCAAAACTCACGGCTGTACTGAAGCGCCTGACGAACTACTTGGCTGGCCGCCTGTTTGGCCGCACCATCCAATCGTCCGCAAATGTCCCGGCATAACTTTGCCTTTTCCCATTCTGCTTCCGCCAAGGATTGCAGCAAGTCCAAACGGCTGGCCCCCGTTTCTTTTCGCCCTCTTCCTTCATGGCATTCCACGTTAGCGCCGGACACTAAATAATGCACATATTGCCAAAGCTTCTGCTGCCGGCGGGTCTCGTCTAAGTAGCGAGCCCATGTCGGCTCGTCCGTTCCGGTCCCGGCGAGCTGTCTCGCCTTTGTTTCAGTTGCGGCGGTCGTTTCGATCAGCTTTTTAATGGAAACGATCATGCCCTATTCGCTCCTTCCCGCTTGTTCTGATTATCCATATGAGGTCAGTGGATAACGTATGCCTATTCCGCGCAAACTAGAAAAAAACGATGAGAAAGGAGCAAAACGATGGAACGGAAAGAAGCCGGACACCAAGACGTTTTGTACGAAGGGCGCGATGAATATTATATGGATATCGACCGGATGATTAATGAAGGAATGGCCGGCGGCGCTGTGCACGGTCGCGGCGATGAGGTCAATATCGAGGAAGCGCGCGACCTTGTAAAAGAGGAACCCCCTTATGAAGCAGGCGATTGACCAATGAACCGATTTTCCCGGCGTCGGGAAAGTCGGTTTTTTGTTATAATGAGTAAAAAAATGACAGAAAGGGTTGCGCCGCAATGTTAAAAGAGCTCAAGTTACTTTATGAAGAAGATATCGTCATTAACGGCCAGCCGGAAGATCCGGAAGCATACGAATGGTTTTATACTGCCGACGGCGATGAGATTGGCATCGCCAAACAGCGGTTAACGAAACGGGAACGACAATTGCTGGCGCTGTTTTTGATCCCGGCCGATCACCGGCGGGAACGAGAAAGTGAAGAGGAGCGGGCGTGGAAGCGCTGGATGGCAAGCGGCGACCCAGCGGCACCCGCCATGCTGGCTGCTCCGTACTGCCGGTTGATTCACTTCATCGTGAACCGGCCGATCACCGACAAAATCGAATTTGCTGAAACGATCCGCGACCTTTTTGATTCCCCAGTAACGATCGTTTGGAACAAGGATAAGGGCGGCCTGATCATCGAAGCCAGGCAAAAACGGACAGCCAAACCGCCGCTGTTGGCAGAAATGGCCGACGCGCTCGCTGCCGATTTTTACGCTACAATCCATTTATTCATCGGTCCGACTCGCCCTGTCGATGATCGGCTATATGAATCGTTTCTTCTTGAAAAAGAATGCTTTTCCGCCGCCCGGCGCTTTTGGCCGAAACAAACGGTGTACGAATGGGAAGATGCCATCCCTCTTCCTCTCCTTGGCGATGGCAGGAGGGATACGACCGAGCGGATCTTATCGTTTCTCGATGGATTTGATGAAGACGAAATACGAGCGATGGAGACATTTTTGCAATGTAATTTAAACGTCTCCATGGCGGCGAAAAAGCTGTACATGCACCGCAACAGTTTGCAATATCGAATCGATAAATGGACGGAGCAAACGGGTATTGACATCAAGCGATTTAAAGGGGCTGCGGCGATCTATTTGGCCATTTTGCACCGCCGCCGCACTTAACAGCCGCTGGGCCGTCCCGGCATGTCGCCGAAAACGGGCGGCATTTTTTGTGCACCTTGTCCATTTACGAATGTTCGTATTTTTCTATAGACTAGTACTAGGAGAAAGCGATTTCAATGATAGGAGGATTCATGATGGCAGAACTCGTTCTTGACCATATTTACAAAATTTACGACAACAATGTCACCGCCGTTAAAGACTTCAACTTACATATTCAAGATAAGGAGTTTATCGTCTTTGTCGGTCCGTCCGGCTGCGGCAAATCGACGACATTGCGAATGGTCGCCGGTCTTGAGGAAATTTCAAAAGGCGATCTGTATATCGATGGCAGGCGGATGAACGATGTGCCGCCGAAAGACCGAGACATCGCCATGGTGTTCCAAAACTATGCTCTTTACCCGCATATGAGCGTTTATGACAACATGGCATTCGGCTTAAAGCTGCGCAAATTCCCGAAAGCGGAAATCGAGAAACGCGTCCGCGAGGCGGCGCGCATCCTCGGACTGGAGCAATATTTAGACCGTAAGCCAAAGGCACTCTCCGGCGGACAGCGGCAACGCGTGGCGTTAGGACGCGCCATCGTCCGCGATGCGAAAGTATTTTTAATGGACGAACCTCTTTCAAACTTGGACGCCAAATTGCGCGTGCAAATGCGCTCGGAAATCGCCAAACTCCATCAGCGTCTTGAAACGACAACGATTTACGTCACCCACGACCAAACGGAAGCGATGACGATGGCAACCCGCCTTGTCGTCATGAAAGACGGCGTCATCCAGCAAGTCGGAACGCCGCGCGAAGTGTATGAGAAACCGGAAAACATCTTCGTCGGCGGCTTTATCGGCTCGCCTGCGATGAACTTTATTAGAGGGACGCTGCAAGACGGCAAGTTTGTCGTTGGCCAAACGTCATTTGGCGTGCCGGAAGGAAAAATGAAAGTATTGCGCGATCAAGGGTATATCGGCAAGGAAGTCATTTTAGGGATCCGCCCGGAAGACATTCACGATGAGCCACTCTTCTTAGAGGCATCGCCTGCGACAAAAATTAAAGCCCACGTCGAAGTCGCTGAGTTGCTCGGTGCCGAATCGATGATTTACTCCAACATCGATGGCCAAGAGTTTGTCGCCCGTATTGACGCGCGCACCGAAATCAAGCCGGGGCACCGCCTCGATCTTGCACTTGATATGAACAAAGCGCATTTCTTTGACGTCGAAACGGAGCGGCGCATTCGGGCTGCAGACGACAAGTAAGCCCTCATTTGTTTCTATGTAGATCCATCAGGCTCTAGCGTTGCGCTAGAGCCTATTCTTTAATAAAGCGCACTTCCTCTTCCCGGCAGTGCGGGCAGTAAAACAAATGGACACATTCGCGGTTCAAATACGTGCGCGGATAACCGTCGACAAGCTTCATGACATCCGTGTCCATATACGGGCTGTAATCGTCCAAATAGTCAGTAACTTTTCCTTGGTCCTCCATCGGCTGTCGGCAGTAGCTGCAGTACACTGTCATCCGGCGCAGCCCGTTGCAAAGCGGGCATACATTCATGCTGCTTCCTCCTCTAAGATGCTCCTTATTTTACATATTCCCTAATGATGACGACGTTAAAACGTTAAAAATTACCATATAACCATGGTGAATAACGGACTAAAAGCGAACCAAACTATGAGTACCGCCGGCAAAACAGGCCACCCGCCGCAATACCTATGCTGGCGAAAGCAAAAGCGGGTGGACGTTGGGTTCAGCCAAGCTTGGCAGCGCGCCTTACGGCGTGCGGCGCTGGTGCAAATCCAGCCAACCCAGCCATCAAAATTTACAAGAGGAGATGATCAACTATGGCACGCAACAATAACAATAATCAACTGTTAGTCGCTGGCGCTCAACAAGCCATCGACCAAATGAAATTCGAGATCGCTCAAGAGTTTGGTGTCAACCTTGGCGCTGATACGACTTCCCGCGCGAACGGTTCAGTCGGTGGGGAAATTACGAAACGCCTTGTAGCGATGGCCCAACAACAACTGGGCGGCCAATTTGGCAACGTTCAATAACCATTCTGCAGACAACTTCATAATAGATGGCCAGAGCCCCAGGCAAGTCAGCCTGGGGCTCTTTTATCTCGTCGTTATATGCCTCCCGCCTGCTCGGCGAGCGGTTGGCTCAAAGAGACAAGCACTTTGCGAATGCGCCGGTTATCAACTTGACGGACGGTCAACGTCAATGGACCGTACTGCAACGTTTCGCCCACTGCCGGAATGCGCTCAAACATTTCAAAAATCCAGCCGCCCAACGTATGCGATTCGCTTTCCGGCACGTCGATCTTCATCACTTCACAAAATTCATCAAGCGGCAGCTCGGCGCTGAATTCAAAACTATGCTCATCAATTTGGCGCACCGTTTTCACTGCTTCGTCATGCTCATCCCATATTTCGCCGACGATTTGTTCGATGATATCCTCGAGCGTAATCAAGCCGGCCGTGCCGCCGAACTCATCGACGACGATCGCCATGTGCACTTTGCTTTTTTGCAGTTCCGGCAACAAATCAGACACTTTCATCGACTCGACAACAAACAGCGGCTGACGCAACAACTCACGGATACGCACGTTGCGTTTTTGGATAAGCTCGCTAAAAAAGTCGCTTTCCGACAAAATGCCGATGACATTATCGATATCCCCTTCATATACCGGAATGCGGGAGTACCTTTCTTCCAAAAACACATCGCGAATCTCTTCAATCGACTGATTCACCTCAACCGCCACCATATCGGCGCGCGGTGTGAAAATTTCTTCGACTAAAATTTCATCAAAATCGAGCGAACGTTGAATCAGTTCTTTTTCCTTGTTGTCAATAACCCCTTCTTCTTCACTCAACTCGACCATCACTTTAATATCTTCCTCCGTGACGGCCGGCGCGGCAGCCCCGTTGGTGAACCGCCGGGCGATTCGTTCCCCCATGGCTTCAAACAATACCGTGATGGGGGCCATTAGTTTCATCAGCCCGTAGGCGAGGCTGGCATACCGAATCGCGAGCGGCTCTGCCTGCTCTTTCGCCATCGATTTTGGCAAAACTTCACCGAAGACAACGGACAAAATCGTCATGACCGCAATGGAGACAAATAAACCGGTCTGTTCCCCAAGCAGTGAAGCAGCGATATAAATAAACAGCGCGACCGCCGTGATGCTCGTCAGACGGTTGGCAATCGCGAGCGTCAACAACACGCGATCGAGTTGTTCGATCACCGCCTGAAGACGCTTATGGTGTGGATGCTCTTCCGCATGATGCTTTAACCGTGGTTTGCTTGCCGATGAAAATGCCGCCTCGGCCGAAGCGAACAATGCGTTTACGAGCAGAAAAAGAAAAAACCAACCGAACAACCTTAACGGCCACTCTTCCAATGAATCTTCACACTCCTATAGGAACATGACTATGTTATTCATATCCATTTTTTCACCGAAACATGCCTGCGAAAACAAAGTTTGCTTCACTGGATGGGAACGGCTGCACGTGGCATCCGCAGTCGGTTTCCGTCCCCTTACTTTAAATATACCAAATTTTTTGCCAACTGGCTACATCCGACGGATTATATTTCCATTTGAACGCTCTCCCACCTGCGCATACGCTTAGAGATGGGAGATGTTAGGAACCCCCGCCCCACATCAGGCTGTCAACCAAGCCATCTCCACGCATCCCGCGGTGCAGCTTTACACTTTCTGCTCTGTTGGAGCAAGAGGAAGATCGACGACGAATCCCGATTCATCCCCCCACTTGCCCTTGCGGGTGAAAATGGGGGGCTTCCCGACGCGGGATGATAAAAATAAAACACGTCGGAACACACCGACGCGTTTTACGATTCAAGCCAACAAGAGCCGATAAAATACACAAGCACCAACAATGAAGCGATATTAAGCGTAACGGACCACTCGGCCATTCATCTTCCCCTCCCGCCTTAATCGTATCATATTGACAAGCGGGAGAAGCAGGAAAAGAAAGAACGTTTTTTGACAGTTTGGTGACATAGAAGACGGGGATGCCCGCCTTGCATGGACATCCCCATTCCATAGCGCTCAAAGATGCTCTCTTCTTGTCCCGGTTTCACCCTAAATACCGGTAATAAATCGTTTTTGCCTCTTGCACATCTTTCGTGCCGTGCACGAGCGCACGGCCGTCGCTAAATACGACGAGCCGCTTGTCGTCAAGCGAAACAGAAACGAGATACGGGTTTGCTTCGGCCTGCAGCCCTTGGCGGCGAAACAGCACCGCCAATTCATCCAAATCGTACTGACGCCGGGAAGGGGGGCGGATTTGCACGGAATCGCGTCCGCACAGCACGGCGGTCTTCGTTTGTTGCTCATAAGAGAGAAACGGATAAGACGGATCATGACCGCACGTCGGACAGTCATCCCTTTTCACCGCATCAATGCGAATGGCTGCATATTCGTTCGTCCAAAGATCAAACGAGACGAGCTTACCGCGCAGCGCCCCCCAGTCTTCCACTAAAATTTTCAGCGCCTCTGCCGTTTGATAACTGACAACCATTTGGACCGCCGGGCTAATAATGCCGGCTGTGTCGCATGTCAAGCCCCCTTGTGGCACCGTTTCAAGCAAGCAATACAGACACGGTGTACGCCCTGGGATGAAGGCGTAGCTTAAACCGTAGCTGCCGACACAGGCGCCGTAAATCCATGGAATCCCGTATTTATAGGCGACGTCATTAACGATCATGCGCGTGTCAAAATTGTCGGTCGCATCAATCAATACATGAGGGCGCTGTTCACCTATAAGCGCCTCCAATTCTTCCGCACCGGCATCCCCAACAATGGCCTCAATATTGACATCGCTGTTTACTTGTTTAAGGCGTCGCTTGGCGGCGATCGCCTTCGGCAGCCGTTCTTTCGCGTCTGACTCGCCGTACAACTGTTGGCGCTGCAAATTGCTCCACTCAACGTAATCGCGGTCAATGATCGTCAATTTGCCAATGCCGGCGCGTACGAGCGCTTCGGCATTGCCCGTGCCAAGCGCCCCGGCGCCGATCAAGACAACATGCTTTTCCCGTATTTTCTTTTGTCCTTCTTCACCGATTGGGGCAAACAATTGCTGTCGGGAATATCGTTCGTTCAAACAACACTCATTCCTTCCGTCGGGCTGCTCGCTGACGCGTATCGTTTTTTCGGAATGCGTCCGGCTTCATAGCCAAGCCGGCCCGCTTCAATCGCCAGCTTCATCGCTTTCGCCATTTTCACCGGATCAGCTGCGCCGGAAACGGCGGTGTTTAATAGCACCCCGTCCGCCCCAAGCTCCATCGCCATCGCTGCATCCGCCGGCCCGCCGATGCCGGCGTCGACAATGACCGGCACGGTTGCCTGCTCGATGATGAAGCTCAAATTGAGCGGATTGATGATGCCCTGCCCTGAACCGATTGGAGACGCTCCCGGCATGACCGCATGGCAGCCAAGCTCCTGCAGCCGCCTCGCTAGCACAACGTCATCGGACGTATATGGCAACACAATAAATCCTTCCTCAAGGAGCATTTCTGCTGCCTTTAACGTTTCAACCGGATCCGGGAGCAACGTTTTGTCGCAGCCGATCACTTCTACCTTAATCATATCACATAATCCGGACGCTTTCGCTAACCGGGCGATGCGCACCGCTTCCTCAGCCGTTTTCGCCCCGGCGGTGTTTGGCAGCAGCTTATATTTGCCCAAGTCGAGCCGCTCTAAAAAGTTCGGCTGCTCCGGAGAAAAAATGTTCATCCGTCGAACTGCAAACGTCAAAATTTCTGCGCCTGATGCTTCCACAGCTTCTTTTTGCACATCCAAATCCGGATATTTGCCCGTGCCAAGCAACAGACGGGAAGAAAATTCATATGGACCGATTTTCAACATCTCAACCGCCTCCTACAAAATGAACGATTTCGACGCGATCGCCATCGGCAAGCGCCGTTTTTGCATATTCATGCTTCTGAATAATGCGAACATTGACTTCCACAATGGCGAGCTTGTTGTCAAGCCGGAAATGAGAAAGCAACTCGCTGACCGTTTTGACTTCATCGGGCACCGTGACGGTCTCCCCGTTGATGATTAATGTCATTCGATCCCCACCTTTTTTTCTGTATGGCGTGTCAACGAAAACGGCAACAAATCAATTCCCGGGTCTTTCCGCTCGACTAAATCAGCCATCAACCGCCCGGTCATCGCACTGAGCAAGATCCCGTTTCGGTAATGGCCGGCGGCAACGAACAGGCCGGCCCGGTCCGGATGTTCGCCGATATATGGCAAGCCATCTTTCGTTTGCGGCCTGATGCCGCTCCATGCCCTCAACCATTCCGCCTGTTTAACGTCAGGAAGCAAACAGGAAGCGCGGTGAAGCAAATTCATCACCCCGTCGGCCGACACACGCCGGTCGTATGTACCGGGAGTGGACGTCGCGCCAATCAGCAACCGGTTGCCCCGCTTTGGTACGATGTAGCAGCCGCTTTTCGCGAACACGGTCGCCTGCAGCAACGGAGCCGCCGTCCGCACCATGACGCACTCCCCTTTGACCGGATACACGGGAAGGGAAAGCCCAAGCCCGGCGCCAAATCGCGCCGTCCAAGCACCCGAAGCGATGACGACTGCCGCAGCCGCAAACGTTCCGTTCGCTGTTTCCACGATATGGCCGCCGGCGCCCGACCGGATGCCCAACACTTCCGTATGCTCATACAAATGGGCGCCGGCGGAGGAAGCGGCTGAAGCAAGAGCGGCGGCCAAATCCGGAGCGCTCACTTGTCCGTCGCCCCCGATGTACATAGCGCCGGCAATCGCTTCCGTTGCGAGATGCGGCTCGAGCTCAAGCGCTTCCTGTTTCGTCAACCAGCGCACCGGCTGATCTGTCGCCCGCCAAAATTCGTAATGACGGCGCAGCTCTTCTGTTTCTTCCTCTGTTGTCGCCACTTTCAGCATTCCTTTTTCGACAAGTCCAATGTCAATACCGGTTCTCTCCCGCAATTCTTCGGCAAGCACCGGCATGAGCGACCGGCTTTTTAACGCCAGCGGCACGAGCGGACTCGGCTCGGAAAATTCCGATTGCGCGCCAAGCATGCCGGCTGCTGCGCTTGACGCTTCACCGGCCATCGCTGCTTTTTCCAAAATCGCAACGCGATGCTGCCGTTTGGCGAGCTCGAAGGCCACTGCCGTCCCGATCACCCCGCCGCCGACAACTGCGACGTCATAATGATGCGCAGTCACGTTATCCCCTCCCTTTGACAATTTCATTGAGCCGTTTCGCCTCACCGACCGGATCGGCTGCGAAAAAAACGGCCGATAACACCGCCACTCCCGCTGCACCGGCTTCTAGCACTTGACGGACATTGCCGGCATGGATGCCGCCGATGGCAATGACGGGAATATGTACAGCGGCGGCCATTTCCTTCAGCAAGTCCACGCCGCGCGGCAGCAACCCGGGCTTGCTGGCGGTTGGGAAAATATGGCCAAATAAACAAAAGTGGGCACCGTCCTTTTCCGCTTTCTTCGCCTCTTCGAGCCCATGCACCGAGCAGCCGACTGTCAAATTGGAGAACGAGCGGCGGACGGCGCGTACCGGCAGGCTATGGTAAGCGAGCTGCACCCCGTTGACGCCGTAGACGGCCGCGACATCGACCCGGTCATTGACAATGATTTTTTGCGGCGGCACCCCGGCGCGAAGAAGTGCGGTGACAAATTCAGCAACCTCGCGCGCCGTTTTCTCCTTTTCCCGAATATGAATAGCATCGGCGTACGGATGAATGTGCCGACAAATGGCGGCGAACTCGTCGGCCGTCTGCCGGCCGGTCGAAATGAAGTGAAGAGTTCCCATCACGATCCCTTTCTTTCTACCGTACATCGTTGATTGAAATATACGGATACTGGATGCCGGCATAATAGGCAGCAAAGGACAAGACGGCAAACAAACCGACAAACAGAACATCGTATTTGCCAAACCCGATTTCATAATAAAACGTGCGCGGGCCGCTGCCGGAAAACTGTTTTGCCTCCATGGCCACCGCGATGCGTTGGGCGCGGCGGATGCTTTGCGCCAAAAGCGGAATGGCGTAGCGCTTCACTTTGCTAAGTCCGCCGCGGCTTGGCACGCCGCGCACCTTCAAAGCATAGCGCACGGTTTGAAACTCCTCCATCATCATCGGCAGCAAACGGACGGCCGCCAAAAAACTGTACGCATACTTCGGTTTCAACTTCAGTTGCTGCATAAGGGAATAAAACAGATGTACCGGCCGAGTCGTCAAGGAAAAAATTAATCCCAACAGCCCAAGTGCCAAGGCGCGAAACCCGAGATGCACGCCGCGCCAAAAACTTTCCGCTGTCACATGAATGAGACCCCAACGGAACCATGTTGTCGTCCCTTCGCCAAACATCATCATCGAGGAGGCGGTGGAAACAAAGATCAGAAAAAACGGCAAAAACAACGAGACAAGCATCTTAACCGGATACCCGGTACCAAAGCAAAACAAAATGAAAAGGGCAAACGACAAATTGATCAGCACGTTCGGATTATGAACGAACAACACCGCAAAAAAGAGCATGACGAGCACAATGAGCTTCAAACTCGGGTTCGCCTCATAAAGCCATGTCTCACGGCGCTGAATGTTCCAATTCATCGCCATGTCCCCCCTTCAGCCAGCACGGGCTTCAAAACGGCGAGCCGCTCATCGCGAACAAGCGCGCCATCCTCAATCGTCCACCGTCTCGTCGCGAAACGGCGGACGATTTGTTCGTCATGAGTGACCATGATGATCGCCGCTCCTTGCTCGCGATACGATTCAAGCATCGCCAGCAGCGCGAATGTGTTTTTCGCATCTTGTCCAAATGTCGGCTCATCAAGCAAAAAAAGACGTTGACCGGCGACGATCGAGGCAGCTACACTCAACCGGCGCTTTTGGCCGACCGACAGCTGATACGGATGCACCTCTTCCTTTCCGTCAAGGGCAAACGCGCTGAGCAGGCGGGTGACCGTCTCATTGATTTCCTCTTCAGGCCGCCCCTCAAGGCGCAACGAATACGCCAGTTCATCGCGCACAGAATGAGTGACAAACTGAAACTCCGGGTTTTGAAACACAAACGCAATATGGCGGTAGAGCGGCTGCCGGCGCTGAATGTCTTCCCCCAACAATGTATATTCGCCTTCTGTGCGAATCAGTTGCATCAACCCATGCAAAAGCGAGCTTTTGCCCGCGCCGTTCCGGCCGGTGACGGCAACCCATTCTCCCTCCCGCACAGTAGCTTCCGGGACGTTGATTTTTACCTCCCGACCGCGAAAACCGCGAAAATTGCGGAGGCAAAGGAGGTCCTTCCCCTCTTGCCGCTTTGGCCGCTGGACTCTTCGATCGTATTCGTCCCAAATGCCCGGATGCCAAATGCCCTCGGCGTGAATGACATCTTTATATTCAGAAAATACGTTCTTGGCCTTGCCATCAGCCATAATCCGTCCGTCGCGGCCGAGCAATACAATCCGATCAACAAAGTCTAAGACATGATCGATTTTATGTTCGACGATGACGACTGTTTTATCGCGACCCACCTTTTTGACGGTTTGCCATACCGCTTTTGTCCCTTCTTCATCAAGCAGTGCGGTCGGCTCATCCAAAAACAAAACATCTGGCTCAAGCGCGAGCACGGAGGCGAGCGCCAACCGCTGCTTCATCCCGCCGGAAAGTGTATGAATATCGGTGTGCGGTTCGATCGCCAACCCGACTTGATCCAACAGCGCACGGATACGGCCGGGCATCTCTTGACGCGGCACGCGTCTATTTTCGAGGGCAAACGCGATTTCCTCATCGGCATACGGCATGCAAAACTGTGCATCCGGATCTTGAAACACATACCCCCACTGTTTCGGTCGCTCAAGGCGCCCGGCTTTCATCGGCACGTCGATCGAACGCGGAATCAAGCCGGCCATCACTTGCAAAAGCGTCGACTTACCGCAGCCAGACGGACCGAGGAGAAGTACTTTCTCCCCAGCGGCGATCGACAGCGACAAGTCGCGAAACAATAAGTCGTTGTGCCCGGGAAATTTCAAGCGCAACTGTTCAATCACAATGGCTTGCTTCATCGCTTTTTCCCCTTATCGGTTCAGCGCATCGTAGTCCTCTTTGGAAGCCGGCCGCCACATTTGCGTCACCCCTGTTTTCTCAAGCGCCTTGGCCAACGAAACGGCGAACACGCCGGAAATGAGAACGGCGCCGACAAAGCGCGCCAACAAAAAGAGCGCCATGTTCCACGGGGCGAGGGCCTCGATATATCCTTTGTAAAAATCCATGATCAGCGAACCGACTGTCGCTCCGATAGCACTGAGCGACACGACAAGCACATCAAACCGTCGATAGCGGAATGCGGCAAACACCAACTCGGCAAACAACCCCTGAATGACACCATAAATGAGCACTTCAAGCCCCCATTGCGACCCCATGACCAGTTCGCCGGACGAAGCTGCAATTTCAGCGAGCAGTGCCACTCCCGGCTTGCGGATGAGCAAATAGGCGAGCGATGAGGCGATAAACCACATTCCGTATATCAATTGGTCGGCGTGAAACCCGAATACTTTCACCACTTCATACAACGGTCCCCACACTTTATAAATGACGCCAAACACAACAGCAATCACAATCGTCGTTAAAATATCGGCCAGCTTCAAGCCTTTCGATGTTTTTTCCAAGAAAACCCCCCCTTTTTAGTGTCGACGCCGTTTTACCGGCTCTCCACCAGCCCGGCGGACGGCCATCGCTCCAATTCATACGCCATCTCCCAAAACTTGTACTCATAGTCGCTGCTGATCAAAAAATGCTGTTCCATCCGACGCCGATCTTCCTCGGTTACAGCGGCGGCAATGGCGTCAAGCCGGTCGATCTGCTCCTTAACAAGCGAGCGAAACCAATCGGAGCTATATGTACTGATCCATTTTTCATAAATCGGATCGTTCGGCCGGCACGTTTTCAGCCGCTCGCCGATTTCGTAATACAGCCAATAGCACGGCAAAATCGCGGCAATGACATCACCCAAATGCCCTTCATACGCCGCCCGATACATATGCGATGTATACGCATAAGCCGTCGGCGCCGGCATGAACGCGGCCCGCTCCTCTTCGGTGATGCCAAGCAGTTCGGCAAACGTTTCGTGAAGCGATAATTCCGCTTCGCATGTGCTTTGGGCATGGTGCGCCAGCCGAGCCGTCGTCGCCAAATCCGGCGATTTCGCCGCCCCGATCGCCTGCACACGGGCAAAATGGCGCAAATAATACGCATCTTGCATGACATAATAACGGAATTTCGCACGATCCAACGTTCCTTCGCCAAGCTCTTTGACAAACGGATGATGAAAGCTTGCCTGCCAGATCGGATCAGCTGCCTGGCGCACCCGCTTTGCAAACGACATTTGTCTCCCCCTTTTCCACAAAATAAAAACGCCGCTTCCTTTACCAAGCAACGTAAAGAAAGCGGCGTGAGCCTACAATTTCGCAAGGCAGAATCATGATCCGCCTATGTGCAGCTCCTCCACTTCCCTACGCTGGTATTACCCAGATCAGGTGCTAAGGGTCTCAAAGGCACACTTTGATCTCAGCCTTTCTAAAGGCCCCCCTAGTGGATGTTCTATCATGATGCCATTTTCCTGTTTATCTTTATCATATCACGACGGCGGCGATTGTCAACCTTTTTTTTCCGTCCGACGTTGCACCGCGCTCCGCGATTCGCTATGATTAAAACGCAACAATTGACTATCGGATGGGAGTGGAACGAATGGCAAAAGTCATGTTAAAACGGCAGCGGAAAAAACGGCTCGAACAAGGCCATCCGTGGATTTTCCAAAGCGAAGTCGACCGCATCGAAGGCGACGTCAAGCCGGGCGACTTCGTCGATGTCTATAACCATCAAGGCTATTGGCTGGCGAAAGGATACATTAACCCGGCCTCGCAAATCATCGTGCGCGTGCTGACGCAAAATCCCGAGGATGAACTCGATGAGCGCTTTTTTATTAGGCGCATCCGCCAAGCGTGGGCGTACCGCGAACGGATGATTCCGGGCGTCCGCTCATGTCGCGCCGTCTACGGCGAAGCCGACTTTCTTCCGGGGCTCATCGTCGATAAATATGAGGACGTGCTTGTAGTACAAATTTTGTCGCTTGGGATGGAAAAACGCAGAGATTGGATTTTGCACGGCTTGCTTGACGTGTTCTCACCAAGAGCCGTTTATTTGCGCAATGATGTATACGTCCGCGAACTGGAGGGGCTCGAACAAGAAAAAGGCTTTTGGTACGGAGAAGCGGAAACCGAAGTCGAAATCGAGGAAAACGGTGTCAAATATATTGTTGATATTGAAGGCGGTCAAAAAACCGGCTTTTTCTTCGATCAGCGGCAAAACCGCGCTGCTCTGCGCCCGCTTATCGGCCCGGAGACGACGGTGCTTGACTGTTTCACCCATACCGGCTCCTTTATGTTAAACGCCTGTCTGTACGGGGCAAAGCACGTCACCGCCGTCGACATTTCCGAACATGCGATTGAAACAGCAAAACGAAACGCCGCCTTAAACGGGTTTACAAATGTGGAATTTGTCGTCGCCAATGCGTTTGACTATTTACGCGAAGCGGTGCGGGCTGGCAAACAGTGGGATGTCGTCATCATCGACCCGCCGGCGTTCGCCAAATCGGCCCACGCGGTATCAAAGGCGCTGCGCGGCTATAAGGACATCAATTTAAACGGGCTGAAGCTTGTCAAAGACGGCGGCTTTTTCGTCACATCGAGCTGCTCATATCACGTTCGCCCCCATCGATTTCAAGAAATGGTCGCCGACGCGGCGTTTGACGCCAAAAAAGTGCTGCGCGAAGTGTACTGGAACGGCGCCGGCTATGACCACCCGAAACTGCTCGCTGCCGATGAAGGCGACTATTTAAAATTCGCCATTTATGAAGTGCATTCCCGACGTTAAGGAAAAACGCTTAAGGACGAGCCTTAAGCGTTTCTTTCTTGCCCCGGGCGGAGCGGCTGTTCTTTGCGCACCACGCTCAAATAAACGAGCATGGAAACAAGCACCGAACCGGCGGACGCTAAATAAATGCTCGGGTAGCCAAACCAATGGCTAACTTGACCAAAGACGATCGCTCCGATGCCAACTCCCAAGTCAAAAAACGAGAAAAACGTTGCGTTCGCCATTCCTTTCCGGTGAACAGGCGCCCGCTCGACCGACCATGCCTGCAACCCCGGCTGCACCATGCCGAACCCAAATCCGTACAGCACTGCTGCAGTCAACAACGCCCACTCCCCTGGCAGCCAGGCGAGCATCAGCATCGCAAGCAAAATAAGCCCCGCCCCCGGGAGAAAGAC
This sequence comes from Geobacillus sp. BK01, assembly GCF_052220245.1. Lineage (NCBI taxonomy): Bacteria > Bacillati > Bacillota > Bacilli > Caryophanales > Anoxybacillaceae > Geobacillus > Geobacillus sp. BK01. The sequence goes on from NZ_JBQPTH010000003.1 coordinate 276,403, forward strand.
AGCCCGATGCCCTTTCCGGTCATACAGTTGGCCGGCGAACGTCCGCGTTACCATTAAAGCGAGCGCGTAAAGCAAAAAGTACAGCTGCAAGCCGCCGATCCCTTTTTGCGCCGTATACAGCGGCAAAAACGAAGCGATGCCGCCAAACGTCACCGTTAAAAAGAACAGCAGCACCGATGGAATTAAGGCCGTCCTTTCGTAAAGGTCCCATTTGTTCTCCTCTTGTCTATCCCCTGCCTCCGCCTTTTTATATGTAATGGCAGCGGCAAACAATAAGGAGGCTACACCGAGCGCCGCACAAATCATAAATAAATGGCTGAACGGAATGGCAGCCGCCAGCACGAGTCCGAGTGACGGTCCAAAAGCGAGGGCGATGTTCCCCGACAATCCGTAATAGCCCATCCCTTCTCCACGGCGGTTCGCCGGGATAATGTCCGTTGCCACCGTGCCGGACGCCGTTGTCGAAAATCCCCAGCCGACCCCTTGAACAACCCGCATCAAAAAGAGAAGAAAAATGCCGGAAATGAAACTATACGAGCCGACCGAAATAACAAAAATAAACAAACCGAACAAAAACACAAACCGCCGTCCCCTCGTCTCAAGCGCATGGCCGGCAAACGGACGGACAACGAGCGCTGAAAACGTAAACACCCCGACAACAAGGCCGATTAACTGATCATTGCCGCCTAACTGTTCGACAAACAGCGGCAATGTCGGCAACGTCATTTGAAACCCGAGAAAGATGAAAAAGTTGGCCAGGCAAATTAAAACGAAATTGCGTGTCCAAATTTTTTCCTTCTGTTCCGCAACAACTTGCTTTTGTTGCGCATTCATACCGATCCCCCTTGTGAAATATGTATTTCGTGCCCCTTAATATTTGTCAGTATAACATAACTGTATGCTTTCGTTTAACGAAAATGTTTTTCCAACATGTTTTTTGAAAAAAGAGTCGCGCAAAGGCAGCTTCTCTCATCAGCGGCAAATGGCCGGACGTCCACACCCCCTCATTGGGTGTCAAACTGTTGGAATTGCGCCTTGACCAACTCGTAGTAAGCGCCGCGCTGCCTCATCAGCTCCTCGTGCGCCCCTTGCTCGACGATGCGGCCGTGGTCGAGGACGATAATATGATCGCGTCACAAATCGTCGACAACCGGCGGGCGATGATAGCAGTTGTCCGCCCGCTGAGCAGCGTTTCCAATGTCCGTTGGATAACGAGCTCCATTTCGGTATCGATGCTGGCCGCCGCCTCGTCCAAAATTAAAATTTTCGGGTCGGCCAACAGCGTGCGTTCCTTCCCTTTCTGAGTAAAAAAAGCCGCCAAATCGGCGGCTTTTTTACCATCCTTTCCGTTCCCGCAATGATGTAATTTGCGCGGTATGGTGCTTCCCGTGCCATGTATACAGCGCGGTCAATACGTACAGCGGCATCGGCTGCAACGCTCCTTCCGGGTGGACGAGGCGATGAAAATTCGCTTCTGTCATTGACTCGAGCAGCATCGCCCACCGTGCATGCAGCCCGTCAAGCAATAAAAGCGACGATTCGATCGACAATGTGCGGGCATCAGCTGTTTTGGCCCATTCGCTTTCGATAAACGGTTTAACGGTCGGCGCCTCTTCCGTCAATCCCCATTTCGTGCGCAAAAACGCGTTCATGCTGGCATCGGCCAAATGGTGGACAACTTGAGCCACCGTCCAGCCGCCGTCGCGATATGGCGTGTTCAATTGCTCATCGTTTAAATCGGCGACAGCAGCCCGCACCGCGTCAGGCAGCCGGCGGACATCGGCAATCCACTGCTGCACGTCTTCCGTCCGGAACTGCGCCGGCGCTTGAAACGTTCCGATCGGATAGCGGATCGGATCGATCGTTGACACCATTAATCATCTCCCTTCCACCTTATTTATTCAACGCGGATGGACGGATTCCTTCTTATTCTTTCCAGATGTAGACACGGACTTCATACGGCTTGAGCTTAAAGCGCGTCGCATTTTTATGCGTCGGAACCGGATAGTTGCCAAGCGCCAACTGGTGCGATTGAAGGCGAAGGCCGTCATGGCGGTAAAGCGAAGGGCGATCCGACAAGTTGACGACCACAAGCGCCCGGTCACGGCCGAGCGTTCTTGTATACGCGTAAATGGATGGGTGGTTTTCCAAAAGCAAATCGTACGTCCCATACACGAACAACTCGTTCGCTTTGCGCAGCTGGATCATTTTCCGGTAAAACGACCAAACGGAATTCGGATCGCGCTGTTCAGCCTCGACGTTAATCGTGCGGTAATTTTCGTTCACCTTGATCCATGGCGTACCGGTTGTAAATCCAGCGTTCGGCCCACTAGACCATTGCATCGGGGTGCGCGAGTTGTCGCGTCCGGTTTTCCAAATGATCTCCATCGCTTCCTCATGCGTCCGGCCATTCGCCCGTTCAAGTTCATACAGACGCCGGGCGGCGACATCGCGGTAATCACGAATATCACGGAATTGCACGTTCGTCATCCCGATCTCCTGCCCCTGATAAATGAACGGCGTCCCTTGCATAAAAAAATAGAGCGCGCCGAGCGCCTTGGCGCTTTCCGCCCAATAGTCGCGGTCATTCCCCCACGTCGAAACAGAGCGAGGCAAATCGTGGTTCTCCAAAAACAACGCATTCCACCCGCGGTTTTCAAGCCCTTTTTGCCATTTCGTCAACGTCCGCTTCAGGCGCCGGACATCGATGGAACCGTCAGTCCGCCTTTTCCATAGCCCTAGATGCTCAAACTGAAAAATCATATTGAACACGCCGGTTTCTTCCCCGACCCATTGTTCCGCCTCATCGACTGTGACTCCGTTCGCTTCGCCAACTGTCATAACATCATAACGCGCAAACGTTTGCTCCTTCAATTCTTTTAAATACTCCATAATGCCCGGCTGGTTCATATGCCCGGCGAACGACGGCACATACGTCAGCCCCTTCGGATTCGGCAAATCCGGCAGTCCCGGCTTTTTCTTAATATGCGAAATGGCGTCAACGCGAAAGCCGTCGATGCCTTTATCAAGCCACCAGTTGATCATCGCATAAAGCGCCCGCCGCACTTCGTCGTTTTCCCAGTTCAAGTCGGGCTGTTTGACGTCAAAAATATGCAAGTAATATTGCCCCGTCCGCTCATCGTATTGCCATGCCGAACCGCCGAAAATGCTTTCCCAGTTGTTCGGCTCACGTCCATCTTTGCCATCGCGCCAAATGTACCAATCGCGTTTCGGGTTGTCGCGCGATGACCGCGACTCGATGAACCATGGGTGCTCATCGCTCGTATGGTTGATGACCAAATCCAAAATGACTTTCAGCCCGCGCCGGTGCGCTTCAGCGAGCAGTTCATCGAAATCGTCCATCGTCCCAAACTCATCCATAATCGCTTGATAATCGCTAATATCGTATCCGTTATCGGCGTTCGGCGACCGGTAAATCGGGCAAATCCATACGATGTCAACCCCGAGTTCCACTAAATAATCAAGTTTTTCAATAATGCCGCGAAGATCACCGATGCCGTCGCCGTTGGCATCCATAAAGCTGCGCGGATAAATTTGATAGGCGACGCCCTCTTTCCACCATGTTTTCTTCAAGGCTGCCTCCCCCTTTGTGCACACGTTTTCACTATCACTGTACACTACATGGCGGCAATATACAACTCTCTTTTTTTCAAGGCTAGCGAAAAAATGGTTGACAGCTATTTTTGGACTGTTGTTTTCCATCGCCGCCCGTAAAACAATAGCCGTTTGCCAGACCATGTACATGCCGGCAAACGGCCGATTCGAACCATAATCAATGTTCGTTAGCGGTGCGGCCCGCCTCGTAAATTTTCAAGTTATGATATACGGTTTCAAGCGTCGGGGCATGGATGTCATATCGTTTCGCCAGCTGCAGCAAATACCCTTGCAAATGATCAGCTTCAATCGGCAGCCCTTTTTCCATATCGCGCTGCATTGATGACTTCATCGTCGGGGCGATCTGTTCGAGCTGAGCGCGCTGCCGCTCGGCCATCTCCTCGGTGAGTGGCGCGCCGTGCGCCTGCATGATCGTTTTGATTTCCCCAAGCAACCGGCTGATAATGGCGCCTCCATACTCACCGGAACGAACCGGCCCGATCGGAGCGCGAAACAGCGTCGTTACGCCCGACATCGTTGCAATAAATAAATATTTGTTCCACATGTCTGAAACGATCCGTTCGCTTAGCCGGAAACGGGCGTTGGCGCCGGCAAACAGCGATTCCAACGCTTCAACCCGCTCCGTCCGTTCGCCGGACCACTCACCGAAACGAACTTCATGCGCCGGACTTGTTTGGACGATTTCCCCTTTTTCGTTTAGCGTCGTTTCGATGAAACAAAGGCCTCCCAACACCTTGTCATCGCCAAATGACTCCTGCAACACATCCATATGGGCCATGCCGTTTAACAGCGGCAAAATCATCGTTGTCTCACCGACGTACGGTTTGGCATCAGCGATGGCGCCCGCCAAGTGATACGCCTTGTTTGAAAATACGACAAGATCGAACGGCTCCGTCCGTTCACCGGCCGCGATCAGTTTCGGCGCGAGCACTGCATCGCCGTGGACGCTGCGGATGACAAGCCCGCGCTCCTCAAGCTCCCGCTTTCTCCGCTCACGGACGAGAAATGTCACATCGACGCCTTTTTCAAGCAGGCGTCCGCCGAAATAGCCGCCAACCGCCCCTGCTCCCACTACAAGAATGCGCATGTATGTATCCCCCTTTTCGGTGTGTTTATGGCCAAGTCCCAGCTTGAATGGGCATCTCCCCGATGCGGACGTTGAAGAAAAAAAGGAAGAAGGGGCACCCCCTCCTTCCCTCCCACTCCTAGCAGCAGCGCGATACTTTGCCGCCTTTGGCGTTATAGCGCGCCTCTTGCGCTTCGCAGAAAAACTCTTTCCGCGACTTGATCGGCTCGCCCGGATGATGGGTTTTCATATGTTCGACATATTTTTCATAGTTTGGCACGCCGACAAGCAAGTCGAGAAACTGCCGGCGGTAAGCCAAAACGGTTTGCAGCCATTTAGGCATAATGCTTCGCTCCTTCTCCATCGCGCGGCACGTACGGCGCTTCTTTGAGCGGCACATGTTTGTTTTGCAGCACTTTGATCCAGATGTTCAATGCTGCGATGAGCATCGCGATGACAACCAACATAAAGATCGCTGTGAGCGTCGCATCAATATAATCGTTCATAATAATTTGCCGCATTTGCGCCTCATTCGCGGCCGGCGCTAAGATTTTTCCTTGGCTCAGGCTGTCTTGGAACATTTTCGCATGCGATAAGAAACCGACTTTAACGTTTTCGTGGAATAGCTTTTGGTATCCCGCCGTCAACGTGACGACCAAAAGCCATGTCGTCGGCACGAGCGTGACCCAAACGTACGCTTTTTTGCCCATTTTAAACAAGACCGTTGTCGCAAACAACAGGGCGATGCCGGCGAGCATTTGGTTGGCGATGCCAAACAATGGCCATAGCGTGTTAATGCCGCCGAGTGGGTCGACAACCCCTTGATACAAGAAGTAGCCCCAAGCCAGGACACAAAGCGTCGTCGCGATCAAGTTGGATACGAGCGAATCCGTTTTGCCGAGCGGCTTGTAGAACGTTCCCATAATGTCTTGGATCATGAAACGGCCGACGCGCGTGCCGGCGTCAATCGTCGTCAAAATGAACAGCGCTTCAAACAAGATGGCGAAGTGGTACCAAAACGCCATCAATGCCTTGCCGCCAATGACGTTCGACAAAATGACCGCCATCCCGATCGCCAGCGTCGGCGCCCCGCCCGTGCGTGACAACACGGTTTGTTCGCCGACGTCTTTCGCCAGCTCCGTCAACATGTCGGGAGTGAGCGTGAACCCCCACGACGATATGACTTTGGCGGCCTGCGCTACATCCGCCCCGATCACCGCCGCCGGGCTGTTGATGGCAAAATACACCCCTGGCGTCAAGATGCAAGCTGCGACCATCGCCATCACGGCAACGAACGATTCCATCAGCATGGCGCCGTAGCCGATCGGACGCGAATGGCTTTCCAGCTCGATCATCTTCGGCGTCGTGCCGGACGACACGAGCGCATGGAATCCGGACACCGCCCCGCAGGCGATCGTAATGAACAAGAACGGGAACAAGTCGCCGGCAAACACCGGTCCCGTTCCATCAACAAATTTCGTTACAGCCGGCATTTGCAAATCAGGCGTAACGACTAAAATGCCGAGTGCTAGTCCAACAATCGTGCCGATTTTCAAAAATGTGCTCAAATAGTCGCGCGGCGCCAACAGCAGCCACACCGGCAGCGCCGAGGCGACAAAACCGTAAATAATCATCAAGATCGCGATCGTTTCGCCTTTTAACGTAAACATTGCCGAGAGCGTTGGATGCTCCGCAACGTATTGCCCGGCCACGATCGACAAAATCAATAATACAAATCCCCCGAGCGACGCCTCAGCAACGCGCCCCGGACGGATGAAGCGCATGTAAATGCCCATCAAAATCGCAATCGGGATCGTAGCAGCAATCGTGAACATTCCCCACGGGCTTCCAACGAGCGCTTTCACGACAACGAGCGCCAAAACGGCCAATAAAATAATCATAATGCCCAAAATGCCAAGCGCTGCGATAAAGCCCGTCACCGGCCCCATCTCGTCCTTGATCATCTCGCCAAGCGACTTTCCGTTGCGGCGCATTGACGCGAACAAGATGATAAAATCTTGCACCGCCCCGCCGAGCACAACGCCAATAATGATCCAAAGCGTGCCGGGCAAGTAGCCCATTTGCGCAGCCAAAATCGGTCCGACAAGCGGCCCGGCGCCGGCAATGGCGGCGAAATGGTGTCCAAACAGCACCCATTTGTTCGTCGGGACGTAGTCCTTCCCGTCGTTAAACACTTCGGCCGGCGTTTTCCGATTATCGTCGAGCTCAAATACTTTACGGGCGATAAACCGGCTGTAAAAACGGTAGGCGACCGCATACGTACACACCGCAGCCACGATGAGCCACATCGCGTTGACCGACTCGCCGCGGCTTAACGCCAAAACAGCGAACGCTGCGGCTCCAAGGACGGAAATGAGCCCCCATAGCAAAATCGATTTTAGCCCCTTCATATGCCTCCTCCTTATTGGTCTTTCATTAATATTCCCGATATTACTATTATATTTATTATTCTGAAAAAATCAAAGACATTTTCTAACTTTCTGCTATTGTTCGAATCCACAGGAGAATGTTCCTTCTTCACTATTGCAAAAAAGTATAAAATAGGACTTTAGCGCGAAAAATGTAATTGTGCACCACCGCCTTGAGCATAAAATACTCACTTGCTGCCTCCCGCTCCGCTACACGGTGCAACAGACAAAGCAACGATCAACCAACATTATTTCAGTAAAGAGTCGAGAAAGTGAAAGCGATCGAAACATTGCTGTGGAGCATTGCGTTGCCCGGATTTGGGCAACTGTTAAACAAAAGGTATGTAAAAGGAATTGCGTTTATTTTGTTGGAACTGCTCATTAACACTCAATCTCAATTCAACGAAGCCATCCGTCTCAGCTTTTTGGGTCGTACGTACGAAGCGGCGGACGTTGTAGGAATTGAGTGGCTGATGTTTTACCCTTGTTTATACTTTTTCGCCATGTGGGATGCGTTCAAAGATGCCGGCGGCGGACAAACGCCGTACTCGTTCTTGCCCTTTGTCTTCTCCGCCTACTTTGTGACGGTCGGTTTAATGTACTCGTTCGACGTCACGATTGCCGGCATCTTTTTCGGACCGATTTGGTTGCCGATCTTGTCGGTCATCCCCGGGCTGGCCGCCGGCTGGCTGCTTCAGCTTCTCCTGCTGAAATGGCACAAACCCACCGACCCATAGCGTAAAAAAAAGCCGCCAATTATTCATTGGCGGCTTTTGGTTGCGGTTCTTTGGCGGCTTTTCTTTTTTTCATTGTCCCAATTGTAATGACAGCAGCAACAACAAGCAACTCAAATCCGTATTTCACCACTGGATTGGCGAAGTACTCTTTCAAAAACGGCTCGCCGACGATCATTTTCGATGCCGTCCAAGCAAGGACTCCGGCACCAATCGTAATAATAATCGGGAAACGCTCAATCCATTTCAAAATGAGCGTGCTGCCCCACACCATAATCGGTACAGAAATAACCAATCCAAGGACAACAAGGAGAAAACTTCCGTGCGCCGCACCAGCAACCGCCAACACGTTGTCAAGCCCCATCAATGCATCGGCAATAATAATGGTGCGAATCGCTTCCCATAAACTTCCCCCGGCCTCGATGTCATCGTGCCCTTTTTCCTCAACGAGCAACTTGTAAGCGATCCAAACGAGCAATATACCGCCGACAAGCAAAAGCCCCGGGATTTTCAGAAGCCATACGACAAATATCGTTGCCAGCGCGCGGATGACAACAGCGCCGACGGTTCCCCAAATGATCGCCTTTTTTTGCTGGTGCTTCGGCAAGTTACGGGCCGCCAGCCCAATGACAATCGCGTTATCCCCTGCCAAGACAAGGTCAATAATGATAATCGACAGCAGCGCTGTCCAAAATTCTGGAGAAAACAGCTCCACAAAATCGTCCCCCTTTATAAGTTATATTTTTCCTTTAATGATACTGGAGCCATCTTAATGACTTGCTGCAAAATAAACATGAAAACGGCGAAATCATCAATAATACCAAATAGTGCTAGCCAATCGGGAATGAGATCAAACGGCAACGCTATATATAACAGCAGCAACCCGACGGAAATCGCCTTTTTCCGCACCGGCACCTCGCGCGAGGCAAAAAACTCAAACAAAAACGGAAGAAAACGCCGGACGTGAACGATCAAGCGAAGTCGCTTCCACCACTTGCGCATGACATTCCCCCCATCTTTCTTACCATTTTTCCTATAAAATCGAGCCCATTTTGTTTTACGATTATCTTCCCCCCTTTCGTTTCATGAAATGAAAAAAACCTTTACCACACTTGGTAAAGGTCTTTAAACAAACAGAGACCTTTACCACAATAGGTAAAGGTCTCGCTAACAACGTTGCCGTTGCCAACAAAGCCGAGGGCGTGCACCCTGAACTGACGACTTTGCTGTTAAAGCTACTCCCCTTTAGCAACAGGATATTTACCTTACAATTCCATGATATTCAATGTTTATGCGTCCTGTCAATGCATTTTTTCCACACGTAATAAAAAATCGAACTCTTTTCACACCGTGCGAAAGCAGGAATGGATTTTTTCTGTGAAAATGCTTGCCTTAATCAGCCTTTTTCATATTGCGTGGTGAGCGGCGCTTTGCTCATGGATGTTTGTTGAAACCAACCGACAGCTTCTTGCTCCTTCCGATTGTTACTGTCCAGCTGTGAACTTTAAACCGATGATTCCGACAAGGATGAACAATAAAAAGACAATTCGCGGCGCGTTAACCGGCTCGTTTAAAAACAGCATGCCGATGATGACCGCCCCGAGCGCCCCGATTCCCGTCCAAACCGCATAGGCGGTGCCGATCGGCAACGTTTTCGTTGCCATCGATAAAAAGTAAAAACTAGCTGCCATCCCTGCAACAGTGACGACAGACGGCCAAAGACGGGTAAAACCGGCCGTGTATTTCAGCGAAATGGCCCATACGATTTCGAACACTCCGGCGACAAATAAGTATACCCACGCCATGTATCATTTCCCCCTTTCAAAACAAAAAAGCCGCGGGAAATATCGAAATGATACTCCTCCCGGGCTTTTGTCCCTCCGTGTACGCGGGCGCGCCGCGCGTTTTCTCTCGGTCACAGGCCGGCTGCCAAACAGCCGCGGAACCCTAGAAAACGTTTCTTGTATTTACTGGTTGTTAATCAGTATAACACATCAGCCAAACGCTTGCAATCCATCCGCCTTCCGCATATTTCCGACAGGTGAAGGCCGAGGAACCCCCATCCGTCTTACACCGGGTCGTTATCGACGCCACTGTACGATTCAATCGCTTGATCAAGCGCTCGGTAAGCTTCGGCGAAGGCGTTCGTCGCCGATTCGTCACCGGCGGCGGCAAGTTCGACCCGCGCATTGCGCGCATGCGTGACAGCGCGAATGACGTCTTCAATCATTTGCCTCTTCTCCCCAGCGTTCTCCTTCAATTGTTCAAGCTCATGGAGCGCCCCGTCAAGGCTCGTCGAACGCGGTTCGTCAAATGCTTGTTCCAACTGTTCTTTCACACGCTGCAACACTTCTTTCATGATCGCCCATCCTTTCTTTATTCATTGTCATCCGCTAGTGTGGGCGATTCACCGCAAACTATGCATCCTTGTCTCCATCGTGTTCAGTCATTGATCCGTGCATCTTTCAATCCGGCCCAAAAGGCGGCAACGACGGAAAGGGCAACAATCAGCAGCGGCGCATACATGATCAAAAACGTTTGCATCATCCTTTTCCTCCTTCCCATTTCCCTTTGACGTACGCTTTATTGAACAAAAAGAGGCGCATCAGCAAATACAAAGACGGGATGAGAAGCAAGAACCCGGCGATAAACGCAACAATTAACGCCATCGCCATCGTTTCATTGGTGAACCCGTCATAAATCGTTAAATGCGGGTAAAGCAAATACGGGTAATGCGAAATGCCGTAAGCATAAAACGCGAACGCATATTGAAACAAAAGCGCGATGAACGCCCAGCCAAATCGCCGTCGCCGCCAAAGCAGCCAAACGGTGACGACAAAAAGCAAAAAGGACACAGCCAACATCCACGCCACTTCCCATAGGTTGGCATAATGCTCTGGATTATGGTAGCGGAGTTGGTAAATAATGAGCAACGCTGACAACATCGTCGGCCCGCTCCAAAGCAGAGCATAGCGGCGCAACAGCTCTCGCGCCCGCTCGTCCCCCGCCGCGTTCGCATAATACGTCAAAAACACGGCGGAAATGTACAAGACGCTTGTGACGCTTAACAATACGATGCTCCATGACAAAGGACTTGCAAACAGTTTTTCGTAATCCAACACAACGGCCCCTCCGCGCCTCTCGACAAACCCGCCTTCTGAAATCGTCAAGACGACTGACAGCGAAGCGGGGATCAATAAGCCCGTCAGCCCGTAAGCGAGCAAATACCAGTTCCGCTCCGTCCCTCCGTATGTGTGAAAGGCGTAGTACGAGCCGCGGATGGCGAGCAAAACAATGGAAATGCTCGCTGGAACGAGCAGCACCGAGCCATAATAATACGCCGTTTTTGGAAAAAAGCCGACGATCCCGACAAAGAAAAAAACGAGAAAGACGTTTGTCACTTCCCACACCGGCGACAGATAGCGCTGGATGATGCGGTGCAAAATATGCTGTTTGTTCGCCCAATGGCTGTAGGCGCTGAAAAACCCGGCGCCAAAGTCAATCGAGGCAACGATAATATACCCGAACAAAAACAGCCATAACACCGAGATGCCGATGACTTCGAGCGTCATGGCGTCACCTCCCCGTTATTGGCGCGCTCTTCCAGCTCCCGTTCGACCGGGTTGCGTCGAAACATACGGACAAGCACCGTGGCGCTTGCAATGACGAGCACCATATACAAAAGACAAAACAAAACAAGCATCGTATCAACATGAGCGGACGATGTCGCCCCTTCCGCCGTTTTCATATAGCCGCGCAAAATCCACGGCTGCCGCCCGACCTCCGCCAAATACCAACCGGCTTCAATGGCGATCATCGCCAACGGCCCCCCTGCGATCAACAGCCCAAAAAACCATTTTTTCGCTGTCCATTTCCAACGAAAGATCGATCCGAGCCAATAAGCAGCCGATAAAATCATTAAAAACACGCCAATCGTCACCATGACATCAAACAAATAATGGATATAAAGCGGTGGACGCTCATCTTTTGGAATATCGTTCAATCCCGTTACAACCGCCCTTGGATCGTTGTGTGCCAAAATGCTTAACGCATATGGGATTTCAAGGGCATATTTCACTTCCCCGTCCTCCGTCAACGTACCAAATAAGATGAGCGGCGCATGGGAACCCGTTTCAAAATGCCATTCGGCAGCCGCCAGCTTTTCCGGTTGGTATTCGGCTAAAAACTTTCCTGACAAGTCGCCGACAAGAGCGCTCGCCACGGAAAAAATGAGCGCCGTTTTCATCGTTAAATGAAGCGCCTTGCGGTGGTACACATGCCGGTTGCCCTTCCATAAATGCCACGCCGCAATCGAAGCGAGTATAAACGCCGATGTCATATACGCCGTCGCCAGCACGTGGGCCACTTTTGTCGGCATCGCCGGGTTGAACATCGCGGCAATCGGGTCGATGTTGATAAGCTCGCCGTTTTTTATCTCAAACCCTTGCGGCGTATTCATAAACGCGTTCACCATCGTAATAAACATGGCCGACGCGGAAGAGCCGATCGCCACCGGAATAAGCAATAGCAAATGTTTTTTCTGATTTTCAAACCGATCCCATGTATACAAATAAACACCAAGGAAAATCGCTTCAAAAAAGAAGGCGAACGTCTCCATGAACAGCGGCAAACTGATCACTTGACCGGCCAGCTGCATAAAGTTCGGCCATAAAAGCGACAGCTGCAAACCGATCGCCGTTCCGGTCACGACGCCGACAGCGACGGTGATGACGAAGCCGCGCGTCCAGCGGCGGGCAAGCAAAATATAATGCATATCGTTTTTTCGGATCCCAACCCACTGGGCGATGGCAATCATCAATGGAATCCCGACGCCGATTGTGGCATAAAGAATATGGACGGTTAGCGTCAATCCCGTCAAAACACGGCTGAGCAGCACCGGATCATAGTTAGTCATGGTCATCCCCCCTTATGAAAACAAGCGGCCAATCAAAGAAAGCAAGACAACTGCTGCGACAGCAAAACTAATGAACACAAGCGCTTTTTCGTGTCGCTCCCACATGTTCATCCCCCCGGACGCTTAGACAATCACGAAAAAATTGTGACAACCATCACAAACTACCTACTTCATATTATTTCATAAAATCGGGAACGTTATCCGCCATGATTTCGAATAATTTGTGACATTTATCACATATTCATGGTGACAAACAAAAAAAGCAGGATATCCCTGCCCTCGATTATAAATATTTCCGATGCACCGTCTTCCCGTCATACGTAAACAACATCGGCTTTTCCTCGACGACCGTCTCCATATGGACCGGACGGCCCCACAACTGATAAATGTATGGCAGTACTTTTTCCAAATACTTCAGATCGAGTTCGATCCCCTCATACCAATGTTTTAAATACAGCTCTCCGTTGCGCATATAATCGCCGTCATTGACCGTGATATACGGGAATCCGCCGTTCACCCGCATGCTGACGAGCTGATCGCGGATATGCTCCCAATGTTTGTCAACGATTTTGTAATCTCTCCCTTGCTTTTGGAATAAATACATATCTTCGCGCATGACGAGCTCTTTCGTCAAATAGTTGCGCAAAAACGAAATGTCGGATTCCAATTCGCGCACTTCGAAAAGTTTCGCCCGTCCCGACCCCGGTTTGACGCCATATTTTTTCATCTCTTCCGTCGGATTGTTCCACCGCTCTTCAATGTCTTCAAAAATTTTCAACCCTAAATAGTACGGATTAATGCCCGTGCGCGACGGCTGCACAACGTTGGCGTTCAGTTTGGCAAACTCAATGGCTTCATCGCTCGTCAAATCCATTTCCCGCAAAATGCGCTGATGCCAATACGTCGCCCAGCCTTCATTCATAATTTTCGTTTCAAGCTGCGGCCAAAAATAAAGCATTTCCTCGCGCATCATCGTTAAAACGTCACGCTGCCAATCCTCGAGCTCGCGGCTGTATTCCTCGATAAACAGCAAAACGTCTTTCTCCGGCTGCGGCGGAAACTTGCGCCGTTTTTTCCGCGGTGGCGTTTTTGGCTTGTTCCGCTCATCAAGTAACCATAAATCATCGTATGGCGTCGATGTTTTGGATGGTTCCTCCTCCTCATACACTTCCGTATCTTCCCATGTCCACGACAGCTTCGGCCGCAACAGCGACGGGTCGATATGCTCTTGAATGGCTAAGACGGCATCTAAAAATTTTTCCACTTCCAATTTTCCGTATTGGTGCTCGTAATGTTTGATCCGCTCTGCTGTCGCGGCCATGCTTTCCACCATATCGCGCTTCGTGTTGCTGAAGCGGACATTGTTTTTGAAAAAGTCGCTATGGGCCAACACATGGGCGACGATCAACTTATTTTGAATGAGCGTGTTTGTATCGAGCAAAAAGGCGTAACAAGGATCCGAGTTAATGACGAGTTCGTAAATTTTGCTCAATCCTAAGTCGTAATGAAGCTTCATCTTGTAAAACTGCTTTCCAAAACTCCAATGAGAAAAACGCGTTGGCATCCCGTAGGCGCCAAACGTGTAAATAATGTCCGCCGGACAAATTTCGTAACGCATCGGATAAAAATCCAACCCAAATCCTTCTGCGATTTCCGTAATTTCCGCAATCGCCCGTTCCAGTTCGTTCAGCTCGTCCTGCCGCATCCAAATCCCCCCTTTTCCCCTTACCACAATGTATGAGGGAAAAGGCGTTTTGATACGTTGAATCATTGCCCATGCTTTTCATTTCGGCCTACCGTCCGTTATAATTTGTGTTATACACGACATGTTCCGATAAAGCGTGGTGATCGTTTGCATCAATATTGGCATCATCTCATCGAACATTTTGGCTACGTCGGCATTATGGTTGCGCTCATGCTCGGCATCGTCGGATTGCCGATTCCGGACGAGCTGCTGCTGACGTATGCCGGCTACCGCGTTTCAACCGGCGCCTTTTCGTATCCGCTTGCTTTTCTCGCCTGTTGGTTCGGGGCGATCGCAGGCATTTCACTCAGTTATATTCTTGGGATCACGTTGGGGCTGCCTTTTTTGCATAAATTCGGTCCAAAATTCCATCTGACCGAGAAACGGCTCGCACAGACGAAAGCACTTTTTTCTAAACTCGGCCCATCCGTTTTATTCATTTGCTACTTCATCCCCGGCGTTCGGCATGTCGCCGCTTTTTGGGCCGGCACAAACGCCTACAGCTGGAGAAAGTTTGCCTTGTTTGCCTATAGCGGAGCGATGGTATGGGTCGCCGTCTTTTTAACGATCGGCGCCTACTTTGAAAGCCGCTGGATGGAGGTCAAGCAGTACGTTCATACGTACCGCTTGCCTGTTGTCCTTGCTTTTCTGGCTGTTGTTGCATCGGCAACCTTATATTGGTACATCCAGCAAAAACGAAAAACACCGGGGTAATGTCCGGTGCTTTTCATTCTCTATGCACGCTATACGTTCCCGCGCGGGCCGCGGTGATACGTCTCTGTCAACAGCCCCATAAACAAACCGAATCCAAACATCACCATCGAGGCTCCGATGATTCCGAGGCTGACGATCGTCAAGAAAAAGTCTTTGTTGTAAGCGCTTGCGATAAAGCTAAGCAAAAAAAGCGCTGTTCCGACGATTAGGCCGACGGACGCCATCCATTTGCACATCTTTGTAATTTCGTGCCCTTCGTGCCGTTTGTTCATTTTCATCATCCCCTTTCTTAGAGGATACTATTATTGTCACAAAATTGCAATATTTACTTTTCCTTTTTTATCTCCATTTCGGTTATAATTTATATTTTGCCTTCTGTCACAACATTTACAGGGCAACAAAACAGCCCATCGTCATACACTAACAATGACTCCTTCTCGATAAAGGAGGCATGCCGCTTGAACACCGTCGACTACGATAAGGCGCTCTATTATACACATCGCTCCGAGTGGGATAATTTGCTCATTTTAATGGTGCGTACACCTGATGACATGCTGTCGAAAAAAATTGAAAAGTTTCTCCACGCCTATAATTTCGAGCACGACTATTCCGTCATCCAGGAAAGGCTCACTGCCTTGTTGCGCTACATCGACCACGCACTTGAAGTAAGTGAACAAAAAATGGGAGTCGAGCAGTACGCATATTTCTACTCGTAAAAGCAACGGGGAATTGGTTGAGTCCAATTCCCCGCCGTTGTTTACCCGTCAATTATTGAGCGTAAGAAGGCGAAACGGTGCGCAGCACATCATGTACTCGCTGCATGACACCATCAGTAAGCTTCGCCAATTTTTCTTCACTATCTTGCAACGATGCTCCTTTGACACCAAAGTACGCTTTCATTTTCGGTTCCGTCCCTGACGGGCGCAGGCAAAACCACGAGCCGTCTTCCAATACGTATTTCAAGACGTTGGAGGCCGGGAGCGTAATGGCTGTTTTTTCCCCGGTCAACGTATTGGTTCGTTCCTTCGTTTTGTAATCCTCGATCACCGTTACCTTTTTCCCCGCAGCCTCAACCGGCGGTTGCTGGCGGAATGACGCCAAAATGGCAGCGATTGTTTCCGCCCCTTCCTTCCCTTTTAACGTCAGCGACCGTTGCCCTTCGCGGTAATACCCGTACTTGGCAAACAATTGAAGGAGTGCTTCATACAGCGACAGCCCCTGCTTTTTGTAAAACGCGCACACTTCCGCCGCAAGAACAGCCGCCTGCACCGCGTCCTTATCGCGGGCAAAATCCCCAATCAAATACCCGTAGCTTTCCTCATAGCCAAACTGGAACGTATACTGCCCTGTTTGTTCATATTCCTTGATTTTTTCACCGATAAACTTAAACCCGGTCAGCGTATCGACGGTTTCCAAACCGAACGAAGCGGCGATCGCCCGACCGAATTCGGACGTGACAATCGTTTTTAAGATGACGCCGTTTGGCGGCAACAAGCCTTTTTCCTTCCGCTGTGACAATAAATAATGAAGCAGCAACCCTCCCGTTTGATTGCCGGTCAAAACGACATACTCTCCTTGCTCATTTTTAACGGCTATGCCGAGCCGGTCTGCATCCGGGTCGGTGGCAATGAGCAAATCCGCATTTACTTGCTTGCCGAGCTCAATTGCCAGGGCAAAGGCTGCGTGCTCTTCCGGATTTGGCGAAGTAACGGTTGAAAAACTGGGATCCGGCTTCTCTTGCTCCTTGACGACAAAGACGTTTTGGTAACCGAGTTCAGCCAACGCACGGCGCACCGGTTTGTTTGATGTACCGTGAAGCGGCGTAAACACGATGTTAATCGGCGTCTCTTGAGCCAGTTCCGGACGGAGCGAGATCGTTTTCACAGCGTTCACATACGCCTCATCGATTTCCTGGCCAATGATGCGGATGAGTCCTTTTTCTTTTAGCGTCTTTTCATCATCAACCTGAATGGCAAGCTCGTTCTCGACTTCATTGACGTAGCGGATCACTTCATCAGCGGTGTCTGGAGGCAACTGTCCGCCGTCTTCACCATATACTTTGTAGCCGTTATACTCCGGCGGGTTATGGCTGGCGGTGATGACAATACCGGAAAACGCCTGCAAATGGCGAACGGCAAATGATAATTCCGGTGTCGGACGCAATTCGTCGAACACGTATGTTTGAATGCCGTTCGTCGCCAACGTTTTCGCCGCTTCCATGGCAAATTCCGGCGATTTATGCCGCGAGTCGTAGGCGATCACAACACCGCGCCGCTTCGCCTCGTCGCCAAACGATTGTATGTATCGCGCCAATCCTGCCGATGCTTTCCGGACCGTATAAATGTTCATCCGGTTCGTTCCTGGTCCGATTTCACCACGCATACCACCGGTACCAAACTCCAAATTTTTGTAAAAACAATCTTCGAGCCATCGTTCATCGTCGCGATGCTTCTCCAATATTCCCCTCAGCTCCGGGTCTAGCTGCGGCTCGCGGAGCCATTGTTCATATTTCTGTCTCCACTCCATTAGTCTTACCCCCAATCTTGATTTCCCCTGTTTATGTATTCGCCCCCATCATGCAATATACCTGCTTAAAGAAAAAGGATGCCTCGAAAAACGAGGACATCCTCTTTCTTCCATTACCCTTGCGGCTGCGACGGTTCTGAAATATTCGTTAATGCCTGTTCAGCCGCTTCGTTCGATGCGCTGTTCGTCGCGATATCGCCTAAAGCCACGATGCCTTGAAGCTGGTTGTTGTCGACAATCGGCAAGCGGCGGACTTGGTGCTGCGCCATCACATTGGCGGCATCTTGAACGCTCATGTTTGGCGTACCGGTGACGACTTGGTTAGTCATGACATCCGCCACTTTGACCGTCGCCGGGTTTTTCCCTTGGGATGAGACACGCAGCGTAATATCACGGTCTGTAATCATCCCTTTGACTTGCCCATTTTCCACAACCGGAAGCGCGCCAATATTTTTTTGGCTCATAATTTGCGCCGCTTCTTGCACCGTTTGGTTCGGCGAAATGGTTGCGACGTTTTTCGTCATAATGTCTTGCACTTTGTTTCCGCTGTTGTTGGTCAATGTAATCCTCCCCTTTCACCGATTAGTATGACTCGTTTGCCGGACGATATAGATAGAAAATACTGTTTATCACCTTAAACCGGGAGGATCTTCGCTTCTTAGCGTAAGTGCGAGGGCGTCCAATACGTATATATTCCCATCCATAAGTAGGCGCACCGCTTTCTATGCTTTGCCATAGTGTCGAAAGAAAACGTTGGCTTCAATCGAGCGAAGGTCACGGTCTATAGATGGGCGGGAGGCAGATGTCGGTTGGCGTCGGCCAACGCGCATGATAAAATGAAGGTGTATTATGTTCTTTTCAAACCAAGCATTAGAAGGGCATGGGGAGCAGCCAGTGCGAAAACGAAGCAACACCTTCCATGCGTAAAAAGATCCATGGTGTGGAAAAATGCCGAATCTTTGGATGCTTATGGTTGGGATGGCCCAAATTGTGACGCTTAAGAAAGCGAAAGGCAGCTTTCACCATGGAACGGAGAAGCTTCCATATTCCAGCCGGGCTCAGTGGAAATAGGACACGACAGAGCAGAGTTCCCTCCGCAACATAAGGGGACAGAGGGAGCACAATGCACGGAAAAGGCCGCTTTTTCACGAATTCCCCCGCTAAGATGGCAACTGTCGGCAGCACTCCATAAGGAAGAAGGTGAACAAATGGGGGAAGAAAAACGAAGAGAAAATTTACTTTTGGCCGCTTGGGCGACAGCGTTTATTGCCACGCTTGGGAGCCTCTATTTTTCTGAGGTGCTTGGATTCGTTCCATGCGATTTATGCTGGTTTCAACGGATTTTTATGTATCCGCAAGTCATTATTTTAGGGATTGCCATCGCCCGCAAAGACTTTACAGCCGCCCGTTACAGTTTGGCGCTGTCTATTATCGGCGGCACTATTTCCTTATATCATTACTCTTTGCAAAAGATTCCTTTTTTCCAGTATTATGCCATAAGCTGCGGCCGCGTCCCCTGCACAGGGCAATACATTAACTGGCTTGGCTTTATTACCATTCCATTTTTGGCGTTGACGGCCTTTACCATTATTATTTTCTTGAACCTTGCTGTCATGCGCCGGCAAAGGGAGGAGAGCGGACGTTGAAAAAACTGCTTATATTTGGCGGCATCATCGCCGCTTTATTTGCTGCCATTGCTTTTGTCACGTTGTATGAACAAAAAGAAGCGGCCAAGAACAATCCTTATCAGAAAAGCGAGTTGCATCCGGCCACGATCGACCAACTTGACGATCCGAATTACCACAACATTATTTTGCCTGACGAGTTGCAACAACAATTGTCCAGCGGAAAGCCCGTTACCGTCTATTTTTACAGCCCGACATGCCCTCATTGCCGGCGGACAACACCAATTGTTGTTCCCTTAACGAAACAGCTTGGCATCGAGTTGAAACTGTTTAACTTGCTTGAATTTGAAGATGGCTGGGACACATACCGTATTGAAGCCACCCCGACAATCGTCCATTATGAAGACGGGAAAGAGACGAAACGTATTGAAGGATATCACGATGAACAAACGTTTCGCCAATGGTTTGCCTCCTTGCCGGAACAAGAAAAATAAGGAGCTTCGCCCGCTGTTGGCTCAGCTCCTTTTTCCTTACATCACCCACTGGCTCGTGGCAGGAACATACATGCTGCATGGCAGCACTCGCTTGCGGGTGAACTGCCTCGCCTGAAATGGAAAAGTGATTCCATGGCGGGCCAAAATGTTTTGGTTACGCTCAAACAACCATTCGTATTGTTCGTGCTCTCCGTGTTCCCCGATATGTTCGATGACCGTGATCAACGACTGTAACGCTGAGATGATTTGGAACGCCTCTTTCATCGTTCCGTTATATGTAACATGCTCATGGTCCAACGAAAGAATGCCAAGTTCCTCAAACTGGCGAATTTGCTCATCATCGAAATAGTACGGGAAAATATCAGTGTAGAAATAATGTAACAAATAGTGCATGTAATTTTCTTGCTCCGGAGTCACCGCATACATAATTTTCAATGTTCATACCACCTTTTCTTGCCGCAATGCTTGCGTTCTCCATCGCTGAAACGATACTATGAGTGTATCATATTCAATACACTTATAGGGGTAGAAAGTGTTTCCACGACTACAGAGAACTGGGAGGGACGACGACGTTTGTGGACGAGAAAAGGTGATTGGCTTGAATGCATCATCCCCAACCTATGGGGTGGGCTGACCATAGAACAACTGCTTAAAGAAGTATGGGCCGCCTCCAAAAAACTCGCCCATCGATGGCGGATGGAACAGGGCGTCAAACTGAACGGCCGGACCGTCTCTTGGCAGACGGAGCTTCGCGAACGGGATCGGCTTCAGCTTTATGCGTATCAACCGGAGCTATCGCTCATCATTCCGGAATACCGGGAACTTTCGATCTTATGGGAAGATGATCACTTGCTCATCTTAAATAAAGAAGCCGGCATCGATATCCATCCGTCCGAGCCGGAGCAGACAGGCACACTCGCCAATGCGGTCGCTTTTTATTTACAATCGCAGGCGATTTTGACAAAAGTCCGCCATATTCATCGGCTTGACCGTGATACGTCGGGGACAATTTTATTTGCCAAACATCCGCTCGCCGGGGCGACACTCGATCGAATGCTTGCCCGCCGTGGCATTAAACGAACGTATGTCGCCCTCGTTCACGGCCACCTGTCTCCGAAATCCGGTACAATTTCCGCGCCGATCGGCCGTGACCGCCACCATCCGACGCGACGTCGCGTCTCAAAAACAGGAGCGAGAGCAGTGACACACTATCGCGTGCTCAAAACGTTTCCGACCACGTCACTTGTGGAGCTTATCCTTGACACCGGGCGGACACACCAAATTCGCGTCCATTTGGCCCATCTCGGGCATCCGCTCGTCGGCGACGTGCTTTATGGCGGCCAACCGGTGTTTCATCGTCATGCGCTGCATGCCGCTAAACTAACGTTCCGCCACCCGTTTACAAATGAAGAAATTGTCTGTCTCGCGCAGACGAACGACTTCCCTGTCGATCTCACGGTCATTGATCATGAATCTCTCCCGCCTTCGCTTTAGTTGGCAGGAGAAGATGTTGAACACCCTCCCCCTGCGCTCACGCCGGCAAGCAGCGGTTTCCGGTTTAGGATGATAAAAGGCAGACGGTCTTCCGTCTGCCTCATAAACGCAATTTTTCCTCCTCTTCCGTACCTGTCGTTTCTCCCTCTTCTTCATCCAACTCCGGTTCTTTTTTCACCACTTCCAATGTCTTGACATGATGACCATCCATTTCTTTCACAGTAAAGAGATAACCATCAATCTCCACACTATCCTCTATCTGAATATCGTAATGTTTCGTCAAAATCCAACCGCCAATCGTATCGACATCGTCATCATCGATTTCAAGCCCTAACAAGTCGTTCACTTCGCTAATGAGCACTTTGCCATCCAAAATGAACCGATCCTCAATTTTTTGGATGAGCGGCGTTTCATCAATATCGAACTCATCTTGGATTTCACCAACGATTTCTTCCAAGATGTCCTCTACCGTGACCAAGCCGGACGTGCCTCCATACTCATCGACTAAAATCGCCATATGGATGCGTTCTTTTTGCATTTTAACCAACAAATCATGAATGGCGATCGATTCAATGACTTGAATGATCGGGCGAATATAGTCTTTCATTTGCTTTTCGTTTGATGGATTGACGACAAAATCCGTAAATACTTCTTTTACGTTAATGAGCCCGAGCACATGGTCCTTATCGCCATCAATGACCGGGTAGCGCGTATACTTTTCTTCCTGAATAATTTCCAAATTTTCCTTGACGCTCTTATTAATGTCTAGCGCCACGATCTCCTTGCGCGGCACCATAATTTCTTTTGCCACGCGGTCATCAAAACGAAAAATATTGTTGACATAGCGGTACTCAGACTGGTTAATCTCTCCGCTCTTGTAACTTTCCGATAAAATGAGACGCAACTCTTCTTCGGAGTGAGCAATCTCATGCTCCGCGACCGGCTTGAGACCAAAGAGACGCGTCACCAACCGGGCTGAATTGTTTAACGACCAAATCACTGGATACATGATTTTATAAAACCAAATGAGCGGTTTGGCCGTCCATAGCGTAATCGCTTCCGCCTTATGAATAGCAAACGTTTTCGGCGCCAACTCGCCGACGACAACGTGCAAAAACGTAATGAGCGAAAACGAAATAATAAACGCTAAAAGGTGGGAAATCGATTCCGATAAATGGAGGCGTTCAAACAGCGGCAGCAACATCCGCGCCACCGTCGGCTCCCCAAGCCAACCAAGACCAAGCGAAGTGAGAGTAATGCCAAGCTGGTTCGCCGATAAATAACCATCCAAGTTCGAAATCACTCTTTTCGCCGCGACCGCCCGTTTATTTCCTTCATTGACAAGTTGATCGATGCGCGAGCTGCGCACTTTGACAATGGCGAATTCCGAAGCGACAAAAAAAGCGGTGCAAGCGATTAACAGTGCCACTACCAATAAACCGGCTATGTCCAATTTGTATCTGAGCGCGGATGAAGCGCCCAGGTTACACCTCCTGCGCATAAAAGTATCAACAACAGCCTATAAGAAGTGCTGCCGCCGGACGGCCGCCAACGGCGGGCGACCCGAAACCGGCGGCTAACGTTTTACGATTCCTCGTTATGGTTCCCTTGGGTGAAAATGAGCACGTATTTCAACAATTCAAACACAGCGATCAATGTCGCAGCTACATACGTCAACGCCGCCGCACCGAGCACTTTGTTCACGCCGCGCGCTTCATCCGAAGCGATCATTCCTTCCGCCAAGATAAACCGTTTCGCCCGGGCGCTCGCATTAAACTCGACCGGAAGCGTAATAAGTTGGAATGCCACCGCCAGTGAGAAGAACAAAATGCCGAGGCCGAGCAACGAAAATTGCTGGAATAAAAACCCCGCCAACAGCAAAAACGGGGCCACACCGGAAGCCAAATTCACAACCGGGAACATCCGGTGGCGAAGCACGAGCGCCGCATACCCTTGCTGATGCTGAACGGCATGGCCAACCTCATGGGCGGCAACGGAAATGGAAGCGATCGAACGCCCGTAAAAGACGGGTTCCGACAGACGAACGACACGAGAAATTGGATCGTAATGGTCGGAAAGCCGCCCTGGCACGACCTCAACCGGCACGTGATGCAACCCTTGGCGATCCAAAATCATGCGCGCCACTTCTGCTCCGGTCAAACCTGATGAGGCAGGAACTTTAGACCAAGTATTGAAGTTGTTCGATACCTTCCATTGTGCCCAGAGCGAGATGAGGAAGGCAATAAAAATGAAAATATCCATCGGATGAAACAGCATTGCAACACCCTCCGTTTTTTCAATGTTCGGCAAATGTGTATACTATTATTTATTGTACTTATTTACTGTTTCATACGTCAAACATGCCGCTTTGGTTTCATTCCTTATAGAAAAAACAGCGCCAGCAGTAGGCGCTGTTTGGCTGATCCATTCATCAAAAGTTGAAATTGTCCGGGTCGGCTCCGATCCGTTTGTTTAAGTTTAATGCATCGATTCGCTTCATTTCCTCTTCAGTGAGCGAAAAGCCAAAAAGGTCCGCATTTTCCTTGATCCGCGCCGGCGTCACCGATTTCGGAATCGTCACGACGCCGTGCTGCAAATCCCAGCGCAACACGACTTGCGCTGGCGTTTTTCCGTATTTTTTTCCGATTTCAACGATCGTCGGCTCGGTTAAAATTTCCCCGCGCATAAGCGGCGACCATGCCTCAAGTTGAATGCCGTTTTCCTGACAAAACGACTGCAGCTCTTTTTGTGTCAGGCGTGGATGATACTCAACCTGGTTGACCATTGGTTTGATTTCGCAGTCAGCCATCACATCCTTCAAATGGTGAATTTGGAAGTTACTGACGCCAATCGCACGCACATAGCCGTCTTTATACAGCTTTTCAAGCGCTTTGTACGTCTCTTTATACTTCCCTTTCACCGGCCAGTGGACTAAGTACAGGTCAACGTAATCAAACCTAAGCTTTTTCAAGCTTGCATCAAACGCCTTTAGCGTCGTTTCATACCCTTGGTCGGTGTTCCATACTTTCGTCGTTACAAATACTTGCTCGCGCGGGATGCCGGATTCACGGATCGCCTGACCGACCCCTTCCTCATTTTCATAAAAAGCAGCTGTATCGATATGGCGATAGCCAACTTCCAACGCGGTGCGCACGGCGCTTTTCACTTCGTCTCCCTCTTTCACTTTGTAGACGCCAAGGCCGACCCAAGGCATTTGCACCCCGTTATGTAAAACCGCGCAATCTTGCAAGCTGTTCACGGTGATTCCCCCTCCAACATCAGTATAACTCTATTATGGAAAAACCGACAAGAAAAAGCAAAATATATGCGTTAAGGGAAACGGTCTACCCCGGCCTTTTTGTCTCCATCGATCCAGTTAACCTAACTGTTTGACAATGCCCTTGGCTTCAAGTTATGTGGCTATTTTACCAACAGCGGCACTGATCCCGTACAATCTGGCAACGACACCGCTATTTACAGATAATTAAAATATTTATAGAAAATTAACAATCATTTACATTCATTTTATTCACATTTCCTTTTTGGCTCTATACAATCATAACTGTAAGTCCACTAACGACTAAAGGGGGAATCGGGAACGATGGATCGCCGTTTATTCTTAAAATATGTAGGAAGCAGCACGGCCGCCCTAGTCGCGGCATCATCCGGCATTGAGACATTAACCGCGAAGGCCGACGCCTTGACCGCCAACCACTTGATGAACGGCCAGCCTCACGGAAAGGGTAAACCGCTCACCGCGCCTTTTAAGCCGATCAGCCGCACATGGGAAAACGATTTAGTCTTGCCGACAGGTTATCGATACAACATTATTGCTTCATATGGGGATGTCATTAACTCGAAAGGGGAGCGGTTCGGTGACTCGGCTGATCTTACGGTCTACTTTCCGATCGATAGCCTGACAGGCGGCAACAACTCCGAAGAAGGATTGATTTGGATCAACCATGAATTTCCTGAGCCAGAAAACTACATGAACATACTCGGAATTGACCCGAGTAAGTTTGACAAATCCAACCTTTCACGCTATCCCGAATTGTTAAAAATGGAGAAAGAAGCTGTCGGCGGCTCTATTATTCACGTTAAAAAAGAAAAAGGGGAATGGAAAGTAGTAAAAGACGACCAATACAACCGCCGGATCGATGCGAACACTCCGATTGTGCTGACCGGTCCCGCAAGCGGGAGCAGGGCGGTAAAAGGGGCCAAAACGGTAATAGGAACGCTTGGCAACTGCAGCGGCGGAAGAACGCTTTGGAACACCGTTCTTTCCTGTGAAGAGAATACATATTACGGCGACGACTACGGATGGCCTGATTTTATCAACGAGCATTATGGATGGGTTGTAGAAGTTGATCCGTTTAACCCAGATGCACCGATACGCAAACATACCGCGCTCGGACGCTTCGCCCATGAAAATACAGCTATGTCCTTGACAAAGGATGGCAGAGTTGCCGTTTACATGGGTGATGACAAAAGCGACGCCTTTTTCTATAAGTTCATTAGCCGAAAGAAATATAATCCGAATAGCCGCGAGGCCAACTTCGATATTTTAGAAAGCGGAACATTGTATGTCGCCGATCTCGGAAAACAAAAATGGATCGCGCTCGACTACGAAACGAATACAGATTTGCAAAATTACGAAAAGAACGGCAAAAAGTTTTTCACCAGCCAAGCGGACGTACTGACTTACGCGCGGGAAGCAGGTGTCGCGGTTAAGGCCACACCGCTTGATCGCCCGGAAGATGTCGAAATTCATCCTTATGATGGAAGTGTCTTTTTATCGTTAACAAATAATTCGAAGCACGGAAATTTCCATGGTCAAATTATTCGTTTTATCCCTGCAGATGGTGATCACGGAAGCGATAAGTTCACTTTTGAAGTATTTATTGCCGGCGGACGCTAAAGCGGCATTACGTGCCCGGACAACCTCCACTTTGATAGCAAAGGAAACCTTTGGGTGGTTGAAGACTTTTATGCAACGGAAGATAATGTGTACGCCGCCTACAAAAACTGTGGGGTGTTTATGATTCCGACTGACGGCAAACATTACGGGGAGCCGTTCCAATTTGCATCGGGGCCAAAGGGATGCGAAGTCACCGGCCCGTGGTTCACCCCCGATGAGCGTACATTATTTTTAGATGTACAACATCCGGAGACGTGGAATCCTTATCCGGGCCATCGTTTCGGCCGTTCTTGTCTCGTAGCTGTGCAAGGAGGGCATTTCAATAAATAGATGAAAAACCGTGTGCAAACGGATAATCCGTTTGCACACGAAAATGACAACTAAAAATCAGGAGGATATTGACATGTTGCAAAACATAGGAATTCCAGGACTAATCCTTATTTTAGTCATCGCCTTAATCATCTTCGGGCCGTCCAAACTTCCCGAAATTGGGCGCGCTTTTGGCACAACATTAAAAGAGTTCAAAAAATCGACGCGGGAATTGGTCGCAGACGATGAGCCGAACAAAACGTTGCCAACCAATAATAAAGTAGAAAAAACGAGCTAGCTAAAAGCAGAAAGCAATAAGGGGCAGCCCTTGCCCCTTGTTGAACAGGGGGAAGACAATGGACAAGAAAGATATGGAGCTTATCGGGCACTTAGAAGAATTGCGCAAACGGTTGATCATTACTTTGAGTGCTTTTGTTCTTTTGCTAATCGGCTCGCTCTTTTCTGCCCCGTCTATTTATAGATGGCTTGCCGAAGATCTTCCGGTGAAGCTTGCGGTTCTCGGACCGAGCGACATTTTATGGATTTATTTCATCTTAGCCGGAGTCATCGCCTTAGCCGGAACGATTCCCATTGCCGCCCATCAGGCATGGCTGTTCGTCCGGCCGGCATTGCACGAGCACGAGCGGAAAGTCACATTGGCCTACATCCCGGCACTGTTTCTTCTTTTTGTACTAGGAGTTTGCTTTGGTTATTTTATTATTTTCCCATTTATTTTTAAATTCCTTCTCTCTTTATCAGGGGATGCATTCACAACGCTCTTTACAGCGGAAAAGTATTTTCGATTTGTCATTCATACGACGGTTCCATTCGGATTTTTGTTTGAACTCCCGGCCATCATCATGTTTTTGACAAGTCTCGGAGTGTTGAATCCATACCGGCTGCAGCGGATACGAAAATTTGCTTATTTTGTATTAATGTTGATCGCAGTGTTCATCACTCCTCCGGATCTGCTATCAGACGTTCTCGTTATTATCCCCTTATTATTCCTATATGAGTGCAGTGTTTGGCTGTCTAAATCAGTGTACCGCCGAAAACATAGAACGAATGACGGATGGGTAAAAAACGAGGCCCGCTCTGTTCCGTAAGCTGCTTTTCCCGTCTGCATCTCCGTTCAGTTCAGCCAAATATCCCTAATCCCGCGGAAATCTGGCGATCGTTGGAACGATGTAAAAAACAAAAAGGCTCGCTCCAAAGATGACACGTGTCATCTTTGGAGCGGAGCCTCTGCTTGTTACTTCGCGATCGTCATCTTTCCTTCCACTAATTCCTGTTCGCTAGAAGGATGAAACTCATTTTCCATTTTCGAAACGACAACAGTCGCCACGGCGTTACCGATAATGTTCGTGATCGCCCGCGCCTCGGACATAAAGCGGTCGACCCCGAGCAACAAGGCAATGCCCTCAACCGGAATCATTGGGAATGCCGCTAACGTGGCGGCTAGTGTAATAAAGCCCGAACCGGTAACCCCAGCCGCTCCTTTCGAGGTGAGCATCAACACGCCAAGCAACGTCAGCTCTTGCCAAATCGTTAGGTCAATGCCGTATGCCTGGGCGATGAAAATGGCCGCCATCGACAAGTAAATCGATGTGCCGTCCAAGTTAAATGAATACCCGGTCGGAACGACAAGGCCAACGACCGACTTCGAGCAACCATATTTTTCAAGCCGTTCCATCAGCCGTGGCAGCGCCGATTCCGATGAAGACGTGCCAAGGACGAGCAACAGTTCTTCCTTAATATAAGCGAGAAACTTAAAGATGTTAAATCCGTAAAACTTCGCAATCCCGCCAAGCACGATGAAAATAAAGAGCGCCATCGTAATATATACCGACCCCATCAGCTTGCCAAGCGACACGAGCGAGCCGAGGCCGAATGTACCGATCGTGTACGCCATCGCGCCAAATGCGGCGATCGGCGATACTTTCATAACCATGTTGACCACGCCGAAGAAAACTTCTGCGATCCGCTCAAATAGAGAAAGCACTGGTTTGGCTTTTTCCCCTAACCCCGCTGCTGCCAAGCCAAACAAGACGGCAAAGAAGAGCACCGGAAGCAGTTCCCCACTGGCCATCGCGGCAACGACGTTATCCGGAATGATGCTTAATACAAAGTCGACAAATCCATGGCTCGTTTCTTCCGCCTGCTTCGTATATTGCGAAATGTCGCCGCCTTTAACTGCGTCAGTGTTGAAACCAATTCCCGGTTTGATGAAGTTCACAACGACAATCCCAATCGCCAGGGCAAACGTCGTCACGATCTCAAAGTAAAGAAGCGCCTTTCCACCAATGCGGCCAATTTTTTTCAAGTCGCCCATATTGCCGATCCCGATAACAACTGTAAAGAAAATGATCGGGGCGATCACCATTTTAATGAGCTTAATAAACCCATCAGCCAACACTTTTAACTTTGTGCCGAATTCCGGGAATAAAAATCCGACGGTAATCCCTAAAATAATACCGATAATGACTTGCACGGTTAAATTTTTGAATTTCCCCCTCATTTCTCCCACTCCTTTCTTTGTCTTGACAACGCTTTCAACACTATCATAAAGAAAAGTCGATTAAATAAAAATATTATGGTGATAATGGTCGTTTTGGTCTTTTTGGTCCCGGATGTTTGCCACAGGGAAACGGCAAAGGCAGAGCTCTTATCCGCTAAAAAAATCAAAAAAGCTTCCAACGATGGAAGCTTATTCATGGAATTCCTTAATTTCATTCAAAAGTTTCGAACCAAACTGTCTCGCAAACTCTTCATACAGCGGGGCAAGTTTTTGTTCCCATCTCTTTCTTTCCATCTCCGATAACAAGTAAAGATGGACGCTTTTCTGCTGCTTTAGTTGCTGCAATTCCCGCTCGTTTTGGGCCTTTGACTGACGCAAGTTCCATTGGGTCGCTTCGGCCATCGCTTCAGTGATTTTTTGCTGGATGTCTTTGGGCAGGCGATCCCAAAATGATTGGTTCATCATTACGGCATAGCCAAGATAGCCGTGATTGCTGATCGTAATATACGGTTGAAACTTGTAAAACCCCTTCGAATAAATATTGGAAATCGTATTTTCCTGGCCGTCAAACTCATGTCGCTCAAGCGCCCGGTATATATGGTCGAACGAAACGGCGACCGGTTCGCCGCCAAGCAGGCGAAACTGCTTATCAATCACTTCGCTCGGCATAATGCGAAAGCGCAAACCGCGGAAATCGTCAGGTTCGATAAGTGGGCGGGTAGTCCCCATCATTTGCTTAAATCCGTTGCTCCAAAGCGCCAACCCTTTGATTCCTTTTTCTTCAAGCATTCCGAGCAGCTCGTCTCCGACTTTTCCAGTGAATACACGGCGTATGTCGTCATCATCATGAAACAAAAACGGCAAATCGAGCACTTGCCATTCCGGAATGAGTTCTGTCACCTTCGAAAACGACGGGGCGATCATTTGTACATCGCCGCGCATCAGTGCATCAAGTTCCTCCCCGTCCGAATAAAGCGACCCGTTCGCGAACACTTCCACTTTCACGCGGCCGTTCGTCTTTTGTTCGACGAGCTCGGCAAACTTTTGCGCCGCTAGTCCTTTCGGTGTATTTTCCGCAACGACATGGCTAAAATAAATGATAATTTGGTTTTGCAGCCCTTTTTGTTCGTCGTCATACACCACTCGTTCCCGGGTTGTCTGGCGGTTCACAGCCCATACAACAAGACCGATGCCGATTATAAGAAATATCCCCCATAATTTCCACCTTTTTCTCATTATCCACACCATTTTCATTCTTAGTTTTCTTCCTTTTTATCATATCACCGGAATCGTGTTAGAATAAATAATAATGAATTTTCCGCATAAAACGAGGAGTTCATCAATGAATCGACTACCGATCCGTTGGAAAATCACAATTTTAATTTTTGTTATCGTCAGCTTTTCAATGCTGCTGAGCGGCGTGTTTATTATTAGCGATTTTTTCCATACAAAGGAAGAAGAATTAAGCCAGCGCGCCTTATTGACGGCACGCACCGTATCCGAACTGCCGGAAGTCAGACAGCACATTACCGGGCCAATGCCAAGCCGAGCACTCGTGAACCCGATTGTTGAACGGGTGCGCGTCATCCATAACGCTGATTATATTGTTGTGCTCGATATGAACAAAATCCGCCTCTCCCACCCGCTTCCGGCGATGATTGGCACCGTTTCCCGGGGCGCTGATGAAGGGCCGGCATTTGCCGAGCATACATACACATCAAAAGCGCACGGGGAAATCGGAACAGTAGTTCGTGCCTTCGTGCCGATCATGAATCCCGATCATGAGCAAATTGGTGTCACGATCGCCGCTTATCGATTGCCAACGTTTTGGGAGGCGATTAACACGTTAAAAGAGGAAATCGCCATGGCGGTCGTTCTATCGCTGCTCGCCGGCGGAAGCGGAGCTTGGCTGCTCGCCTCTCATATTAAGCGACAAATGTTTGAACTTGAACCGCATGAAATCGCCAAACTGCTCGTTGAGCGAACAGAGGCGTTTAACGCCATGCACGAAGGCGTCATCGCCATTGACAGCGATGAAAACATCACCATTTTTAACGACCGGGCGAAGCAAATGCTTGGCATTGAAGGGGATCTGGTAGGGCGGCCGATCCGTTCTGTTATCCCGGATACGTACCTTCCTGAAATACTTGAAGTGAACAAACCGATTTATAACAAAGAGCTGCAGCTTGGCAATTTAACGATTTGGAGCAACCGTATCCCGATTAAGATCGACGGAAAGACGGTCGGCGCCATTGCCATTTTCCAAGACCGGACGGAAGTCAAACGATTGGCCGAAGAACTGACGGGGGTAAAAGCGTTTGTCCACGCCTTGCGCGTGCAAAACCACGAATACATGAATAAGCTCCATACAATTGCCGGACTCATCCAGCTTGGCCATATTGAGAAGGCGCTTGAGTACGTGTTCCAAGTTACAGAAGAGCAAGCGGAGCTCACACAGTTTTTAAGCCGCCACATCAAAGATGAAAGCATTTCCGGACTATTGTTAAGCAAAATCCGCCGCGGCAAAGAGCTCGGTATTCGTGTGACAATCGACCGGCACAGCCGGCTGCATCGCCTCCCACCGCGCCTTGACCACCATGATTTCGTCGTTCTTCTTGGCAACTTGATTGAAAACGCCTTCGATGCGTTCCAAGGGATAACCGACCGGGAAAAAGAAATTTACGTCAGCATTGAACAAAATGAAGACATTTGTTCTCTCTCAGTCGAGGACAACGGCCAAGGCATCGCCCGTAAGCATATCGATCACATTTTTGATGAGGGTTTTTCAACAAAAGGAAAGAGCGGGCGCGGCATCGGCCTATATTTGGTGAAGAAAATTGTGGAAAAAGGAAACGGGCACATCGATGTTCAATCCGAGGAAAGAAAAGGAACCGTATTTACGATTACATTTGATATGTAACCGATTGATCTATACAGTGGTGTCCGCATTCGACATGCCCCTCATAAAACAAAGGAGGAAAAGTCTATGTACCGCGTGTTGCTCATTGAAGATGATCCGATGGTTCAAGAAGTAAATCGGCAAATGATCGAACAAGTGAACGATTTCACCGTTGTCGGCATTGCCGGAAACGGGGGGGAAGGGCTACGTCTTATCGAGAAGCTCCACCCTGATTTAGCTGTCATTGACATTTACATGCCACAATTAGACGGCCTTCAAACGTTAAAGGAAATCCGTGCCCGTGGGCATGAAGTAGATATTCTAGCCATCACTGCCGCGAGCGACATCGAAACGGTGCGCCGCGTCTTGCAAAATGGGGCATTCGACTATATCGTGAAACCGTTTAAATTCGAGCGGCTCAAACAAGCGCTTGAAAACTACCGGGCATTTCGCCGGTCGCTCGCGGAAAAAGAATCGCTCACCCAGGCAGAACTCGACGCATTGCGGCAAACAGCCGAGCAGCCTGCCGCCCCACTTCCTGAGCTTCCGAAAGGATTAAACGAAGTGACATTGGAAAAAGTCGTCTCCTATTTACGCCAACACCGCTTTCCTGTCTCTGCCGAAGAAGTGGCCGAAGGTGTCGGCATCGCCCGTGTCACTGCCCGCCGCTACTTGGAATACCTTGAGAAAACGGGAAAAGTGATGCTCGATGTCCAATACGGCGGCGTGGGCCGTCCCGTCAACCGCTATCAGTTGAAGCGCACATAGCTTACCCGGTGGTCCGCACGATCAATCGGGTCGGCAGCTCTTCTTGTTTTCGCGGGACATGTCCTGTTTCAAGCCAATGATGGAGGAGTCGAAACGCTTTTTCCCCAAGTGAAAAATGAGGGAGCGCAACCGTCGTGATGCCTAACATCTCCGCAAGCGGATCATTGTCAAAGCCAATAACGGAAAGTTCTTCAGGAATGTGCACTCCGATTCGATGCGCTTCGAGCACGATGCCGGCCGCCACCTGGTCACTCGTTACAAGCAACGCGCTCGGCCGCTCCCCCATCGCCACCCATTGCCTCATGACACGCTTTCCGTCTTCAAGAAACAAACAACCGTCAAAAACCCAGTGGCGCCGAGGAACAACGCCGATGTCACGCAGCACATCTTGATACGCCGCCGCCCTCGCTTGACTGTTCGGTCCTGTCATTCTTCCGATGCAATAGCCGATCCGCCGATGCCCTTTGTGCACTAAATAGCGCAGTGCCTTGGCGAACGCCCGATAGTGATCGATATAGACAGTGAAGAAATCGTATTCTTCCGCCTGCTCGCATAAAACGATGGGCCCCTCTTCCTGATATGCCGCGAGCACCTCCGAGCCCGCTTCATGAGAACAGACGATCAACCCATCCATTTGTTTCATCCGCAGCCGTTCTAACGCCTCAAGTTCCCGTTCCACATCATAATTGGTCTGAAACAAAAGCAACTGATAACCGTAACGAAGCGCCTCCTTGGAAATCCCTTCAATCACGGCTGAAAAATAAGGGTGATGAATGTACGGGAGCATGACCCCAACAATCGTCGTCCTTCCTTTCGCCAGATGAACCGCTTGAATATTTTTCGTATAATGAAGCTTCTCAACCGCTTCCCAAACCGCCCTTCGCTTTTCCTCGCTTACATACGGATACCCGTTCAATACCCTTGATACCGTTGCTACCGATACACCTGCTTCTTTCGCCAAATCGCGGATGTTCGCCACGTTCCCACTCCTTCCAAAAAAACGCTTGACTTGAAACGCGTTTCATACATTATGTTGATCCCACCATCTAGTATACAGGAGGAGGAGTGCACATGCTTTACGGGTTTGCTTTACTCGCGCTGCTTATGGCCACTGTTTTGGGGGGTGCGCATATCGCTGTAAACGCCAAAAATCGAAGAAAATCAAGCGATCGGAAAAAATGAGGAAACCAGCCTGTTTGTTTCTACTGTTTCAACTGCTATAATGAATGGTATATGGAAAGCAAGGAGGAATCGAGATGCTTCGATACTGGAAACCACTTTTCTCGATCGCTGTCACCGCCGCCTTGCTTGCCGGCTGCGGCACAGAGGCGCCTGCATCAGAAGGGACAGCTGCGAAAGAAAAGCAATCCGCAAGTTCGGATGAGAACTCCACCAACACGCAAACAGCAGAGCCAGCGGGCCAACAGGCCCCCCCGATCGATGAACAAAATGAGGCAGGAGGTGGACAAGACGGGGCGAAAGGGGACGAAACCGCCTCTTCACGGCCGACGACCTCCTTGTCCTACCAAAGCGGAAATCAAACCGTTACCGGAACAGCGACTTTGCAAACAAGCGACAACCAACATTTCTCCCTCTATGTACTGGACGGTTGGACGCTGGACGCTGAAGAGCCTCATGCCGATGTATTGCTCCACGGTGAGTCGTTCGCCCGCATTCGCTTGCTTCAAGACGGCGAGACCAACTATGAGCAGCTGGCCAAAGAACATGCCCAAGCGGTCGACGCCAACGCCGCCCGTCAGCAAACGGACAGACTGCCTAAGCCGTTCGCTGATGCGGTTTGGTACACGGCCCAATCCGACGGTGTTACCGTCCACGTGATCGCCAGCGCCCAGCCGGTGCCGATGTTGCTAATCGTACATGCGCCTGATCAGAAGGATGTGCTCGGTGCTGTGCTCGCCATGGTAGCGACGCTGCAAAAGCAATAACTCGTTTTCGGGAGGGCCTCGCCCTCCCGCCCTTTCAAAAAGAAAAACCCCCTTTTTTGCACCGTTAAGAGGGTCAAACGAGCTGCTTGCTTTCTTCTTTGCGGAAAAACGTTCTCATCGCATGAAACACATCCGATTTTTGCTTTAAGATATAATGGCGGAATTTTTCATCTTTAATATTGCGATACGCGGACATAAGCGTGGAATGGCGATTGTACTGGTTCACTTCCCCATACCCAAACATGTTCGATACTTTCATCAATTCTTGAACAAGCTTGACGCAGCGGGCATTGTCAGATGTCAAGTTGTCGCCGTCGGAGAAGTGGAACGGATAAATGTTGTAGCGTGACGGAGAATATTTCGTTTCAATCAGTTCAAGCGCTTTGCGGTAGGCCGACGAACAAATCGTGCCGCCGCTTTCTCCTTTGGTGAAAAATTCTTCCTCACTGACAACTTTTGCCTCTGTGTGGTGGGCAATAAAGGCGATATCCACCGTCTCGTACTTCGTTCGCAAAAAGCGCGTCATCCAGAAGAAGAAACTGCGCGCCATATATTTTTCCCACATGCCCATCGAGCCGCTTGTATCCATCATCGCTAGGACGACCGCTTTCGATTCTGGTTTGACGACTTCGTTCCACGTTTTAAACTTCAAATCCTCGCGATAAATCGGGTAAAAGCCCGGTTTGCCGCTCATGGCGTTGCGCTTGAAAGCGGCAAGCATCGTCCGTTTTTTATCGATGTTCCCCATCAGTCCGGTGCGGCGAATATCATTAAACTCGATATGTTGGACAACGTTTTGGTCGAGCTCTTTCCGCTTCAAATTCGGAAGCTCCAATTGGCTAAAGAGCGCCTCCTCGATTTCCATTAACGACACTTCAGCTTCGTAATAATCTTGGCCTGGCAAATCGCCGGCTCCTTGGCCTTTTCCTGGCCCTTGCCCCTCCCCGCTTCCGTCTCTGGCCACCACATCACCGACTTGGCTGTCTCCGTTTCCTTGGCCGACGTGTTTGTTTTTCTCGTAGTTGTAGCGGATTTTATACTCGTCAAGCGAGCGGATCGGAATTTTGATCACGTCGCGTCCGTTGGACATAATAATGCTTTCTTCCGTAATTAAATCCGGTAAGTTATTTTTGATCGCCTCTTTTACTTTTTCTTGATGGCGCTTTTGGTCATCATGACCTTTGCGGTGGAGGGACCAGTCTTCTTTCGATACAACGAAATTCCCCTTCATTCTTTCCCCTCCTTTGTCAAAATTGTTTTCACACTTTTCGCTTTTCCGCATATACTTATGTTGGCGTCATCAAAACGGACCATCACTATGCCAGTTTGTTTATTTTTATCCTATGCAAAAATTCAAAATAATTGACAGATGAAAGCGGAAAATAGAAAAGCGGACAAGAGGCGGACAAGCCCGATTATCGGGGCAAAAAAAGCATGCCCCGGCGCTCGAGGCATGCCTAGCGGTTCAACAAGCTGCCGACATAGCGGAGCAATTCATTGGCCGATGTGGAATTGTACCCGTACTCATCGATCAAGCGGGCAACGACTTCGTTAATTTTCTTCAGTTGTTGCTCATCAGGCGTCTTCGTCGACGTCGTAATTTTCACGATGTCCTTCAAATCGGCGAACAGCTTTTTCTGGATCGCTTCGCGCAACCGCTCATGCGAGTTGTAATCAAACTTTTGCCCTTTGCGTGCATAGGCAGAGATACGGATTAAAATTTCTTCACGGAACGCTTTTTTAGCGTTTTCGGAAATGCCGATCTGTTCCTCAATCGAGCGCATCAACTTCTCATCCGGATTCATTTCCTCGCCGGTGAGCGGGTCGCGTAATTTCGTTTTGTTGCAATACGCTTCCACATTGTCCAAATAGTTATCCATCAACGTCTTCGCCGATTCCTCATACGAGTACACGAACGCCTTTTGTACCTCTTGCTTGGCGATTTCATCATACTCTTTGCGCACAAGCGAGATAAAGTTCAAATACCGTTCACGATCTTCTTTTGAGATGGATGGGTGCTGATCCAATCCCTCTTTCAACGAGCGAAGCACATCGAGCGCATTGATCGAGGGCACTTCCTTGCGAATAATGCATGCAGAAATGCGGTTGATGACATAGCGCGGGTCGATGCCGCTCATCCCTTCGTCTGGATGTTCTTTTTTCAGTTCTTCTACATCGACTTCATTGAATCCTTCGATCATCTCTCCGTCATACAGGCGCATTTTCTTCAATAAATCCACATCCGGCCGCTTCGATTCTTTCAGCCGCGTCAAAATCGTAAACATAGCAGCAATTCGAAGTGTATGGGGAGCGATATGCACATCAGCGACATCGCTTTCACGAATCATTTTTTCGTAAATGCGCTCTTCTTCGGAGACGCGTAAATTGTACGGAATCGGCATCACGATAATGCGCGAATGAAGCGCCTCGTTCTTTTTATTCGCAATAAACGAACGATACTCTGTTTCGTTCGTATGGGCTACGATCAGTTCATCTGCGCTGATGAGCGCAAACCGCCCAGCTTTGAAATTGCCTTCTTGCGTCAGCGACAACAAATGCCAAAGAAATTTTTCATCGCACTTTAACATCTCTTGAAATTCCATAATGCCGCGGTTCGCCTTGTTCAGCTCGCCGTCAAACCGGTACGCGCGCGGGTCGGATTCTGAACCATACTCAGCAATCGTCGAAAAATCGATGCTCCCTGTCAGATCGGCAATATCTTGTGACTTCGGGTCAGACGGGCTGAACGTCCCAATGCCGACACGGCGGTTTTCCGAGAAGAAAATGCGTTCAATGATCACGTCTTCAATCCGGCCGCCATACTCTTTCTCCAGCCGCATCATATTGAGCGGCGACAGCTCCCCTTCGATGCGAATGCCGTATTCACGGTAAAAATCATCACGCAAATGGTGGGGAATCAAATGAAGTGGATCCTCGTGCATCGGGCAGCCTTTAATGGCATACACAGCGCCGCGGTCTGTTTTCGAATACTCCTCGAGCCCGCGCTTCAGAAGCGTCACAAGCGTCGATTTCCCGCCACCGACCGGCCCCATCAACAACAAAATCCGTTTGCGTACATCCAACCGTTTCGCCGCTGGGTGGAAATATTCTTCAACGAGCCGTTCGAGCGCCTCCTCAAGCCCAAACAAATGCCGACTGAAAAACTTATACCGTCTCCGTCCATCCACCTCTTCGACTCCGGCATCTTTAATCATATTATAAACGCGCGAATGAGCCGATTGGGCCACCCACGGCTTTTCTTTTAAAATCTCTAAATACTCGGCAAACGTCCCTTCCCACCTCAGCCGTTCTTCCTCTTCCCGGTACCGTGCGATTTTTCTTAAAATATCCATAAAGGACCTCCTCACCCTTGGATGTCTAACAGCAAGATTATTACAATTTATGCGAGGATGTCCCGTATCATTCGCCGCAAAAAAAATTTTGTCTTCGAACCGCTGGCGGCAGTCATTCACATGCTTGGCCATATTCGCTATAATAAAGAGGGAAACGCCTGCCACTTTCATTGCAAGGGAGGAAAAAAGCGATGCGCACATTGCTTGTACTAGGGGTTATCATTGCATTTTTAACGGCCATTTTCACCGCTGGCTACGAAGACAAACCAGGCGTCAAACAATAAGGCCCAAAAAAACGACCTCCATAGCGAAGGTCGTTTTTTTGTTCACGACAGACCGTGAAACCGTTGCTGTCGCAACGCCTCATACACTAAAATCGCCGCCGTATTGGATAAGTTCAGCGAACGGACTTTGTCGTTCATCGGAATGCGCAGGCAACGGTCCATATTGGCCTCGAGCAGCTCCTTCGGCAACCCGGTCGTTTCCCGGCCAAATACAAAGAAAATGTCTTTTTCCGTATCGCTGAAGTCAAACGAGTCATAATATTGTTGGCCAAATTTTGTAATAAAGTAAAACTCACCGCCTGGAAACCGGGCAAACAACTCATCGAGCGAGTCATAATACGAAATGTTGACGTACGGCCAATAGTCAAGGCCAGCGCGCTTTAACATTTTATCATCCGTTGAAAACCCAAGCGGACGAATCAGGTGGAGCGCCGTATCCGTCGCCGCGCATGTGCGGGCGATATTCCCGGTGTTGGCTGGGATTTCTGGTTGATACAGTACTACATGAAGCGGCATTTTGTTCACCTCAACAACGTCGTTTATTTGCGATCAATGATGTGAAAAAATTTATACCGAATGTTGGGGGTATAGGCACTTGAATCTTCATATGACCAGTAACGCATGCGGCTGTTTGTCGTATGGGCGTTCACAAGCGGCATCCCGTCTTGGTCTTTCGCCACCACGATCGTCGTATGGTCGAAGCGGCCGTCTCCTTGAAAATCATAACAAATGACATCGCCTGCCATCAATTGCTCTGGTTCGGGCACTTCCACCGCCTGCAGACCGATGCGCGATCCGCTTAAATACCAGCGCAGCGAGTGGGCGACAGCCCAACTATAACTCCAACTCTCGTTTTGACACCACCATCCCCGTGCCCGGTTTGGATAACCAGTCATCGGCGCTCCCCCCGCATACAAGCATTGGGAAACAAAGTTCGTACAATCAACGCTGAAGGATGGAAACGCCGGATTATGCCGGTTCCACCACGTTTCCGCATACCGCACCGCTCGCGCACGATCATATTGGTAAGACAACCGCTCGCCCGTCCACCGCTCACGCTCGACACGCGGCGCCTCAACATATTCCCCCGTCCGGCTGATCCGTTGGTCATCAGCCAGCTCACCGCCAAAAAAGCAGGCGCATCGTTCCTCGACTTGCTCTTCAATATATAAAGCTGCCCCGTGCTTAATTAAAAATTGATGGTGGGCAATGTAAATCATTTTTGTCTCTCGTTCGACTGTCTGCTTGCCGACAACTTGCCCGCGGATCGTGCACCGGACAATTTCAGCCCCACGTTTGTTGCAGAGCTGCTTCTTTCTTACCACTTCTTCATCCTGTACATGATCTTCCGCCACAAATGAACGGGCCCGCTCGTTGAGCCACTGTTGCAGCTGCTTTTTCATACCGCTCCCCACTTTCTTTTTGTTACTACCTTATGTGAGGAAGCGGCAGTTTTTTCCCTATTCCTTCACCTCGGCCAACAGTTTCAATCCCTTGTCAATCTCAACGATTACATCGATATCAGTCTCCGTTTCCCTTGCCGCTTCCAAATGCGGCTTGGCGCTTCGATCACCGATTTTCCCCAGCGCCCATGCCGCCGTCCCGCGGATGACCGGGCGGCTGTCTTCCTTTAACAGCCGCAATAAATGCGGCACTGCCGTCCGGTCTTTGTAGTGAGCAAGGGCAAGAATCGCGTTGCGTTGGATCGGTTTTTTCCCACGCCACGAGCCGGCCATCGCGCCAAACTTTTCTTTAAACTCGCGATTGCTTATTCCAAGAAGCGGAACCAACTTCGGTTTGGCCGCCTCCGGATCCGGCTCCAATTCCGGATGCAAGTGAAAATCTTTTCCCTTGTTTTCCGGGCAGACTAATTGGCATGTATCACATCCGTACAACCGGTTGCCAATTTTCTCCCGAAATTCATCAGCCAAAAAGCCTTTCGTTTGCGTTAAAAACGAGATGCACCGTTGGGCGTTCAACTGCCCCCCCTGCACAAGCGCCCCGGTCGGGCAGGCGTCAATGCATTTTGTGCACGTCCCACATCGGTTTTCAATCGGCTCATCCGGAGGAAATGGGATGTTGGTAATCATTTCTCCAAGATATACATATGAGCCAAACTCCGGGGTAATGATCGAGCAGTTTTTCCCACTCCACCCGATCCCAGCCCGCTCCGCCACCGCCCGATCAGCAAGCTCTCCTGTATCGGCCATTGACCGAACACGGGCGGATGGCACCCTCGCGAGTAAAAACTCCTCTAACTTCTGCAAACGTTCTCGCAACACATCATGGTAATCCTTCCCCCATGATGCGCGGCAAAAAAGGCCGCGCCGCTCCGTTTTCGTCCCACGCGGCGCATCTTTCATTTTCGACGGATAAGCGAGGGCGATGGCAATGATCGATTTTGCTTCAGGAAGAAGCAGCGAAGGATTCGTCCGTTTTTCAATGTCCGGCTCCTCGAATCCTGACTGATAACCGAGTTCTTGTTGCCGTCGCAGCCGTTCCTTTAATTCTATAAATGGGTCCGCACTCGCAAATCCGATTTTATCAATGCCGATCAATCGGCTATACTCAATCACATCCTTCTTTAACTCCATGACGTCCATTATTTTCCCCCCTTCCGCGGTATATGGTAAAATAAAACGCGAGGTGATTCATATGCAATGCATCATATCCGCGCAATTAAAACAGCGGCTTCCTTCAGGTAAATTCGGCATCATCCGCTATCGTCATATCGAAGTCGGCGACTCGCCGCAAATGGTAAAAGGACGGCTTGAGCTGTTTCAAGAGTCCATTTACGTGGAACTGCAAGAAAGGCCACTTGCCGACATTCCCGAACTCGCCGAATGGCGCCGGTCATTCAAACAAATCGGCACTGATCCAAGCCGCTACCGCCCATCAAGCGAAAGTTTATACCGGCGCATCCAGAAAAGGAATTTCATTCCTTCTATCCATTCCGCGGTTGATGTGAATAATTTTTTTTCACTTTATTACAAAATCCCGGTCGGCATCTATGATCTTGACCGCATCGAAGGAATAGTGGCCATCACGATAGGCACAGAGCAAGATGAATACATCGCTTTAAACGGCCGTCCCGTCAATTTCGCCAACAAACTCGTCAGCAAAGACGAACGCGGCCCGTTCGGCAGCCCTATCGTCGACTCTGAACGAACAGCAGTGACGCGAGAAACAAAAAACGCCCTGCAAATCGTTTACTTTCTTCCATCGATGAAAGAGGACGCGGCCCGACGCCAACTTCAAGCCATTCAAACGATGTTTACACAAATTCATGGCGGCGAGGCCGATGCACAATTGCTAGTATAACAAAAAAACGCAATGCCCCGTTCGTTGACGAAACGAAACACTGCGTTGTCCCCAATGTGTAATTCAAGACTAACGGTAACTATTATAACAAAACACTACAGGCAAGGCAAGGAAAAGCGCAAAAATCGACAAAATTGGTTGTATAAAAGGGCACCAGACTATCTGGTGCCGGCACTAATGACCCGTACGGGATTCGAACCCGTGTTACCGCCGTGAAAGGGCGGTGTCTTAACCACTTGACCAACGGGCCATTCATGGCGGAGAAGGCGGGATTTGAACCCGCGCGCCGCAAAACTGCGACCTAACGGTTTAGCAAACCGTCCCCTTCAGCCACTTGGGTACTTCTCCATAAAATGGCTCCGCAAGTAGGATTCGAACCTACGACCTACCGGTTAACAGCCGGTTGCTCTACCGCTGAGCTATTGCGGAATGATGCATCCACAAAAAAGTTCATTAGTATTATAACGAATCATCTGACAATATGCAACGGAAAATGGTGGGCCTAAGTGGACTTGAACCACCGACCTCACGCTTATCAGGCGTGCGCTCTGACCAGCTGAGCTATAGGCCCCCAAAAGCGGGTGATGGGAATCGAACCCACGACATCAGCTTGGAAGGCTGAGGTTTTACCACTAAACTACACCCGCATAATATTTGGCTTAACATCCGCCACGCTTCTTCCATGCCTCTTCCTCTACAAGCATATTCGAAGATGCCAGGTGCGTCGAGGCAACTCGAAGCGGATTCGACGATGCGGTGCTCGTGGCTGCAGTTTTACCACGAAACTACACACACAACAAACATGAATGTAAGAAAAAGAAAGGGCGACTAGTGGGAATCGAACCCACGCATGCCAGAGCCACAATCTGGTGCGTTAACCACTTCGCCATAGCCGCCACATTGATGGTGCCGGCTGCAGGACTTGAACCCGCAACCTACTGATTACAAGTCAGTTGCTCTACCAATTGAGCTAAGCCGGCGCATTTAAATTCATCACTGATTCATATTATCTGCCTAGTTGTGCCTCTTCCTCTACAAGCTGATTCGAGGATGCTGGATGCGTCGAGGCAACTCGAAGCTAATTCAATGATGCCGATGCTCGTCTCTACCAATTGAGCTAAGCCGGCACATTTAAATTCATCACTGACTCATATCGGTGCTATAAATGCATGGCGGAGGAGGAGGGATTCGAACCCCCGCGCGCCTTGCGACGCCTCTCGGTTTTCAAGACCGACCCCTTCAACCACTTGGGTACTCCTCCAAAAAGTAATATAATAATGGTGGACCTTGTAGGACTCGAACCTACGACCGGACGGTTATGAGCCGTCTGCTCTAACCAGCTGAGCTAAAGGTCCGATAATAGTGGCGGTGGAGGGGATCGAACCCCCGACCTCACGGGTATGAACCGTACGCTCTAGCCAGCTGAGCTACACCGCCAAAATAATATAAATCATATATTCGAATGGTGGAGCCTATCGGGATCGAACCGATGACCTCCTGCGTGCAAAGCAGGCGCTCTCCCAGCTGAGCTAAGGCCCCATACAAAAATCGGGAAGACAGGATTTGAACCTGCGACCTCACGGACCCGAACCGTGTGCTCTACCAAGCTGAGCTACTTCCCGGTGAAACGCGCTCGAGAGGATTCGAACCCCTAACCTTCTGATCCGTAGTCAGATGCTCTATCCAAT
Organism: Geobacillus sp. BK01; assembly: GCF_052220245.1. Taxonomy (NCBI): domain Bacteria; kingdom Bacillati; phylum Bacillota; class Bacilli; order Caryophanales; family Anoxybacillaceae; genus Geobacillus; species Geobacillus sp. BK01. The sequence continues at coordinate 319,784 of NZ_JBQPTH010000003.1, forward strand.
TGAGCTACGAGCGCAAGTGCCGAGGGCCGGACTCGAACCGGCACGGTAGTTACCTACCCCAGGATTTTAAGTCCTGTGCGTCTGCCAATTCCGCCACCCCGGCAGACAGCTGGAGCGGAAGACGGGGCTCGAACCCGCGACCCCCACCTTGGCAAGGTGGTGTTCTACCGCTGAACTACTTCCGCAAAATGGTGAGCCATGGAGGACTCGAACCTCCGACCCTCTGATTAAAAGTCAGATGCTCTACCTGCTGAGCTAATGGCTCATATTTTCAATAACACTCTAAGCATCGCTTTGCTCTACCTGCCCCTTCCTCTACAAGCTCATTCATGGAAGTCGAGTGCGTCGGGGCAACTCGTGGCCTATTCGACGATGCATCGCTCGTTACTGAGCGAATGGCTCATATTTTCAATAACACTCTGAGCATCGCTTTGCTCTACCTGCCCCTTCCTCTACAAGCTCATTCAAGGAAGTCGAGTGCGTCGGGGCAACTCGCAGTCAATTCGATGATGTATTTTCGACAAAATAAGGAATGCCGGCTGCAGGACTTGAACCCGCAACCTACTGATTACAAGTCAGTTGCTCTACCAATTGAGCTAAGCCGGCACATTTAAAATTAGTTAGTGACTCATATTATCTGCCTAGTTGTGCCTCTTCCTCTACAAGCTGATTCGAGGATGTTGGATGCGTCGAGGCAACTCGAAGCTAATTCAATGATGCCGATGCTCGTCTCTACCAATTGAGCTAAGCCGGCACATTTAAATTAATTAATGAGACAATGGTGGCTCGGGACGGAATCGAACCGCCGACACAAGGATTTTCAGTCCTTTGCTCTACCGACTGAGCTACCGAGCCGTATTAGGTTTTATGCTGTTTACCTGTTCTGCCCTGTGTCTCTTCCTCTACAAGCTGATTCCAGGAAGCCGGATGCGTCGGGGCAACTCACAGCTAATTCGATGAAGCGGATGCTCGTCTCTACTGACTGGACTGCTGAACCTTGTATTTCACAAAAAAGTGGCGGTCCCGACGGGACTCGAACCCGCGATCTCCTGCGTGACAGGCAGGCATGTTAACCACTACACTACGGGACCAATTTGGTTGCGGGGGCAGGATTTGAACCTGCGACCTTCGGGTTATGAG